>JAZBPT010000144.1:0-9659 GCA_036351755.1 Wenzhouxiangella sp. | reverse complement strand
GATGGCGGAGATCACGGTCTTGAGCCACTCGGCGTCCTGCTCGGCCGCTTCGTCGATGGCGCCGGCTTCCGGCCAGCGCGTGGCCATGATGGTTTCGGCTTCAACGCCGGCGGGGATTCGCACGCGCTGCCAGATTTCCTCGGTGATGAAGGGCACGAAGGGGTGCAGCAGCTTGAGCGTGGCTTCCAGCACCGTCGCCAGGGTGTGGCGCGTGGCTCGTGCGGTGGCCTCGTCGGCGTCCTCGGCCAGGGCGGGCTTGGCGAGTTCCAGGTACCAGTCGCAGAACTCGTGCCAGACGAATTCGTAGAGCGCCTTGGCGGCCAGGTCGAAGCGGTAGTCGGCCAGGGCGGCATCCACCTCGTTGATCGCTCGGCTCAGGCGCGAACGGATCCAGCGTGAGAGAACGTCGTACTCGTTCTCGGCCGGTACCGGCAGCTTTTCTTCGCCGGTGTTCATCAGGGTGAAGCGCGCGGCGTTCCAGAGCTTGTTGAGGAAGTTGCGGTAGCCCTCGCAGCGGCCCAGGTCGAACTTGATGTCGCGGCCGTGACCGGCGAGCGCCGTGAAGGTGAATCTCAAGGCGTCCGCGCCGAAGGCGGGAATGCCTTCGGGATACTCTTCGCGGGTGGCTTTGGCAACGGCCTTGGCTTTTTGCGGCTGCATCATCGAGGCGGTGCGCTTTTCCACCAGGTCTTCGAGGTCGATACCGTCGATCAGGTCGATCGGGTCGAGGACGTTGCCCTTCGACTTCGACATCTTCTGCCCGTCGCGGTCGCCGATGAGGCCGGTGATGTAGACCTGCTCGAAGGGCACCTTCCCGGTGAAGTGCTTCGTCATCATGATCATCCGCGCGACCCAGAAGAAGATGATGTCGAAGCCGGTGATCAGCACCGAGGTGGGCAGGTAGCGATCGAAGCCCTCGCTGTCCATGCGCGCCTCATTGGGCCAGCCGAGCGTGGAATGCGCCCACAGGGCGGACGAAAACCAGGTCTCGAGCACGTCTTCATCCTGAGTCAGCTTGGCGTCGGCGGGCAGATCGCTGTTGGCGCGGGCCTCGTCTTCGGTGCGGCCGACGTGAACATTGCCTTCGGCGTCGTACCAGGCGGGGATGCGGTGGCCCCACCACAGCTGGCGCGAGATGCACCAGTCCTGCAGGTTTTCCATCCAGTGGCGATAGGTGTTGATCCAGTTGCCGGGCACGAATTCGACGTCGCCCGACTCGACCGCCTCGAGACCGATCTTTCCGAGCTCGTCCATCTTCACGAACCATTGGTCGGTCAGGAAGGGTTCGATGACCTGGCCCGATCGGTCCCCGCGGGGCACCATCAGGCTGTGTGGCTTCTCCTCGACCAGCAGGTCCTGCGCCTTCAGGTCTTCGATCACGCGCTTTCTCGCCTCGAAGCGGTCGAGGCCGCGGTAGGCCTCGGGCGCGTTGTCGTTGATCTCGGCCGTCGGCGTGAAGATGTTGATCGGCTCGAAGTCGTGGCGGTGGCCGACTTCCCAGTCGTTGAAGTCGTGGGCCGGGGTGATCTTCACGCAGCCGGTACCGAATTCCATGTCCACGTAGTCGTCGGCGACGACGGGAATCTGTCGGCCGGTCAGCGGCAGCTCGACGGTCTTGCCGACCAGGTCCGCGTAGCGTTCGTCGTCGGGGTGCACGGCCACGCACACGTCGCCGAGCAGGGTTTCCGGACGGGTGGTGGCGACGATCACGTCGCCTTCGCCGTCGGTGCGCGGATAGCGGATCGACCAGAGCTTGCCCGCCTCTTCGCTGTTGACCACTTCCAGGTCGGAAATGGCCGTCTTGAGGACCGGATCCCAGTTGACCAGGCGCGGGCCGCGGTAGATCTTGCCTTCCTCGTAGAGGCGCACGAAAGTCTCGTTGACCGCCTCGGAGAGATCCGGATTCATCGTGAAGCGCTCGCGCGACCAGTCGGCCGAGGCGCCCAGGCGGCGCATCTGCGAGGTGATGGTCGAACCGGAATGCTCCTTCCAGTCCCAGACCTTTTCGATGAATTCCTCGCGCGTGTAGTCGTCGCGCTTGCCGCCCTCGGCCTCGATCTGGCGCGTGACGACCATTTCGGTGGCGATGCCGGCGTGGTCGACCCCGACCTGCCAGAGCGTGTCGCGCCCTTTGAGCCGCTGGTAGCGGATCAGCGCGTCCATCAGCGTGTGCTGGAAGGCATGCCCCATGTGCAGCGTGCCGGTGACATTCGGTGGCGGCAGCAGGATGGTGAACGGCTCGCCTTCGCCGGAGGGCTTGAAGCAGCCCTTGTCTTCCCAGTACGGGTACCAGCGGGCTTCGATCTGGTCGGGGTTGTAGGTCTTGTCCATGGTCTTCGGGATCTCTCTGGGTCTCGAAGGTTTCAGGTTTCAGGCTCCAGGTTTCAGGAAAGCCCCATCGAAGCCCGCCCCTGAAACCCGAAACCTGAAACCTGAAACCCTTCTGTCTATTTCAGTACATGATGCTGCAATTCTGCGCCACGCTGTTTCCAGGCCATCCAGCGCTCGCGCAGCTTCTGCTTGAGCGACTCGTCGGGCGGCACGATCTCGAGCACGCGCTGGTAGCGGCCCTCCGGCAGAGGCGAGGCCGGATCCAGATTGATCAGGATGCCGGCCTCGGCCGGGGCCTGCTCGAGGAGCTGGATAGGCGCCTTCGCGGGTGCGCGATCGTGCGGCAGGAAACGGCCCTCGGGCTGTTCCCACAGCTGCGCGTCGAGCTTCGCCAGGTCGCCGGCCGACCCGACGACGGCAATGTCCTTCGTCGCCGGCCAGGCCTTGGAAACCAGCACCCCGGCCACATACAGCGGATCGGAAAACCGCCCGCCCATTTCGTAGAAATCTACACGCATGGGAAACAGTGGTTCACGCCAAGGCGCGAAGGCGCCAAGTTCGCCAAGGAAATGAAAGGAGAAACGACGTTCAAGGAAACGCTTGCTCCGTTAAGGATTCGTACGCTCATCCAGTGCATTACCCTTCTTTCTTGGCGCCCTTTGCGCCTTCGCGCCTTGGCGTGAGGCCAACCGGCACCGAGCGGTGCCGAAGCCGCAATATTCAGGGACGCGCCAAACCTCAGCCGAGGGCGTCCCAGCCGCCGGCGCGGTGCACGAGCCAGTCGACGAGCATGCCCACGGGCCGGCCCGTGCCGGATTCGGGCTTGCCCCATTGCCAGGCCGAGCCGGCGCAGTCGATGTGGGCCCAGCGCTGGCCTTCGGCGAAGCGCGACAGGAAGCAGCCGGCGGTGATGCTGCCGGCCGGCATGCCGCCGATGTTCTTCATGTCGGCGAACGGCGACTCGATCTGCTCCTGGTAGTCGTCCCACAGCGGCAGGCGCCAGGTGCGGTCGGCCGAGCGCTGGCCGGCGGTGAGCAATTCCTCGGCCAGTTCGTCGTCCTGCGTCATGACCGCGCTGGCGTGATGACCCAGGGCCACGACGCAGGCACCGGTCAGGGTAGCCATGTCGACGGTGGTCTGCGGCTTGAGCTTCTGGCCGGTCCAGGACAGGGCATCGGCCAGGATCATGCGGCCCTCGGCGTCGGTGTTGTGCACCTCGATGGTCTTGCCGTTCATCGCGGTGATGACGTCGCCGGGGCGGTAAGCCTTGCCGTCGGGCATGTTCTCGACGGCGGCGACCACGCCCTCGACGTTCATCGGCAGGCCGAGCCGGGCGACGGCTTCGATGGCGCCGATCGTGGCGGCCGCGCCGCCCATGTCGAACTTCATCTGCTCCATCAGGTCGCGCGGCTTGATCGAGATGCCGCCGGTGTCGAAGGTCACGCCCTTGCCGACCATGGCCAGCGGCGCGTCGCCGGAGGCGCCGCCCTTCCAGCTCAGCCGGATCAGGCGCGGACGGTTGGCGCTGCCCTCGGCGACTGCCATCAGGGCGTTCATTCCGAGCGAGCGCATGGTGTCTTCCTCGAGAATCTCGACTTCGAGCTTGTCGTGCTCGGCGGCCATTTTCTCGGCGGTTTCGGCCAGGTAGGCCGGGGTGCAGATGTTGGGCGGCAGGTCGGCCAGGTCGCGAGCGCGCTGGATGCCGGCGGCGATCGCCGAGGCCAGCGAGAGCTGCTGCGCCACGCCGTTGGCGGCAGGGAAGCTGACCGTCTCGGTTGCCGGCGGCGCGTCGTCCTTGGGTTTCTTGGTGGCGCTGTAGACGTAGTCGGCGTAGACCAGCGCGATGCCGGCCTGCCGCAGCTTCCAGTCGTCGCCGCGGTCGGCCACGTCGACATCGGCGAGGAGGCAGTGAGCGGACTTCGCCCGCGATTGTCTCAGGGCCTTGCCGGCGGCCTTGACCGCCTTGTCGTAGGCGACGCCGTCGAACTTCTCGGCCTTGCCGAGGCCCACGACGAGCAGGCGGTCTGCCTTGATGCCGGGCACGGCGTGCAGCATGACCGTCTGGCCGGCCTTCGCCGGGAGGTCGCCGCTTTCATGCAGGCGTGACAACAGGCCTTCGCTGGCCCGGTCGATGTCGGCGAGGTGGCCCGCGAGCCCGTCTTCACTCAGGCCCGCGATCAGGCAATCGGTATCAACCGCGTTCGGCGCGGCATCGGTGGTTGTAAACTGCATGGGTTCTCAAGTCCTGCTCAGATTCGAAGTTATTCTGCATGATAATGGCAGCCCTTCATTGTAACCATCAGCGGCTGAAGTCCGGATGCTGATTCTCCAGCGCTACATCCTGCGTCAGGGCCTGCTCGCCAGCGTCCTGAGCCTGGTCGTGTTCCTCGGCGTGGTCAGCGCACTGTTCCTGGCCGAACTGCTCGGGGAGGCGGCGCAGGGCGACCTGCCCGGCGGCAGCGTGCTCCTGATGCTGGTGCTCAGACTGCCCGAGGCCATCATGCTCGTCGGGCCGCTGGCCCTGCTCACGGGGCTTCTCATGACGCTCGGCCGGCTGCAGGAAGAAAGCGAAATGGTCGTGATGCGAACCGGGGGGCTGGCTTACCGCAAATTGCTGCGGCCTGTGGCTTCCGTCGCGCTCCTCTGGGCCGGGGGGCTGCTGATCGTGTCCGGCTGGCTTTCGCCGCTGGCGGTGGAGCGATCGGCCACGCTGCTGGCCGACGCCGCGCGCAACGCCATGGTGGCGGGATTGCGGCCGGGGCAATTCGATCGTCTCAATCAGGGCCGCACGACAATCTACGTCGGGGGTATCGATCGCCGCAGCGACGAACTCAGCGACATCTTCATCCAGCACATGGAGGACGGCACAACGCAGGTCCTCACGGCCAGCAGCGGACGGCTGTGGCTGCCCGGCGAGGACGAAGATCGTTACCTGCTGCTCACCGACGGCCACCAGGTGTCGCATCTTTCGGAGCCGCTCGAGGGCGGGATTCGCGAGATGTCGTTCGCGCGCAATGAGTTGAAGCTTCCGGCGCCTGAGGACGCGTCGGTCGAAAGCGAGGCGCGCTTTTTCCTGCCTCAACTCTGGCCGGCAGACACGCCCTCCGAGCGCCGGGAGTGGCACTGGCGCCTGGCCGCACCGCTGGCCGGGGTTCTGCTCGGCCTGCTGGCCCTGCCGCTGTCGAGCCGCAAGCCGAGGCAGGGGCGGCACGGCAGCGTCGTCGCGGCCCTTCTGCTCTATCTGGTCTACAGCAACGCCATTCACGGCGGGCTCATTCTCATGGAGCAGCACGAAGCGATGCGCGGTCCGGGGCTCTGGCCGGTTCACGGCGCCCTTTTGCTGCTCGTGCTCGGCCTGTTCTGGCGGCACTGGAGGGCGTGGTGACCGCGGGCATCCTGGGGCGCTACATCAGTCGCACGGTCCTCGTGTGGGTGCTGATCGTGTCCGTGCTGCTCGTCGGGCTCTACACGCTGATCGAGGCGGTGCGCGAGGCGCAGGACATGTCCGGCGACTACGGGCCGCTCCAGGTGCTGGCCTTCATCGTGCAGACCATGCCCAGCAGGCTCTACGACATTTTTCCGTTCGCCGCCCTCATCGGAACCATGCTGGGGATCGGGGGGCTGGCTGCAACGAATGAACTGGTTGCCATGCGGGCGGCCGGCTACGACCGCGGGCGGATCCTGGCCTCGGTGATGCTGTCGGTCGGGGCGTGCCTGATCGTGCTGTTCATGCTGGCCGAGTTCGTCATCCCGGGGCTGGAGGCGCGCGCTAACGCCCAGCGGGACCAGTGGCGAAGCGGGCAGGTCCACCTGGGCCGATTCGGGGCGCTCTGGCTGCGGGACGGCAACATGATGCTGCGCATCGGCTACTCGGCCTGGGCCGACGATAACCGGCCGGAGTTCGGCAACGTCCTGGTCTATCGCATCGAGGAAGGCATGAAGCCGACCATGGTGATGCATGCGACGGGAGCGACGCATACCGGCGATTCCTGGCAGTTCCGCAACGTGTCCCGTCGCGAGGTTTTCGAGGGCGGTGAGTCCACGCGCGAGGGCCCCGTGACCGTGGACTCAACGCTCAGTTACGACCTTTTCTCCTCTGCCGTGAGCAAGCCGCGCATGCTCGCCATCGGTGACCTGGTCGGCATGATCGAATTGCTCGACGCCAACGAACTGGATACCGGGCAGTACCGGCAGGCGCTCTGGAATCGGCTGTTCTTCCCGCTCAATGTCCTGGCCATGATCCTTGTCAGTTTGCCGTTCGCCTTCCGGGGCGGACGACAGGGCGGCCGGGGGCTCAGCACCTTCGTGGGTCTTTCGCTGGGGTTGATGTTCTTCGTCATCAGCCGGCTCATCAAGGGCACCGCCATGCTCTGGCCGGGCCCGTTGTGGCTGTTGATGATCCTGCCGGCGCTGTTCTTCGGCGTGATCGGGCTGCTGTTGTTGAGGCGGCTCTGAGGCGAGGGGCGCCGCAACGGCGCGTCCTCAGCGCTGTGAACCGCGTCTGGCTTGCTTGGGTAGGAGAACGAGCCTTGAGGCCGACGCCATGTCGTGCCAGGTGCGTCGTCGCGGCTCGAACAGGCTCCACAGGAAGCCGAGGCCCAGGGCTGCCGCCGAAAC
Source organism: Wenzhouxiangella sp. (assembly GCA_036351755.1). GTDB lineage: Bacteria > Pseudomonadota > Gammaproteobacteria > Xanthomonadales > Wenzhouxiangellaceae > Wenzhouxiangella. The sequence goes on along the minus strand of JAZBPT010000144.1, from coordinate 2,711 downwards.
CCAGGCGACGAGGAACCTCACGACGGTTCCTCCCCAGCTGACCCGCTCTCCTTCTTTTGCGACGAGCTTCACGCGCCAGGCCCGCATCCCAACGGTCTGTGCGCGCAGTCGCCAGCAGACTGCGAAGTAGGCCCACCAGACGACGAGAATGTAGGCCTGGAACCAGAGTGTGCCCGAGCGGATCTCCGATCCCGCCGGGAGAACGACGAAGGCCGCCGCGACCATCACGAGCGCGACGACGAGCAATGTGTCGTAAACCATTGACGCCACACGGCGGAGCAGCCCGCAGGGCGGGAGGCGGCTGGGATCCATGGCTTCGTTCGAGGGGTTTTTGGCGTTCACGGGATTTGACGTCGGGCCCGGATGCGGGTAGGTTCCGCATTCCGGCAATTCGGTGCGGGTTCGCGATGGCCCCTCGTCTTTCAATTCGGGGGTGTGCGCGGTATTCTAGTTCGATTGCCGGTCTAGGCCAATGCCAAGACATTTGCAAAGCCACGAATTTCAAGCATAGCGGATACGACAATGTCACAACATTCAACCCCTATTTCACGCCTGCTGGTGCTGGGCTCCGGGCTGATGCTCGGCGCTTTCGCCGCCCACGCGCAGGTGCTTGACCGCAGTATCGATACCGAGAACCAGATCACGCGTCAGGCCGCGCAGACCCAGGAGCGGATCAACCAGGTCGACGAAGAGACCCAGCAGCTGATCGACGAGTATCGGCAGGTTCTCGCGGAGACCGAAAGCCTGCGTGCCTACAACGAACAGATGCAGGCGGTGGTCAACAACCAGGAAGAAGAGATTGCCTCGATCAACGAGCAGCTCGAAGGCCTGGAGCAGACCAACCGCGACGTCGTCCCGCTGATGATCGAGATGGCCGAGACCCTCGAGCAGCTGGTGCAGGCCGACGTGCCCTTCCGCCTCCAGGAGCGTCTCGATCGCGCCGAGAACGTCGTCGACACGCTGGATCGCTCGGATATCACCAACTCCGAGAAATTCCGCCTCATCATCGAGTCCTACCAGGCCGAACTGGAATACGGACGAACGATGGAGGCCTATCGCGGCGCGTTGCCCGACGGCCAGCAGGTGGAATTCCTGCGCGTGGGTCGCACCCTGCTGTTCTGGCAGTCGCTCGACGGCGAGTCGACCGGCTGGTGGAACCCGAACAGCCGTCAGTTCGAACAGCTCGACGACGGCTACCGGCTGCCCGTCAGCGACGGCCTGGCGATTGCCCGCAACCAGGTCGCGCCCGACCTGATTCCGCTGCCCGTGCCCGCCCCGGAGAGTGAATGATGAGCATGACTAGATTTCTTATTGCAGTGCTGGCGCTGGCCATGCCCTTCGCGGCCAGCGCGCAGGACACCCTCGACGAGCTGCTGCAGCAGGTTCAGCAGGCAGCCCAGGAAGAGCAGCGCATCGACCAGCAGCGCCTGCAGCGCTTCATCAACGAGCGCAACAACCAGCGCCAGCTGCTCGAAGAGGCTCGCGCCGAGCTGCGCGCCGAAGAGCAGCGCTCCGATCGCCTGCAGAACCAGTTCGACGAGAACGAGCTGCAGCTTGTCGAGCTGGAAACGACCCTGGACGAGCGCATGGGCAATCTCGGCGAGTTGTTCGGCGTCGTCCGACAGGTCGCCGGCGACATGCGCGGCAACCTCGCCGAGTCGATGGTCAGCGCGCAGTACCCGGGCCGCTCGGAGTTCTTCGCCAACCTGGCCGAGGCGCGTGAGTTGCCCACGGTCGGCGAATTGCGCCAAATGTGGTACGAAATGGTTCGCGAGATCACCGAGTCGGGCAAGGTCGTCGAGTTCCAGTCCGACCTGATCAACGCCGACGGCGTGCGCGAAGAGAATCGCGAAGTCGTCCGGGTCGGCGTGTTCAACGTCGTCTCCAACGGCAAGTTCCTGCAGTGGGACGGCGACCAGGGCCTGCTCGTCGAGCTGCCCCGCCAGCCGGCCGGCCGTTTCCAGAACATGGCCGAAAATCTGCAGCAAGCTAGCGGCGACGAAGTTGTCGACATGGCCATAGACGGTACCCGCGGCGCCATCCTGGCGCAGGTCGTCCGTGCGCCGACCATTCAGGAGCGCATCCGTCAGGGTGCCGAGGTCGGTTACGTGATTATCGCCCTGGGCATCTTCGGCGTACTGTTCGCCCTGTGGCGCGGCATCGTGCTGACCATCAAGGGCAACGCCATCAAGCGCCAGCTCAAGCGCGAAGAGGCCGACGAGGGCAACGCCCTGGGCCGCGTGCTGAAGGTCTATCAGGACAACCCGGACCAGGACGTCGAAACCCTCGAGCTCAAGCTCGACGAGGCGATCCTGCGCGAGACCGCGCCGCTGGAATCGGGCCTGCCGCTGATCAAGGTGCTCTACGTAGTGGCGCCGCTGATCGGCCTGCTCGGTACCGTGGTCGGCATGATCCAGACCTTCCAGCAGATCACGCTGTTCGGCACGGGTGATCCGCGCATGATGGCCGGCGGTATTTCCATGGCCCTGATCACGACCGTCCTGGGTCTGACGGTGGCCATCCCGCTGACGATTCTCCACAGTCTGCTGCAGAGCCGCAGCCGCTCCCTGATCCAGATCCTGGAAGAGCAGGCCGCCGGCATCATTGCACGACTCGCAGAGCGTCGCCATGGTAGCGCTAGCTAATTTCTTCGACTCGATTCGCGGGTTCATCGAGCTCGGCGGGGACGTCCTCTGGGCGATCTTCGCCGT
>JAZBPT010000143.1:0-36164 GCA_036351755.1 Wenzhouxiangella sp. | reverse complement strand
GCCGAGAGGATGAAATCCGTGCGAATGGCCCCCTTGATCTTCTTCTTCTCGAAGGCCACCAGGTCGACCTTTGGATCACGGAACGCCTTCTTCAGCTCTTCCTTCTCCTTTTTGTCGCTGTCGGTGTGAAAGAGCTTCTCATGGACCTTGTGGGCGCCTTCGTAGCACAGGAAGGAGCCGCCAAGCATCAGCAGGGGAACGATCGCCCACGGGATGAACGCGCTGACCAGCAGCGCGGCCGGAATCAGGATGATCTTGTTGAGCGTAGCGCCCTTGGCCACCGCCCAGATGACCGCAAGCTCGCGCTTGGCGGAAATGCCGGTAACCTGGTCGGCGTTGACCGCCAGGTCGTCAGCGACCAGGGTCGCGGTCTTCTTGGCGGCAACCTTGGTCATGACGGAAACGTCGTCGAGCAAGGTGGCGATGTCGTCGAGAAGGCTGAGTAGGCTCGCTCCGGCCATGCGGTTTCCCTGTCGGCGTCCGAGCAAACAGTCTGTCACAGTCAGGGCCGACCGTGGCGCGTTTCTGCAAGACATGGCTTGCCCCGAGCCCGTCAATTCCTCAACTTTTCCTAATTTTTCTGTCCGCGAATGTGGGCGATACTGAGCCGGCATGAGACGATCAACGCCGCCATATGCGCAGACATGCCTGGGCCTGGTGGCCCTCGCTGCATCGGCGTGCTCGGGCACACCCGAAGCCGACCCGAAGGCCTTCGTCTTCGAGGCGTTTCCGGCCGGGGGCACGGCCGAAAGCGTCGTCGTGCTTGCGCCGGGATGCGGCGGAGTTTCAGACCGACCCGACACCCAGCCGATGCGCCCGCTTGCCCGGCGGTTGTCCGCGCAGGGACATCACGTCGTGATCGCCGATTACGAAAGAGCCTACGGCATGCAACGAACCTGCAGCCGGGGGGCGCGACTGGAAGATGTCGCCACGGCCATCTCGCTGGCCGCCGACCAGGGGCGCGCGGCCAGCGGTTTGTCTGGCCCGGTCGCCCTCGTGGGCTGGTCACTCGGCGGCTCGGGCGTGTTTCTGGCAGGCGACCGCATCGGAGCCGATCGTGTCGTGGCGCTGTATCCGGACTGCACGCCCTTCGCTTCCCTGTCGATCCACATCGACTATCTCGTCCTCGTCGGCGGCGAGGACCGACTCACACCGCTTTCCGAGTGCGAGCGGATCCGAAGGCTCAGCGAAGCGCACGACGCACAGTGGGTGGTCTATCCCCAGGTCCACCATGGTTTCGACTACAAGGCATTCCGCGGCGGGCTGTCCGCACCGGCCAACGCCTATCGCGACGGCTTCGTGGCCGTCGAGTACAACGCCGAGGCGGCGGAAGACGCCCACCGACGCATAACCGCGTTTCTCGACAGGCGAGTCCGCTGACTCACGGGCTTTCTGGCTTTTCCACCCGATTTGTGGAACTCTGTCCCCCTTGTGCCCGAAACGAGAAAAAGAAATGCGCCCCATAAAGACAATCGCTCTATTCGTGCTGCTGGGGCTGACTTCCCTGGGCCACGGACAGACCGTACTCACTTCATTCTCCCAGACGACTGCGCCCGATACCGGGCTGCGCAAGCTCGCCTCGATCAGTGAAATCGATGGATCAGTCTCACTGATCGGATCGAACATCGATTCGAACGGGATCGGAACTTCGTCGGGCGTGACGACGATCAACATCGCTGACGAACTCTATTACCTGATCGCGAACGATTCGGGAACTTCCAAACTCTATGCCGTGGACATCAACGGCGCTGCCGCGGCCGTTGAATACGAGCTGGCTGCAGGGTTCACCCAGTCCACCGTCTTTGGCATCTGGCACAACAAGACCAGCAATCGGCTCTATGCCTACGCGACGATTCCCGGAAACGGCAACGTCGGCGTCTACGAAATCACGCTTGCTCCGGGCGCGCCGAACACGGCAACGTTCAGCCTGCTGGCCGATCTCGGCCCGCTGACCGTCGCTTCCGGACTCATCACCGGGGATTTCGACAACGATCGCCTGTTCGTGCTCGCCGACGATGGCGGAGAAGGCCAGCTGTACCAGGTGGCCGACCTCACCAGCTCGCCTTTCGTCGACGGCCCCTTCCCCCTGGAGCAGAGCGTTTCCAACATCTTCGGCGCCGAGTACCGCGCCAGCGACAACACGGTGCTGTTCGTCGCCGGCAGCAGCGTGCGCTCGCTCCACACATTCTTGATAGACGACCAGGAAGTGGGCGGTGGCAGCATCGAACTCAACAACGGATTCAGCATCGCCCTGAGCTCGGGCCAGACGGCCTTCGACCAGCAGACCGACACCTTCTACCTGCTCGGAAACCCGAGCGACGGCGTCTCCAACCAGGGCAACAGCCTGATCATCCTCGATGCCTCCCAGATAGAGAGCCAGCAAGTGCTCAATGGGAGCAACTTCAACTCCGGCACGTCCACGGGCATCGACGTGCAGCCCGGACCGAACCTGTCCGTCACCAAGACCGACGACGTGGCGGTGTCGGCCTCTCCGGGCGACACGATCAGCTACACCATCGACATCAGCAATGCCGCCGATGCCGGCCGCGCCAGCGGCGTCGTGCTGACCGAAACCGTGCCGACCGACACGACCTTCGACGATGCGGCAACGACCGCAGCATGGGCCTGCGCCGGGGGCGGCGCTGCCGGACAGACCTGCACCCTGTCGCGGCCGGACATCGCGCCCGGCGGTACCGACAGCGTCGACTTCGCCGTGACGATCGATGCATCCGTCAGCGCCTCGACGAGTGCCATCGGCAATACGGTTTCGGTCGCTGCGGCCAACTCCGCGACCACCCCGCAAGCAACGGAAAGCACCCCCGTGGACGCCACGGCAGTCATCAGCGTGACCAAGACCGCCGACACCACGGACATCACGCCGGAAGACACCGTGACTTACACCATCACTGCCGAGAACACTGGCAATCGCGACGCCGACGGCGCGGTGTTGACCGAAACCGTCCCCGCGAACGCGACCTTCCAGGCAGCGGGTTCATCCGCCTTCACCTGCCTGGGCGCGGGAGAAGCCGGCGACACTTGCACGCTCGCCCTCGGCACGCTCGCCGGCGGCAGCATGCAGATGGCGACCTTCGTCATCGATGTTGACAGTTCCGTCGCGCCCGAGCTCACCGACCTGTCCAATAAAGTGGACCTCGACACGACGACCCCGGCGCTGAGTGATTCGTTCACGCTCGACACGCCCGTCACCGCAAGCGTGACCCTGGGCATTTCCAAAGACGACGGACCGACCACAACCGCCAGCCCCGGCGACCTGCTCACCTACACGATCGACTACGGCAATACCGGCAACCGGGATGCCGGGGAGACCACGATCACCGAGACGGTTCCTGACCAGACCACATTCAGCGCCACCAACAGCACGCCGGGCTGGACCTGTCCGGCCGGCGGCGGGCCGGGCGACACCTGCTCGTTGTCGCTCGGAACCCTGCCCGGCGGCGACGCCGGCTCGATCGCGTTCGCCGTGGAGATCGACAACCCCATTGATGCGAACACAACGGCCATTGACAACACGGCGTTCATTTCGGCCACCAACGGCTTAGCCGAGATGGCCATGACCAGCACGCCCCTGGCCTCCGCACCCACGCTGTCACTCGCCAAGACCACCGGCGGCATTACGAGCGTATCCCCGGGCGGCACGCCGAGCTTCACCATGACCTACGCCAACACCGGCAACGAGGACGCGGCCAATGTCGTCATCTCCGACATCGTGCCCGCGCAGACAACCTTCGTGCCCGAAGAGAGCTCGGCCGGCTGGGACTGCGGCGGCTCGTTCACGCCGGGATCCACCTGCCAGTTCGCCGTGGGCGACCTCGCCGGCGGCGGCGCCTCGGGGCTAGTGGTTTTCACGCTGCGCGTCGACGACTCCGTCGATGTCGCCACCGACACCATCACCAACGTCGCCACACTCGATGCCGACAACGCCGACTCGGTCAACGCCCAGGATTCGGTGACAGTCGTTTCCGAAGCTTCGCTGGCCGTGAGCATCACCGAAGCATCGAGCGGCCCGTTCGCACCGGGGGATACCGTGATCTACAACGTCGAGTATGCCAACACGGGCTCGCAGGACACGGACGCCGCACAGCTGACCATCGACGTGCCGACCAATACGCAGTTCAACGCCGGCCAGAGCAACGCCGGTTGGAACTGCGCCGCCACCACGCCCGGATCCGTATGCTCCCTGGATGTCGGCACCCAGGCCGGCGGAGACAGCGCCACGCTGACCTATGCCGTCGACATCGACTCCCCCTACCCCAAGGGCGCCCCGCCGCTCGGCATCAGCGTGGACTACGCCGCGAGCAATGCGGCAACCGCCACCGCCGCCGATTCGACCACGCTCGCCGGGATCGACCTGCAGATCACCAAGGACGACGGCCAGAACGTGCTCTTCGACGGACAGGTCGTGACCTACATCATCACGGTCAGAAACCTCGGCACCGTGACCGCTGCTTCGGCGACCGTCAGCGATATCCTGCCCCCCAACCTGCTCGACGCCACCTGGTTCTGCGACGCCATCGGAGGTGCAAGCTGCACTACCTCGGGTAGCGGAGATATCACCGATACCGTCTCCATCCCGCCCAACGACGCGGTGATCTACGCGCTCACTGCCACCGTGGATTTCGCCGGAGACAGCAGCATCACCAACACGGCGACCGTCGAGGCCGCGCCAGAACAGATCGAGCTGGATCCTTCCAACAACATCGCGACGGATACCGGAACGACCGACGGCGTCTTCCGCGACCGCTTCGAGGCGTCGCTACCGCCCCCACCCTGAGCTGCAGGGGCAGCATTCGCTCGCGGAGGGCCCGGGTAGCCGGGCCCTCTCCAGTTTCAAGCGCCGTCGGACCAGCAAGCGGCAAGTTCCAGCCTGGCCTCATTCTGGTGTCTCCACCGAGGACCGCTTCGGATCCAAGGCCGACGCATCTGAGATTCGTTTGAGACGATCTCGGGCAGGCTGGTGCATACTCAATCCGATGGAGTGTGCACGATGATCAAGCAAATCCTTCTTCTCGCCGGCCTCGGCCTTTGTACGGCACTCGGCGCTTCCGAGCGTGTCCTGCTTGTGGTCTCGAGCGCCGGCACGGCCGAGAACCCCGAGTCGGGCTACGAATTCGACGAACTCACGCAGGCCTGGTGGACCTTTGTCGACAACGGCTACGAGGTCGAGATCGCCAGCCCGGCCGGCGGCGAACCGCAGTCCGAAGAGCGCAACCCGATCTGGGCGCATAACACGCGCTTTCTCGAAGACGACGAGGCCATGGCAGCCGCCACCAACACCACACCGCTTGCCGAAGTGAACGCGAGCGATTTCGATGCGGTCTTTCTGATCGGTGGCAGCGGCGCGGCCATCGATCTGCCGCACGACCCCCATCTTCAGGCGCTCGTCGAGCGGGTTTACAGCCGGGGCGACGTGATCGGCGCGGTCTGTCACGGCCCGGCCGGCCTGGTCAACGTCGAGATCGACGGGCGACCGTTCCTTCAGGGCCGCCGCCTGACGGCCTTCACCAACGCCGAAGACGCCCTGTTCGGCCGCAAGGACGGCAAGGGCTGGTCGCTGGAGGATCGCATCTTCGAACAGGGCGGGCAATTCGATGCCGGAGGCATCATGCATCTGCACGTGGTCACCGACGAGCGACTGGTCACCGGGCAGAACCCCTTCTCGACCGCCTTGACGGCCGAAGCCACCATCCGCGCCATGGGTGGCACGCCGAAGCCTCGAGTGCCCTATCGCAACGAGAACACCATGGCCCTGGCGAAGATCGCCGTCGAAGACGGCCTGGAAGCCGCCGCCGAGCGCCTGGCCCGGAATCCGGCGGATCACGAGGCGATGTTCCTGGCCCTGCTGGGTTACTACCAGCTCCAAGCCGCCGGCGACGAAGCTCAAGTCCGCGACGCCCTGAACCTGATGCGCCTCAGTGCGCCGTACTTCGAGCACGAGAACGTGACCCTGGCGATGGCCTCGGCCCACGAGCGCCTGGGCGAGACCGATGCGGCGCGCGATGTTCTCACCAGCCTGCTGGATCGCTCGCCGGACTCGAGCGCCGCGCGCGAACAGCTCGCCGCGCTGGAGAACTGAGCCGATGGGCGCGGCGAGCTTGCGCATTCTGCTGATCGAGGATCAGGCCGAGCTCGCCGCGTCGATCATCGACTACCTGGAAGGCGAAGGTCACCGGCTCGATTACGCCGCCGATGGCCAGGCTGGCTTGGAACGGGCCCTGACCGGGGCCTACGACGTGGTCCTGCTCGACCTTCAACTGCCCCGACTCGACGGCCTGGTCGTCTGCCGCCGGTTGCGCGAGACGGCCGAAAGGCATCTACCGGTGCTGATGCTGACCGCCCGGAGCACCCTCGACAACAAGGTCGAAGGATTCGAGGCCGGTGCCGACGACTACCTGACCAAACCCTTCGCGCTCGAAGAGCTGTTACTGCGCTGCAATGCGCTCGGCCGGCGCCACCAGTTGCACGAACGCAGTGAATTGCAGATCGGTGAACTTTCCATCGATCGCCGCCGTCGCATTGCGACGCGGGCGGGCCGGGTGCTCGAACTGCACAACACGCCCTTCGACATCCTGGTCGCGCTGGCCGAAGCCTACCCGGCGGTGATGACGCGTTCGGAAATGGCCGACCGGATCTGGGGCGACGCACCGCCGGCCAGCGATGCCCTGGCCACCCACATCTACAGCCTGCGCCAGGCGCTGGATCGCCCCTTCGACAAACCCATGCTCAAGACCCTGCACGGCGTCGGCCTGCGCCTGGAGGTGCCGGAGTGAAACAACGCAGCGTGTTCCGGCGAATCGCCGTGGCTTTTCTCGCCATGGCGGCACTGGCCGGCGTCATCGGCGGCTTTCTGGCGGTGCTCTTCGCCTACACCACCGAAGACCATCTCTTCGATCGCATGCTCGCGCTCGAAGCCGATCATCTCGGCGCCAGCCTTGCGCAAGAAGCCGACCTGCCGGAACCCGAGCTGCCCTTTGCACGGTACTACCTCGATGCCGACCTGCCGGCCGAACTGCGCGAACCGCTGATGGCCGAGCCCGGGCGGCGGGAAGTCTTTTCGGAAGACGGCCGGCATTTTCACCTGGATCGCGTCCCCGTTCCCGGCCGCAACGAGCCGGTATGGATCGTGCTCCAGGTGGAGGACTTCCTGGTCGTCCGGCCGGTGCTCAGCGAGATCACGGCGATGCTGGCCATCACCGTGCTCGCCATCGTCATTCTGGCCGGTATCGTCGGTCTGTTCCTGGCCCATCGCGTCACCCGGCCCCTGCGCGCCCTGTCCGCCGAGGTCACTGCGGTCAAGCCCGATCAGCTACCCCGGGAGTGGGCTGCAGACTACCCGCCCGACGAGGTCGGTCAGCTGGCCGACGCCCTGCGCGCGGCCTTTCAGCGCATTCACCGTTTCATAGATCGCGAACAGCGCTTCACCCAGGACGCCAGCCACGAACTGCGCACCCCGCTGGCCGTGATCGAGAGCAGCGCCACCCTGCTCGACAAGTCACCCGATGCCGAACAGGTCCGCACGCTTGCCGCGCGCATCCGCTCGGCCGCCATGGCCATGCACTTGTCGGTCGAAGCCCTGCTGAACCTGGCGCGAGAACGCACGGACCGAGACGGGGATGCGACCACGGCCGTGCTGCCCATCGTCGAGCGCACGGTGCTCAGCTATTCGCAACTGCTCGAAGGCAAGCCGATCCAGGTCGAGGTGTCGATCGATCCGCATTGGCGCGTGACGGGGGATGCCGCAGCCCTCCAGGTGCTGATCGCCAACCTGGTCTCCAATGCCTTCCGCTACACCCAACAGGGCTCGATCCGAATCGAACGCGATGGCGAGGATCTGCTCGTCATCGATACGGGCGCCGGCATCGACGACGCAATCCGGCCGCAAGTCACCGAAGCCCGGGTCAAAAGCCCCGACAGTCCCGGCCTCGGCCTGGGCCTGTCCATCTGCGAGCGGCTTTGTGAACGCTGCGGCTGGCGATTCCGACTCGATTCTTCCGCCACCGGAACGACGGCCAGGCTGTGCCTTGGTGGTGACCGGAGTTCACCCACCGGCGACCGATGAGTTCGGCATCGCCCGGGCCTCCCCAGCCGTGCTGATTACCTGCATTATTCTCTCATGCGCCCGAATCACCGGCGCCCGGGCCCCGGTCGCCTTGATCACTTAGTGGTCGTAGCTGATCACCCGTGTGATCTTCCAGCCCTGTCCGTCCTTTCGCCAGATGTGCGTGAACTTGAACACGCCGCAGTCCGGCTCTCCTCCCTCCGTATGACAGAACCGGTGCTCGCCGGTCTGTATCGCCCCGAATTCGGGAATGGGGTACACCTCGGTAGAGAGAAGTTCACGGGTCAGGTCGCTGTCCGATTCCGCCAGCGACCTGAGTGAATCGAGGGAATATTCCCGGCCCGTCAATCCCGTCTTGTCGTGATAGAACTCGAGGTCGGCAGAGAAGAGCTGACCCATGGCCTGAACATCCCGCTGATTGAATGCCGTGAACATTTGCGCATCCATGGCCAGGATCTCTTCTCGAAGGCTTCCGTCCGAAGCCGCCAGAGCGGCCGCCGCGGTCAACCCGGATGCAAGGAACAGCGCGCAACAGCAGCGCTTCAGGATATTCAATCTCTTCATGATGTGTCCTCGATAGGCGGGAACTGGCAATGCAGTGCGCCGCGTTCATGGCCTCGCTCTCTGGATCGCGTGGAACAAGCGCGTCCTCGACGGCAAGCTGGCGAACCAGTGGGCTGACTCTAGCGACACGCCGGGATCTTCGACAGTGCCAGAAGTTGGGTCCGGTCCTTGACCAGAATGGCTTGAAGCCTGGGCGTGCTGCCTGTGGATCAGCCGGGTCGAAGACTTCCCTGGCCGACCGTTCAACGCCGAGGCATGGCGAGGCCGGCCCAGGGGTGAGAGCCAATCGTCCGCCGGGTAGACACCAGGACGCTGCGTCCGGGTGTCCACCCGGCGATGGACTGCTACCAGACGACCTCGGCCATCGAACAGTTCAATCCCGAACCGATCCCCAGGAGGGCCACCCGATCGCCCTTGCCGAGCTTCCCTTCCGCTGCCGCCTTGGCCAGCGCGATGGGCGCCGAAGCCGGACCGACGTTGCCCATCTCCGGGTAGATCACGTGGACTTTCTCGGGATCGAGGCCCAGCACCTGGACCAGGGACTCGGTGTGCACCTTGCTGACCTGGTGAATGATGAACTGATCCAGTTCACTGGCCTTCCAGCCAAACGCGGAACGCGCCGCCTCGAACGTTTGCGTTGCAAGCTCCAGGCCCGCGCTCATCAGACTGCGCGTATCCGTGTACATTCGGTCCATATCGCCCTGGCAGAGGTTATTGAACCCGGTGGCGGCCCGCGTCACGCTGCCGCGATAGCCGTGCGCTTGCGGCTCCAGGTCTGCGCGCGACATGACCATGGCGGCCGCGCCCGAGCCAAGCGTCAGGGAAGCAAATTCTGCGCGGAACTGCTGTTGATCGACCGAGGGATCCAGCAGTCGTTCGCAGGTCGCGTCGATCAGCTGCCTGCTCGACTCGCCATCGACAATGAGTGCGTAGTCCAGCTCCTCGCGTTCGAGCATGCCCGCCGCGATATCCATGGCATTGAGAAAGCCAAGGCAGGCGTTGGCCACGTCGTAGTTCAGGCAGTCGGACGCCAGGCCCAGGTTGGAATGGACGACGCAGGCCGTGGACGGCTCGAGAAAATCGCGTGACACCGAAGTGCTGATGACAAGACCGATGCGCGATCGGTCGACACCGCTTTCCTCGATGGCCTTCTCCGCGGCCAGCGTGGCGGCATCGGACACCCGAGTGCCCTCTTTCCACAGTTTCCGGGATTTGATGCCCGAAATTTCCTCCAGCAAGTCTTCCCGAACGCCCAGGCGATCCATGGTGGGCTTGAGACGCTGCGAGATCTCCTTCGAACTCAGGTTGATCGGTGGATCTACGGCAGCCACTGACTGGACGACGACGTTCTTGAAATGCATTAGCGAGAACTCTCTGCTGCGCGGCCGGACGGGCCGCGGTTGGCGGATGGGGTGCCGTCTAAACGACCGCCCGCAGGCGGCGAGCGCCACCCTCAGGCGGCAGACACCGAAGCGCCCCGAATCGGGCCTGTACGTAGCGGAATCGGCAGGTCACCGACCGTCGCGGCCTGGCTGGGACCCCAGCTGCGCTCCGGATCGATGTCATGACGGCTTGTGAAGACGACTGTCTGATCAGCGCCCATGCTAACCGAAACGGAGGGACGGCAGCCATCCAGGCCCGAATGAGGCGCTTCCGCGCGATCCGGTCGACTGGACCGGATTGACTCGCGTGCCGCGGGCGCTCAATACAGCGGGAAGTTGCTGGGCGCCCCGCCTTCACATCTCGATGAACGAAATATCATCGCCCCGTATCATCCAGTTCCCGCGCCGGCTCGAGACCGCCAGCGCCTCGCGATGCAGAAGGCTCAGATAGGGATAGACCGGGATCGGCAACGGCGAAATCAGGTGCGTGAAGACCAGAATTGATCCCTCCGGCACATCGGACCGCCCCCTCGTCGTCCCCAGTTTCAGGCAGGATTTGGACAGGCTTTTCACGTCGAGAACTTCCGCGGATTGCTTGTCGACCCGGACACGGGAATGGCCGCCGACAAGCATCACGCCAGGTTGCGTGGTCGCGGCCAGCACGTAGACCGTCCAGGCCTGCTCGTCCGGCCCCGACGGCATGACCACCGTGTTGAAACGGTCGGAGCAACTCTTCCTTCCCGCCTCCAGAGCCGCCATGCGCGCGTTGAGCATGGAGACTTCTCGATCCGTCAGGGCACGGTCGGGTTCGAGTTCGAATGCGGGCGAACCGCCCTCCGAGAAGACAACGTCGCCGACCAGGGAGACTTCGGACCCGGAGCGCTCGTAGAAGGAGACGACGAAATCCGGGCCGCGCTCATACCCGACCCAGCCGACAAAATCCGGATACGCCCCGAGATCGACCGCTTCGAGCAATACATCCGTGGCTCGGGCGGCAAACGCGTCCTTTCGATAGAGAATGCGCCCCTGCGCCTCGACCTCTTCGATCTCACGTCTCTCCGCTTCGGTCAGCGGCTCGTGCCACTGCTCGAAATCCGGCGTCCCGGCATCGTCTTTCTGTGAACTGGCCGCGCAGGCGCTCAGAAGGAAAAGAAAACTGGCAACAACTGCAAGGCGCATGAATCCTCCCAAGGATCGAAGTCACACATTCTCTCGAATAAGGCCCGAACCGATCCGTCTCAGGCGACGCGCGCCTTCCGGGATGCGTAGACCGGAACATCCTGGATCGGGCGTGCGCGCCATCAAGCCGGCGCTTGCCAACCATCGCCGCGTGGTCGGATCCCGGCCAAGCACCCGGCGGATGCCGTTACCGACAGTGAAACCGTCTGCCTGCCAAATGATTATGCTAACCGAAGCAGCCCGCCATGATCCAATTGCGCGCATGCTCGCCGGAAGCAAACCCACACGCGGCGCTTTCACGATCCATGCACATTCGTGAGCGATCAGGTATTTTTCCGATCGCAAAAATACTGCTAACATCACCTTGTAAGCAAAGGGTTTTGAACAAGCAATCACCGCTGGCGACAAGCAGCGCCCGCCCAAGCATTGGTGTCGGATCGCCGCATCTCCCGTAGAACAATCCCTGCAAGAACGCGAACACGCCCCTGGAGGGTTTATGGGTGTGCGGGTTCCGTGCCTGCCCCGCTTTAACACAATCAAGTCTGGAACCACTCATGAAAGAAACGTCCCGCTCCCTCCTGTCCGGCCTCGCACTGGTTGCCGTTCTGCTCAACCCATTGAGCATTTCCGACGTCGGCTCGACGGACATCATCCACCGGGATGGCTTCGACCCCTGCCTGAACGGTGTCGATCTGGACAACGATCGCCTGGATGACTGCGCTGAGCGGGCGCTGGGGACAGATCCTTTTCTATCCGACACCGATGGCGATTCCATCGATGACGGCGACGAGGTGCTTGGAACGCCGGACGGACTCGATTTGCGGGCCATGGGCGCAGACCCACTCGTCAAGAACATCCTGCTCGAATACGACTGGTTCGAGGACGACCTGGACGTGCCCCTGCACGCCCACAGACCGACTCAGGCGATGATCGACCGGGTCGCGGCGACTTTTGCGGCAGCACCGGTCACCAACCCCGACGGGTCATCGGGCATTGTGGTTATCCAGGACTTTGGCCAGGGCGGCGTCTTTACCGGCGGCAATCTCATCGACGACCCGAACGGCGTCCTCGTCGGGGGCGTCCTTGATGAGGAATTCCAGGGCTACAAATCCGATCACTTTGCCGCCAACCGCCGTGGATACTTTCACTACGTGCTGCTGCCGCACCGATACGACACCGACAGCTCCAGCTCCGGGCAGGCGGAACTCATCGGGGACGACATGATCGTCTCGCTTTATGAGTATTACGACAACGTGGTGTACATATCGAACACCATCGTTCACGAGTTGGGCCACAATCTGGGCCTCTTGCACGGTGGAGATGCATACTGCAACTACAAGCCCAATTACAACTCCGTCATGAACTATCGTTACCAGTTCCCGGGCGTGGACAACAACTGCAGCGTCCCCGGCGATGGTGTGCTCGATTACTCCAGTGGCACATACGTCAGCCTTGACGAAAACAACCTCGACGAGGATTCCGGCATCTGCGGTGACGTTGCCATAGACTGGAACGATGACGGACAAATCCAGGCTGGCGTCTCGGCCGATCTCAATCCGAACGGCAACTTCTCCTGCGGTGCCACTCTGACCACCCTGCGTGACCACAACGACTGGGCATCCATCGTCTTCGCCGGTGTGACCGTGTCCAATCGGCGCACCGCCGAGGTTATTGAGTGCACATCCTCGCCCACTGAAGCGGGGCATTAAGTCCGCCGACCGGCCTGGACGACCGACGTTGCCCACCCGCGGCATCACCTGTTGCTGCCGCGGCATTTGCGCACCTGAGAGAACCACGTCGGCCCGGCGGGCCACGTAGCCGACGGACTTGAACGGACGCCCTGGGTCTCTCTTCATGTACACCGCACATTCGATTCGTTACAGTGGCTTCCATCCATCAACGGAAGGCCAGCCATGTATCTACGTTCTGCATCGCTAGCGCTGCTCGGAGCGCTCCTCGCGTTTTCGGCCCAGGCCCGGGATGACCTGCCCTTCTCCGCAGTCCCCATCACATCCTTCGACGAACCGTGGACCCTCACCTTCCTGCCGGACGGCCGCATGCTGGTCACCGAGAAGAAGGGGAATCTGCGGGTGGTCACGCAGGAAGGCGCCCAATCGAGTCCGATCGAAGGCCTGCCGGACGTCGACTACCGCGGTCAGGGCGGGCTGGGCGACGTGATCCTGCACCCGGACTACACCGACAACAACGTCATCTACCTGAGCTATGCCGAGAGCGGCGTCGGCGACACGCGCGGCGCGGCGGTCATGCGCGCCGTCCTGGAGCTCGGCCAACGCGGCGGACGTCTCACCGACACGAAGGTCATCTGGCGCCAGTATCCGAAGGTGCTCGACGACGGCCACTACGGCCATCGCCTGGCCTTCGACGACGAGGGCTACCTGTGGATCTCGTCGGGAGAGCGACAGAAGTTCACACCCGCCCAGGACATGCAGAGCAACATGGGCAAGATCCTGCGGCTCGAAGAGGACGGTTCGATCCCGTCGGACAATCCCTTCGTCGACTACATCGATGAGGAGCCTCTCGTCGACGGGGTCGGCCCTTACGATGAGATCTGGACTCTCGGTCACCGCAATCCCCTGGGCATGGCCTTCGACGCCGACGGACAGCTTTGGGTGATCGAGATGGGCCCGGCGGGCGGCGACGAGCTGAACCGCATCGTGCGGGGCGCCAACTACGGTTACCCGGTGGTTTCCAACGGCGACCACTACGACGGTCGCGAAATACCGGATCACGACACCCGTCCGGAATTCACCGAGCCCGTGATTACCTGGACGCCCGTCATCTCTCCGGGCGACTTCATGATTTACGGCGGCGACCTGTTCGAGGCCTGGCGCGGCGACGCCTTCGCGGCCGGACTGTCGTCGCAGGCGATCGTGCGCATCCGCTTCGACGGCGACGACGCCAGCGAGCTCGAGCGCTACAACATGGGCGCGCGAATCCGCAGCATCGAAGAAGCGCCGGACGGCAGCGTCTGGGTACTCGAAGATGAACGCGGCCAGAGCCGGGGACGACTGCTGAAACTCACGCCGCGGGATTGATCCCGTTACACCAAGCGTCGCGTTCGAGGCGACTCCTGCATCGCCAACTTGCAGATGTGTTGATCCAGCAGATCCTGCGACCTCACCCAAATGGGTGATTCGCAATCGCTCGAACTCTGGGTAGGCTATTTGCGAGAAAGGGGGCTGTCCCAGGCGGCGCTCGAACATCGAGCTCGCAACTTCCGCTGTGCCGGTCAGCCTGCACCCCATCAGAAGGAGTTCCGCCATGCGCAGCTACGGTCCGTTGAGGTTGATAGGCATCTGCACGCTGGTCATCGCCTATTCTCTTTCGCAGCAAGCCCTGGGCCAGACACAGATGACCTATACCAGCTTCGATGGCGAGGAGCTGGTCAGGTACGCCTACGTTGGTGACGAAATTGCAGTGCTGGTGGACAGTCCCGACTACGACGCCAGCGTCATGAACGAAATCGTCGCCACATTCGACCGGGCATACGACTACTACTTTCAGGCCACTGGTCGCCACCCAGCCACGTACTTCACCTATCAAGGCAGAGCGACCATTGCCCAGGTCTCATCAACCTGCGGGGCCGGATGCGGTTACCTCGGTGCAACAGGCATCGAGATTCTCGACTCCACATGGAGTTTGCTCTATGAAGGCGTCAGAGACAGAGGTGAGTTTGATCAGGTCGTCTTCTACGAACTCGGGAGAAACTTCTGGTTCTACGAATCGAAGATCGGGCTGGTCGCCCCGGATCCCAATCCGATCCCGACCGGATTCGCCGTAGCGATGCGGTTCGAGTCGATGGATGCAGCCGGCGTGGACGGCGGACCATTCAACGGTATCGACTTCAATGTCTTCAGGTCGCAAGTTCGCGGGCTGATCGATGAGTACCTGGCGGACGAGGAACTCAACTTCAACAACACCATTCGCGTTGGAGAAAGCCCCGTCGGCTGGGGCGCAACGGACCTTTTCGCGTCCTTTTATTTGCGCCTGGCCGACGAATTCGGCCTGTCGTTCAAGCGAAACTTCTGGAAGGAGGTGGGCGCCCTCCCCGATCGGAACTCCACTCAGGACGCCGTCGACAATATGGCCATTGCAGCGTCGCTTGCGGCGGACGAGAACCTCGGCTCAAGATTCTCGCAGGACTGGCGCTGGCCGGTTTCGCAGGACGCACTCGATCAGATCGATCAGACGTTCCAGGGAAATCCCCAGCCCGACGGCATCGAATTGCAGGGCGGGCTTTCTGGAAGCTGGTACGACCCCTCCAGGAATGGAGAGGGCTTCGTCCTCGATTTCTCCAGCACCACGCTCGGCAACGTACTGTCGATCTACTGGTTCACCCATCGCGACGGGGAGCCTTATTGGCTAATCGGAACGACTAGCTACTCGCCCGGATCCAGGGAGATCGCCATCGACCTCTACGAAGTCTCGGGCACCGGCTTCGGTGCAGATTTCGATTCCGACGAGATTTCCCAGACCCAATGGGGCAGCATCACGCTGGCATTCGATAGCTGCTCCAGCGGCAGCGCCTCCTGGTCCCACAACGGCTCGCTGGGGTCCGGGCAGTTCGATTTGAGCCGCATCGCCCTGGAACTCGACGGCGTGGCATGTAACTAAGGTTGGTATAGCCCAATCGCTGTCGACCAGGCCGAAAAGAGCCGCGAGCGTCATGAAAGCGAATGCTTCCAGGCTTTTTTAATCGCGACACATCAAGGCTCGAAACGATCCCGAAAGATCCGCGGTGCCCGCGCCAGGAACACTTCCTCGTTTTCATCAGGATTATCGCCAACCAGATCATGATCGGACGTGAAAGCAATCATGTCGCCGTCCACGCTGCCATCCTGCGAGCCCAGGACATCCGGTCCGTCGCCGACCGTATCCGTCACCTGGGTAAAGTTGCCCTCTTTCCAGCGAAAAAGCTCATCGTTCTCGTCGGGATTGCCCCCGGTCAAATCGGCATCGGATGACAATGCGATGACCCCGTTCTCGAGATCGGAAAGATAGGAAGAGCGCGTACTCGACTGCGTGATCTGCTCGATGCTGTCACTTTGCCAAAGGAAGACCTCGTCGCGACCATCCGGGTTTTCCCCCACCAGGTCGGAGGTCGAAGTAAACGCGACCTGCCCCTCGTCGATCCTCGGGTGAGACGACTCGCCCGAGGTAGCGTCAGTCAGCTGCGAAAAACCGAAGATTGTCCACGTGAAGACTTCGCGGCTCCCGTCGGGGTTGTTTCCGGTGAGATCCGAAGTTGAGTGAAATGCAACGACGCCGTTGGACATGGTCGGCCAACCCGATTCGCCAGAGGTCGTGTCGGTAATCTGGATGATGTCGGTGCCGTCCCAGACGAAAATCTCGGCATTGCCGTCCGGGTTGCCGCCCGTCGGGTCTGCGGTTGCCTGGAAAGCGATGCTGCCGCTGTCGAGATACGGGTTGCTGATCGAACCACTGGAGATATCGGTGATCTGCGTGATGGCACCATTCTCCCAGAGGAACAATTCCCTGTCGTTTTCGGGATTATTCCCCGTCAGGTCACCCATGGAAGTGAAAGCGATCGAGCCGTTCTCGATACTGGGCCGATACGAGTAGTGGTCCGAGTCGGTCACCTGGGTCAGGCCGATGGTCTGCTGCCACAGGAAAATCTCCTGGTTGAGCTCGGGATTGCTACCGATCAGGTCGGCCGCCGAATGAAATACGATGTCGCCATCGTCCATGCTGATCGAACTGGAGAAAGTCGCCCCACCTCCCGGCACATCGGTCAGCTGGACGATGGCGGGATTGGATTGCGCCGGGGCAAGCGTCGCCGCAGCCACCCCGACAAGAGCCCAAAGTGCAAGTGAATTCAATCGCATAGCTTCCCCGCTTGCGTATTGCGCAATTCGGTTTCGACGCTAACAAACATGATCGCCCTCTCTCAACCGAACTTCGGAAATCTGCCGATCCGGGGCGCTGAGTATGCGGAGCAGTTCGTCGACACCCCGGTTTCCTCGCGCGTCAATTCGAGGGCACAGGCAATCGTTGCGATTTCTCTTTCCCGCAATGGATTGAGGAGATACACTTAGTGACGGCTCAGGGTGGGGGCTCATCGCCAACCATGTCAAAAAGGGAGGGAAAATGCCGCGACTATTCACGCTGTTTGCCGGGCCTGTCCTGGCTGTTTCGAGCCTTTTCGTGGCCAGCGCCGCGCTGGCCCAGCCTTACACCATCACCCAGGACACTGCAGATCTGACGCCCCTTACTGCGCCGACGACAGTTTCGTTAGCCGACGATCAGACAGTGGGCCCCTTCAGCATCGGCTTCGACTTCAATTTCTTCGGCACGTCATATTCCGAGTTCTGGATTTCCAGTAACGGCTTCATCGCTTTCGAGAATACGTCCAACGGCTGCTGCTCAGGCCAGCTCATTCCGGATACCGGTCAACCGAACAACATGATTGCCGCCTTCTATGAGGACTACGATCCGCCGGAAGGCGGTACCGTCAGTTACTCGCTCGAGGGCAGCGTCATTGGCGCCAGAAGCCTGGTAATCGAATTTGACCAGATTTACCCATGGAACGGACCTCCGAAGACACCCAGCACCTGGCAGATCAAGCTGCAGGAGTGCACCAACACCATCGAGATTCATTGCGAATCCTGCGTCAGCGATGGCGGCGCCCATACCCAGGGCATCGAGAACGCAGCCGGGGACGATGCCTATTTCGTCGCCGGTCGCAATTCCACGGACTTCAGTCTGACCGACGATCAGGTCATCTTCGATCCTGACCTGGTGACCTGCCAGCCGGAACGGGCCGAACCCGCGCTTCCCGTTCCCTCGCTGGGTGCGCTCGGCGGCCTGCTCATGGTCCTCGTCCTGTTGATCATCGGAACCATGGCGCTGCGACGCTCCGCCGCCTGATTCAATTTTCCGCTTGTACAGGCATAGTTGATGGCGAGAAATCGAGGCATCCCGGGCCGCTGAATGCGGCCCGGGACCTGTTTGGCCTGAACAGCTGGGCTGACACCCCCTCGGCCAATTCTCGGGGCGACAACTCCGGGGCACCCACGACCCAGAGGCCTCTATAGCTCGCCGGCCCAACCTCTCGGGAATCATTGTTTTTCCTGCCTTTTTTCTTTTTTTTCCGGCTCTCCGGCGCCCGCTTGCGAAAAAAATGCCCGAACAATCGCTGAAAAACTTTGTTTTTTCGCTCAGTTTCGTGTATAAAGCGCGTGCAAAACAGCTTCCCCCCCACGGTGCCCCTTAGCGGTGAGCGCCGTTTTGTGCGTATTCAGGTTTAAGCGGGGCGAATCGGCCCCCATATCGCCTTTGGCAAGGCGGTATCGGGCAGCTTTCCGGCGCACGGCAGCTTTTCCACTAACCCACCACTGGCAAGTATTGAATCATGAGTGATCTTTCTCACTACCGAAACATCGGCATTTTCGCGCACGTTGACGCGGGCAAAACCACCACGACCGAGCGCATCCTGAAGCTGACCGGCAAGACCCACAAGCTTGGTGAGGTGCATGACGGCGCCGCCACGACCGACTTCATGGACCAGGAGCAGGAGCGCGGCATTACCATCCAGTCCGCAGCGACCACCTGTTTTTGGAAGGACCACCGCCTGAACATCATCGACACCCCGGGCCACGTGGACTTCACCGTCGAGGTGTACCGCTCCCTGAAGGTGCTTGACGGCGGCGTGGGCGTGTTCTGCGGTTCCGGCGGCGTCGAGCCCCAGTCGGAAACGAACTGGCGCTACGCCAACGACTCCGAAGTCTCGCGGATCATCTTCGTCAACAAGCTCGACCGCATCGGCGCCGACTTCTACCGCGTCGTCAAGCAGATAAAGACCGTGCTGGCCGCCAACCCGCTGGTGATGGTGCTGCCGATCGGTTCCGAGGGCGAGTTCTCGGGCGTGGTAGACCTGCTGACCCGCAAGGCCTACATCTGGGACGATACCGGTCTGCCCGAGAACTACGATATCACCGATGTGCCGGCCGACATGGTCGACGACGTCGAAGCCTACCGCCAGGAACTCGTTGAGACCGCGGTAGAGATGGACGACGACCTGATGATGGCCTACATGGACGGCGAAGAGCCCTCCATCGAGGACATCAAGCGCTGCATCCGCGAAGGCACCCGTACGCTGAAGTTCTTCCCGACCTACTGCGGTTCGGCGTTCAAGAACAAGGGCGTTCAGCTGGTTCTGGATGCCGTCGTCGATTACCTGCCGAGCCCCACCGAAGTGGAGCCGCAGGACCTGACCGACGAAGAAGGCAACCCCACCGGCGAGCACGCGACGGTAGCCGTCGACGAGCCGTTCCGCGCCCTGGCGTTCAAGATCATGGACGACCGCTTCGGCGCCCTGACCTTCGTGCGCGTCTACTCCGGCAAGATCAACAAGGGCGACACCATCCTGAACTCCGCGACCGGCAAGACCGAGCGCGTGGGCCGTATGGTGGAAATGCACGCCAACGACCGTAACGAAATCGACTACGCGCATGCCGGCGACATCTTCGCCTGCGTGGGCCTGAAGAACGTGCAGACGGGGCACACCCTTTGTTCGAAGGA
The DNA here is from genome assembly GCA_036351755.1 of Wenzhouxiangella sp. Classification (GTDB taxonomy): domain Bacteria; phylum Pseudomonadota; class Gammaproteobacteria; order Xanthomonadales; family Wenzhouxiangellaceae; genus Wenzhouxiangella. The sequence continues at coordinate 16,400 of JAZBPT010000143.1, read as the reverse complement.
CCACCCCTGCACCCTGGAAGCCATGGTGTTCCCGGATCCCGTGATCTCGATCGCCGTGGCGCCGAAGGACAAGGCCGGCAGCGAGAAGATGGGCGTAGCCATCGGCAAGATGATTGCCGAGGATCCGTCCTTCCGCGTCGAGACCGACGAGGACTCCGGCGAGACAATCCTCAAGGGCATGGGCGAGCTGCACCTCGACATCAAGGTCGACATCCTCAAGCGCACCTACGGTGTTGAACTCGAAGTGGGCGAACCGCAGGTGGCCTACCGCGAAACGATCACCAAGGAAATCGAAGACAGCTACACCCACAAGAAGCAGTCGGGTGGTTCCGGTCAGTTCGGCAAGATCGACTACCGCATCAAGCCGGGCGAGCCTGGTTCGGGCTTCAAGTTCGAATCCAGCGTCGTCGGCGGCAACGTGCCGAAGGAATTCTTCCCCGCCATCGAGAAGGGCTTCGCCCTGATGATGGACGAAGGCCCGCTGGCGGGCTTCCCCGTGCTCGACGTCGAGATCGAACTCTTCGACGGCGCCTACCACTCGGTCGATTCCTCGGCCGTGGCCTTCGAACTGGCCGCCAAGGGCGCCTACCGTCAGTCGATGACCAAGGCCGGCCCGCAGCTGATCGAACCGTTCATGAAGGTCGACGTGTTCACGCCGGAAGACAACGTGGGCGACGTCATCGGTGACCTGAACCGTCGCCGCGCGATGATCAAGGAGCAGGAGCCCGTGCCGACCGGCATTCGCGTCAAGGCCGAAGCGCCGCTGTCGGAGATGTTCGGCTACATCGGCCACCTGCGCACCATCACCTCGGGTCGTGGGCAGTTCTCCATGGAGTTCTCCCACTACATGCCCTGCCCGCAGCAGGTTGCCGAGAAGGTGATCGAGGCGGCCAAAGAGCGTCAGGCGGCCAAGAAGGCCAGCTAAGCACCAACCTCGAGGCTGAAAACCAGGGCCCCGGCAGTGGAAGCTGCCGGGGCCTTTTTTGTTATCGAGAAAGACGCCGAGTTCCGGGAATCGACCAGAACCGATCTGGATGACCCGCGGTGGAGATCCTCAAGGGGCAACAAGCACGTGAAGGCGGCTCAGTTCTCGAAACGATCGGCGAAGATGGGACCGGGAGCGTAGTATTCGATACCCCCCAGATCCCATGCACCGTACAAATTGCCAGCGGGAAGATCGTTCGGTCGATTCAGTCCGTTGGCAGAATGATTCGACAAGGAACCCAGGATGCTCCAGTCACAAAAGTCGACCTGGGGTGACGCCTCGGGCTCGAGACGAAAATCACCAGCGTTCCTGTCGATGAAGACTGGCGCCGCGCTCGTGGACCGCGGCCCTCCTGCCAGATCGCCCGTGGAGTTCTCCTCATTGCGATTGCAGTCCGCTGTCGGCAACTGCCCGGCGGTCGTCAGTTCCGCGGAAGCCACGGTATTTCCGACCTGGTCGAATATCGATCCGAATATGCGCGTTTCATGCGGGCCGCCCGGCGTATCCGGATAGGCGATCTCGATGATCCTGTCGTTGTCGATGTTATCCACAAAACTGTTGAAGCCGATGTCTGCATCCGACTCATCGAGAAAAACAACCTGTGGCGCGCCACTATTGCCGGCAAAGACACTGCCCAGAATATTGATATTTCGGGACAAGCCCTCGAGGGGAATGAAGCGAGCGCGTATCGCACTACCGAAATTCGCCTGGTTGTCCTCGACGTAGGTGCCGGTTATCCGTACCGAGCCCCCAAAAGCGAGAATCCCGCCACCGCCAGCGAAGCCGCCGTCGGTGCCATTGGCATTGTTGTCGCTTAGCACCGAGCACCGCCGCTCGCTGTGACATTCAGCGCCCGGCCTGCTTCGGTAGATATGAATCTCGCCATCGTCCGATCGGATCCCACCGCCCGTGCTGCTGGCGGAGTTACTGCTGATCACGCTATCGGAGGCGTCAAGGACCGCCGCGGTGCGAAGCGCGATCCCGCCGCCGTTGGTGGCGGAATTGGACAGTACCACTGCTGCGGTGCCGCTACTATCACCGCCCCGAAGCCTGACCAACGAACCTTGCTCGGCGAAAATCCCACCCCCAAACCCGGCGGCCTCGTTCAATAGCACCCCCTGGAACGGCCCGCTGTCGTTCAACTCGAACTGGCAGCCGTCGGTCAGGAAGACACCACCGCCGTCCGAGGTTGCGTCGTTCGAGCCGATCTGAGAATTGAATACCTCGATACCGACATCACCGACGCAGGCAATACCTCCCCCGTCCTCGCCGGTATTGGATGAAATGATGCTGTTTTCATAGATCTCAAGACTCGACCGGGGCGTACTGCCAAACCCTTTTTGCCGCAGGGCATTTGGATCGGCCATGTAAACGCCACCGCCGCTACCGTTGGCCACGTTATTGCTGATCGTTGTCCCGACCATCGCGAGACGCCAGGGCCCTGTCAGGGAAATGCCCCCACCGTTGGTATTCGTATTTCCCCCGGTAATCTCGATGTTCTCCAGGAATACATCCGTCACCGTTTCTCCGCTGCTCGAACCAAGCAGGATGACGCCGTTGAAGCCGCTGCCATCGAGAACGGATTTTCCGGAAGGCGTGCTGTCGCTGCAGGTATCGAAGCCGCCTCTGATGAAGATGTCTCTACCAATCACCAGCTGTGTTGCACCGATGTCGACGTTCTTGGCCACACGAATTTCCAGGTTGTTTGCAGCGGGTGCGTTGAACACGGCCGCCGTTATACTGGTGTAGTCGCAATTGCCGTCGCTACCGACTGTTACGGTGACTTGATCACCTGCTTCGGCCGGCTTGTGGACCAAGCAGACCGACAATAAACAGATTGCGGTGACGCCTAGATGGTTTCGGAAACTCATACTGCCTACTCCTCACGAAGGGTGGACGCCTTACGGTCAGCCTCGATCATTGGACCGACACCGCTGCGGCAGCCGATACATGCCTGGCGCGCTGCCCGGCCATACGACGGTCGACCCTGTATCCAACGTAACGGTGGCGAAAACCGTGCCGAGTCGTTGAATATAGCCGTAACCCACTGAAAAATCCAAGATTCAGAAAGCGCATTCCTGGTGCGTTTGCCAGTGTCGGCAACCGACGCCGGTTTCCGGGTCGATCGAAGCAACTTGGTAAATCATCGAAATTCCAGGGACCCGGGCCCGCCTTGCCTTTTTGGAGACGGCTGTCGAAGCCGGTCGGATTCGCCCCCGTATGCATCACGTACACGTCCTCCGTGGACCATGTCGAGCCTTGAGGACGAGGGGCTTCCGACGCTCTGTCGCCGGCTCTTATGAACGAGCAGCGCAATCTCACCACCGGGCCAGTCTGGCTCAACCTGATCCGGTTGGCCGGGCCGATGATGTTCGGCATCGCGGCGACGATGTCGGTGCAGCTCGTCGACACCTATTTCGTGGGCAAGCTGGGCACGAACCCACTGGCCGCGCTGTCTTTTTCATTTCCGATCGCCTTCACCCTGGCCAGCTTGTCAATCGGACTGTCCGCGGGCGCTGCCTCCGTGGTCTCGCGGGCCGTCGGGCGCGGTCACCGCCGGCGGACGCGCCGTCTCGCCGCCGATTCGATGCTGCTGACGACCGGCGTCATGATTCTGCTTACCGCTGCCGGTCTGGCCACGAGCTCGCCGGTGCTGCGCTTGCTGGGCGCCGAGGATGAAGTTCTTGCGATGGCCGCCTCCTACATGTGGATCTGGTATTTCTCCCTGCCTTTCCTGTCGGTCACGATGGTGGCTAACGCCATGGTCAGGGCCTGCGGCGACGCCTCCGCGCCAAGCACGATCATGGTCGCTTCCGCGCTGTTCAACCTGCTGGCCACGCCGCTTCTCGTCTTCGGTGCGGGACCCGTCCCGGCCCTCGGTATCGAAGGCGCGGCGCTGGCTACGCTGGGCGCGCGAATCCTTTCGGCGGCCTGCGCGATCTACCTGGTCACCTGGCGTGATCGGCTCGTGGTCTCATTCCGCCGGGGCGTCCGCCGCTTCGTGAAATCGGCGGGGAACGTCGCGAGCATCGGCCTTCCGGCCGCCATTGGAAATGCCTCCAACCCGTTCGGGATCGCCGTGGCCACGGCCGCCGTCGCCGTGCTCGGCTCCGAAACGGTGGCGGCGTTCGGTGTGGCGACGCGCATCGAGGCGTTTGCGATCATTCCGATGCTGGCGCTGTCGGCCTCCATCGGCCCGGTAGTCGGACAGAACTGGGGTGCCAGCCGGGCCGACCGTGTCGAGCGCGCGCTCAAGACCGCGTATGCGATGAGCGCGCTGTGGTCGGTCGTGCTTGCAGCCGTCTTCTGGCTGGCGGGTCAGCCACTGGCCGAAGCCTTCGCCTCGGAACCCGACGTGGCGGACGAGGCCGCGCGATACCTCTGGATCGTCCCGATCAGCCTCTGGGGATACGGCATCGCCATCATTGCCGCCGGGGGCTTCAACGGGCTCGGCAAACCGCTCTTCGCCCTCGGCTACTCGCTGACGCGTATCGCCGCCTTCTACGTGCCCCTGGTCTGGATCGCTGCGCGGATCGACGGCTCGACCACGGTCTACACCGCCATCGCCGTGGCCAACGGCCTGGCCGGCCTCGTCGTCGCTTTCGACTCGATAAGGCAGATCCGACGCTTGCCGTAGGCATCTTGTTCGACTCGGCGAGCAAGCGCGCGTCAGCCGCAGATCGCACCCGCGCCGGAAAGACCTTTTGGCGAGTTTAACTGCGCGTTCGCGGGCTGTTCGATAGGCTAGCCGGTATGAATCAAGACGCAAAAACGAAACCAGCGCATCCCGGCGGCCTCCCACCGCTCGACGAGACCCGCACCCGGACCATCAAACGGACTGGCGCGGAGATATCGCCCCTCGACCCCATCGGGATCGAAGTTCGGGGGATCGACCTCGCCGCCGAAAGTCCACCTCCCGCAGACGCTCTGGATGCCTTGCAGCGGGAAATGGCGAGCCGCGGATTCATCGTCTTCAAGAACGATCAGCCGCTCGGGATCGACGATTTCCTGCGAGCCAGCGCCTGGTGGGGTGGCAGGGAGTTGCACAGCACGCACGGCGTGCACCCGGCCACGCCCGGCCGGAATCCGCACATCTTCCGCCTTTCGAACGACCCGCGCCACGGTATTCCCGGGGTGGGGCCGCAGTGGCACAACGACGGCAGCTTCAATCCGTCGCCGTTTTCGCACTCCGGCTACCACATCATCCGGCCGGCCGAGCACGGGGGCGGCACCTACTTCGCACACCAGGGCGCCGCCTACGATGCGCTTCCCGAAGACCGGCAGGCGTTCTGGGACCGGCTCGCCTCGGTCAACTCGACCTCGGGCGTCGTCCATCCGGCGGTTCACGAACACCACATCTCCGGGCGCAAAAGCCTCTGGCTTCACCTGGGCATGACCGGCGCCGTCATCGAGAAGTTGCCTGGCCGAGACCGTTACCGGCTGCTCGACGCCGAGGAGCTCAAGCGCCTGTGCCACGAGTACAAGGACATCCTCGACGCCGGACTGAAGCACGGCTACGCCATTGCCTACGAGTACCGCGAAAACGACTGCATCTTCATCGATAACTACGCGGTGGCGCACCGCGCGGCGCCGGAAGCGCACCGGCCGCCGGAAGAGCAGGGTCTTCGCATCATGCACCGAAGCACCGTTCGCGGCGTCAGCGACTTCGAGCCCGGTCTCGGCCTGCCGCTGATCATGGATATCCGCGGGCCCAGTCCGCTCGGCGGCGGGGTCTGGCAAGCCGGCGGCACCGGCTTCCGCTGGGACGAAAACATTCGCTTGCAGAACTGATTGAGGGGCCCGAGCGCTCGAAGCCCGATTGCTGCATCGCGAATGCGGGGCTCGCCGAGGCCCTGGCGCTAGTTGACGCGCCTTGTCACGATCATGACGCCGATCATGAGAAAGCTCAATAGCATGACCACCGTCCCAAAGCCGGTTACTGCAGGAACGGGCAGCGGCGCATTTCCGCCTCCGGGAGTACCGCTGCCGAGCGTGATATTGTCGAAGGCGATCTGATTTACGGTACCGCCGAAATCGACCGAGCGCGCAGTGCCGGAAAACGTCACGCCGATCGGCTCAAACGGGCTGAACTCCCCGGTTGGGTCACCGCCATCTGTCGGTGTGACGGGCAGGTCAAGAACAGCAAGGACATTGCCTGTAGCATCCACTCCGTCATACACCACAATCTCACCCGGCTCGTTCACAGCGGTGTAAAAGAACGAAAACCCTGCGGAAAACCCGCCCGGAACGTTCATCGTCGTCGCAGCGCCCGTCGAGAAGAAGAGAACGGTATCCGGGCTCGGCTCGCCGCCGAAGTTGCCTCCCCCGCCCGCATCGGAATCAATCAGGGCAAGACCGTTACTCGAAAAGCTGACGCCAAAATTCGCGCCTGGTCCGCTTCCGGAACTTCCGGTGCCTCCGTTGTAGAAGTCTTCAACTGCTTCTCCATCCTGAAGACCTTCGAAATCCAGCACCGTCGTGCCGCTGCCCCGAAGCTGCGCCTCCGGTGTGGGCATTCTAGGTTGCGAGTTCCCGCTTCGAGGCTCGCCGTCCCAAAGGCCGGGAGTCTGAGCAACGGACAGATCGACACTGGCGGACCAGAGACCACCAAACATGACGGCAAAGCATGCCGCGCCAAAAGATGAGCGCATTTAGATTCCCCCTTTTTGTGAGCTGTAGAGCGAGTTTCTTATACCCGACTTACGGCCTGGCTGCAACTTCGCCCAAGGCACGATCCATTTGGCTGGACAAGGGATTGCTGATATAACTGCCCGCCATGGAATCTGGAGGATCGATGGTCGAGCGACGCAGTCCGGTAAAGGGACCGAGCGTCGTGACGGGCCTTGTCTGGATCGTGCTGCTGTTGGCTGCCTCCGCCCACGGGCAGGTCAGCGTGCCTGATTCACCTACCGAGCGCGAAGTTCGCGAGCTTCTCGATCGCGCCCGCGGCATCAGCTACAAAGAGCACTGGCGGGAGGCGCAGGCGATTCTCGACGAGCTCGCCCCCCATGTCGAAGGGTTTTCCCGCAGCGCCTTCGTGGATTTTCACCTGCTCGAGGCGCGCCACCTGACTCTGGCCGATAAGCAGCGCGAGGCCCTCGAGCGCGCGTCCATGCTGCTCGAATTCGACCTTGCCCCCGACGAAAGGCTGCGCGTACTGCAGTTCAGCGCCAACGTGGCGGTGCTGCTGCGCGACTATGAAGCGGCTTTCGATCACCTGATTGCCGCCATCGAACTCGGAGATCGCGTAGTCGATCCCGCCGCAACCATGTCGACCTACAACATGGCCGCCTACATGTTCGGAAAGGTCGGCGAAATCGAGCGTGCCGTCGACTACGGTCGAATGGCCATCGACATCGCGGTCGAGCACGGCGAGCCGAATGACGAGTGCGTCGCACGCCAGCGCGTCGCTCCGGTTTACAAGTGGGCCGATCAATTCGAGCGCTCCGAAACGGAATACCGCGCGGCGATTCGGGTGTGCCGTTCGATCGGCAACGAACTTTTCCGCGGCGTGCTCGAGCACGGGTTGGCCGATCTGCTGAGGCAACAAGGGCGGCTCGAGGAAGCTCGCGAACTGGCCGAATCGTCGATTGCCGCGCTCGAGAATGCGGTCTATCCGCTTGGCGAGTTCGAGGCCCGCCTGGTGCTGGCGCAAACCCTGGTCGACCTGGGCGAGCGGCCGAACTTCCAGCGACACACCCTGGCCGACCTGGCGGACTATTTTCGCGACAACGGATTCTGGGACCAGCTGACCACACTGGAGGCCTTGCGCGCGCGCCTGGCCATCCAGGCAGGCGATCGTGAGGCCGCCCTGCGCCACCTGGCCCTGCAGGAGGAAGCCCGCGAGATTTTTCTCAGCCGCGACCGCGTGATGCGCCTGGCCTATCTCGAGGTCGTCTTCGATACCCGGCTCAAGGAACAGCAAATCAAGCTACTGGAAGAGCGCGCGCGGGTCGCTCAGCTCGAAGCCGAGACCGCCACGCAGCAGCGACGCGACCGCACGACCATCCTGGTGCTGTCGGGTTTTGTTCTGGTGCTGCTTGGCGTCGTGCTCCTGGTGACTCTGCGGGGGCGTCGGCACTTCAGGGCGCTGTCGCGGCACGATCACCTCACCGGCCTGTCCAATCACCGCTGGTTTCAGGAACGTGCGGCCTGGCTGATCGCCCGGGCGCAGCGTGAGCGCCGGGGCGTCTACCTGGTCATGACGGACATCGACCACTTCAAGGCGATCAACGACGAGCACGGGCATCTCATAGGCGACGAAGTGCTCGGTCAGGTGTCGCGGCGACTGGTCGAAGCATTCGGCGAAAAAGCCTTCCTCGGCCGCGTCGGCGGCGAGGAGTTCGCCATACTGATGGAAACCGGCGACATCGATGAAGTGATCGGCGCCATCGAGCGATTCCGATCGACGCCGAGCGAGGCGATCCGGTCCGGCGACCCGATCGTGACGCTGAGCTTCGGCGTGGCACCGATGCACCCGGATGACTCCATCGACGCACTGCGTCAACGCGCCGATCGCGCCCTCTATCGAGCAAAGCTGGCCGGCCGCGATCGCTATGTGGTCAGCGACTAATCGTGAGGTCAGTTTCCTGCAGCCGTCCCGGCTTCCGCAATCAGTTTCGGCAGCGAATTCGAACCGATTGCCGCAGAAGCCGGAAAAAGAGAGTTCTCGCGGGAAATGCAGCCAGCCGAATCCTTCATTGATATCGGCAGTGTTCAAGGCCGCCAGGAAACCCGTGGATTCCCGATTTGCCCGTCATCCCCCGAAAAACGCTCCGAACAGCCGATAGAGGAACGACGTCTCGAACTGACTGTCCACCTCGGTATCGACCCGATGGACGATCACCAGCCCGGCGGACGGGATAAACACCCAGGAAATGAACGCTCGAACCCGCATGGTGGCACGAGCTCATCTCGCCCGCATCATCCACGCCGACTACCCGGAGCATCACATAATGAACGTTGGCTGGGGGATTGTAGTCCAAACAAGGTCGTGTACTGCGCGATGAACCAAAAAGACCGGCTTCGAGAGTCCAAAGCCGGCAAACCCGCTTGCCAAAGCTGGCAATGGAGAGTTGAGTTCTTTTTAAGTAAACCTTTGCCCAATGGCCGGCTATGAACCGGCCCAATGCTCTGCAAGGTTCAATACCCCCTCATAGAGATCCTGATTTTCGCAATCTCTGCAGATCATCGTGCAGGTCGAATTGACTTCTCCGCGTTCCACGGAAACAAGGCGTGTGGAAACTGTAATATTCCTTTCGCTTCGGTCTGCGCGCCCAAAAACGAGGTAGTCTGCGACACCGAGGCGACCAACGTCGATCGCGATCTCCGATTCCGTCAATCCGGTCGTCGAGAGCTGGATTTCTTCCAATACCTCACGAAGCCTTGCCCGCTCGACGAGCCTCACACCACTACCAGAAAGCCCTGATCCAATGGCATCAGTAAGCGCTGCGTCTTGTTGTGTTGCGGCATCATCGATCTGCGCCACCCCCACGGAATCGGCGTCCTCGTCAACAATTCCCGCCACGGTCGAACTACATTCGACCTGATACTCTGCAATGCTGAACGGATCGCGCGAGTTGTACACCGCGTAACCGCCAGAGGAGGCCCCCGAATCAAGAATCAGGGCCTTTCCGGCGAACGCAAAGCCATTGCTGCCAATCGCGACGTCATCGGCGTCATCAACCCGTTCCGTTAATACGTTGGCACCAGAACGAGCATTGAACGCGATCAACTCATTGATTGCGCGCCGCTCGGTATCCTGAGCCGCAACCATCAGCACCTGGCCATCCTGGCTTAGCGCCATGTTGCGGACGGCACGAGCCCCGAGATCGAAGCTCTTGATAAGGCTGCCTGACCGCGGGTTATAAAGTTCAATCCGATACGAGCGATCCAGGTCGTCGGGCCGTACCATTTTTCGACTGAACGCGCGACGACCGGTTGTCTCTTTTACCAGCGCGACCGCAATGACGTTGCCGGAGCCGCTGATCGTTGCAAGCGTAGGCTCTTCATAGCGCCCGATGACATCGACGGTGAAACCAGCCTCTCCTCTACGAACAAGCTGACCTCTCTCAGTTACAACGACGGTGTCATTGTTTCTGCGAAATACACAGTCCTTCGAAATTTCACAGGTTATGCCGGTCCCTTCAAGGCCCCCGGGCTGACCCTGCAAAAAACTTTGCCCGAGAGAAGATCCCGCAAAAGAAGCCAGGATCACGCCAAGCAACGCCCTGTAGCGCGACCTGCCGACAAGTTTTGTCGGCAGGCCACTCATTGCAGAACCTTTACGCATCAATCAAACAGGAAAGTGATGCCGAAGTTCCCAACAACGGCGCCTTCACTTGCATCGATGAGATGCCGGTACCCGGCCTCGTAGAAAAGTGCCGTTGAGTCCGAAATATAGGTTCGGTAACCAATCAACGCCTCCACGGACTGCGTTTCACTCAACATGTCCACATCCTGAACGTAGTAATTTCCGGACACATAAGCCGTATCTCCGGTATCGCTGAAGTGATATGCGACGCCAGTCCGAGCACCCACATTGATGTTCGAATCACCTCCGTCTATGTCAGTGCCAAACGCCGACAGCCCGACATTCCACCGGAACTGCGAACTAAAGAAATAGCCGTAGTTGACGTTAGCAAAGACTGTGGTGAAATCATCGGCCGCAGTGAAATTACCAGACAATTCGAGCTCTGACGACCCCTTTTTCGGCTGTGCCATAACCAGGCCGGATGCAAGAATAAGGCTCAGAGCAATTACCATTTTCTTAGTCATGTTGTCTCCCTATTGCTTTTTACAAATGATGGATTTCCATCAGCGATTTACAAGCTGCCGCTCGAACTCCTCAGTCAGGCGGCGGCCCGTAATACTCACTCTCACCAGATACGTCTCAGCATCGGATTCATATCCGGCATAGTCGATCTCGTAATCCTGTACTAATGCGGCCACGCGTGTCTCCACAATGTCCCGCACTTCGGAGTTGTTGTAGATCCGGGTGTTAGCACGAACCTCGGTCTCCACCTTCGCAGCCAATTCGCTTACCGCGAGTTGTGTTGCGGCACGCCGCGCCAGACCCTCGTTGGAATTCTTGATGCGACCTTCTCCAGTCAACGTCGTTTCATCGAACTGACGCCGCAGTTCACTTATTACTTGTCCGCCGGACTCGACGACGCTGTCCCTGACCGACCCTCTCTCGTCATAGACGGTTCGTTGGGTTTGATAGCGCTGATCGCTCTTTTCGCTGCTGCTAGCACAGGCTGCAACGATAAGTACAGCCGCAGCACTCATAACTACTTTGTGTATTTTCATAGGTTTTTCCTCCTCGCTATAACGCCAAGCGCATTTGAAACGCGTTCTGCTCCTCGAGCTCGAGTGAAGCCCCCATGGTGGAACGGAGCAGTCGGTAGATTTCCGTCGGCGGGATCTTGATGTAGCCCGTAGCAAGCTCGTACCGGGCCGACATGCGGCTGGCGGTGGGTAAGCGGAGAACACGACTGTTGACCACACCTTCCAGGTTCGCCAGTATGCCGTTGACTTCCAGGGCCCTGTCGGCATCAATTCCGTCGATCTCTATGACGAAAGCGTGCTGTGCATTGGCGAGAAGCTTTGGTATCGACCAGGCCAGTTCTTGCGCAACCTTTTCGGAAATATTCGCCGTGGCCTGATTGCGTGCAGAGAGCATGTTCGAATGCGCTTGGGTTTCGGACAGTGAAAAGGTTCGAACCTCTTCGCCGGTTGAGACAATGGTTGCTCGAGCCGAGTATTCAATCGAGACCTGCTCGAATTCGACGCCCTGCGGTGCAATCCTTCGGGCCGCCACGACAAAGCGCCCGATCAGGGCAATATCGATTCCGGCCTCTCTGGCTGCAGCGACTGCTGCCTGTGTGTCGCCCTTGCTCGCTCGTTCCAGGAGTTCACTGTCAACACGCCCAAAAAGACTGTCGATAGAGTAGGTGTTATAGCCATAGTCATTGAGCGCTTGCGCAAGACTCGCCTCTGCAGCGCGGATGACGCCGGGGCCGAGATTGGCGTTGGGCGTTCCTTCGTAGTCACGTTGTCCTGCGATGCTGGCGCTCCCAGACGAGCGACGCTCGACTATCTGTTCGCCGTCTTCGCCCCTCTCGATTCGACGCAGCTGCGACTCGGACTGAACGCCCGGCGCCGGCATCGTGGCATCGAATCGGGGAGCGACGATGAGAACCTTCGGATTTCCAAGCACTCCAAGAAAGAGACGCAATCCTGCCAGCCGGTCCTCGAGCGTAGTGGCTTCGCGTGTTTGGACCGATGCCTCGATCTCAATCCGGAGCACCTGACGATCGCCCGAAGTCACGATGCTTTCCTGAATGATTTCGTAGTCCCTGATGAAGCCTCTGGACTGAGTCGTTACGAGATCAGTGATCTGACTGACGTTTCGAATGACGGTCAGACTGCCAACATCGACCCCAGCGCCGACAGCTACGGCCTCGGCGTACGCAGATTGCAGCGCGCGCTGTCGCGCGCTGTCCACATTGCCGTTGGTTACAGTAGCCTCGCCGACGGCGTAAACCGAATTATCTTGACGCGTTTCGTCAAGAAGACTTTCGACGCTCGGACCGTCGGAATCGATCGGTTTTCGATCGAGAGGTTTCACTTGAGCACCAGCCGCGCCCACTACTGCGATTGCGATAGCAGGAAGCAGACACAAGGCAAGACGACGCCCGTGTCCTCGACGCGACAAATTACATTCAAAAAAGGACATCCCCCACCCCTGTTGTGTTCCCTACAAACACGTTAACCGAACTGGCACTTATCCCTAACAGCGGGAAATTCGCTGTATTAACCCCTGCCGCAGCGGCCGCCTTCCATTCGTACACAATGGCTCCAAGGCTTATTTCATTGGCTTTCACCTAATCTCGGTTCAGGAAAAAGCCAGTCTTCGCCGCTCAGGCAGTAAAAATAAACTAGCACTCAGGTTCCGCGAATTCATCACCCATTTGGGTGACGATTTTGATGGCGGGGCGCAAGTCACCAAGAAGCGGGCTTCCAGATCCTGCGCGAGGAGCGGCGCCACGTGACGCAGTCGATTCCGAAGGAGCTCACGGTGCGCTAGCCTGACGCTTCGCGACTGCGTGGTCAGCAACTCGTCCGCATTCAACGGCGGCGGCGACTGCAGTGAAACCATGATCAGTCGATGCCGAGCGCACCGCCAGGGGCGCTCGGCCTCTTTCTTGCCCCAAGCACAGCTGGTGACCTGGTTCTTCGCCGAGAATCGTGGCATGCTCGGTTGCAAGGCAGAGACATTTCCAGCCGGGGCGCCCAGCAATTGAGCCAGGATAAAACGATGCCGGCGAACAGGAAGAAGACCCTCGCAAAGATCGCCATCGCCCTGGTGTTGACCACCGGCAGCATTTACTTGTTCGCGCCCTGGCAGTTCGCGCTGCATTACCTCTACCCGCTACCCGCGACGATAGAGGCTCAGGTCGCTCAAGCCGTCGACCAGGGCCTGGACGGCATCATCGTCTCCGTCGACAACATCGACGGCGATCCAGAGGCCTATGCCGCTGGCTGGCATAACCGAGAAACCCGGCAACCCGCCAATCCTGATGCATTGTTCAAGATTGGCAGCATCCGCAAGCTCTATTTGGCCTCGGCCATTGCAAAACTCGTGGCAGACGGCACCATCTCCCTGGACAGGAGCCTGGCCGATTACCTGCCCGAATTGAAAGGCCGAATCGAATACGCCGATTCCATCAGTCTGCGCATGATGGTTCAACACCGCAGCGGCATACCCAACTACACCGATGCCGAGGGTTTTGATTGGGGCGAGGAATACGCTGATGTGCTCGATCTCGTCATCGACCGCCCAGCTGATTTCGAACCCGATACGGGTTACGCCTACTCCAACACGAATTACCTGCTGCTCGGCAGAATCATGAACCGGGCACTGGGCTATGACCACGAGGAGTACATTCGCCAAGCGTTGCTGGAACCATTTGGACTTTCCAACACCTACCTGTCCGTCACGGAAATTGTCCCGGAACGGCTCATGAGCGGATATCACGTCGGCTATGCCATGGATTTCAAAATGCTGGATCAAGGCTATGTCGCCACGGCGCAGGACGTGGCCGTATTTGTGCGGGCCTTGAACGACGGCTCCCTGTTCACCGACGAAGAGCGGCAGATCTACAGCTCGCTCTACGAGTATGGCCACAAAGGCTGGGTTCTGGGCCATTCCAGCACGGCCCGCTACCACAGTGATATCGACGCGGTGGTGGTGCAATTCGTCAACACTACCGGCAATGACACAGTGCTACTCACATCGATCGTCTATCACCGAATACTGCGCATCCTTCGCGCTCGACAAAGCGATGCCTTGCCGACCCAGAACGCCGGCTCGCCCAGGTGAATCGTGGCTTGGGAAAGTCCCGGACACACAGGACTTGCACCAAAGATAAGTTCGGAGACGGGCAAACCGTGGGCGCCCTGGGTCTTAACTCTGATTCTTGCGACTATTTCGCGGTGATGACGATGCGATGTTCCTCTCCGCCTTCATCGAGAACGGTCAGCACAAGCTCTTCTCCAGGTTGCACTTTCATCAGCTCCTGTGCGTCGTCTGTATCGCAGCCGGGAATTCGACAATCTTCAATAGCGATAACCTGCTGACCCTTTTCCAACCCAGCGGCCTCCGCAGCTGAACCCTCGGCTACACCATCGATCGTGAAGCTCGACACTTCAGGATTGAAGATGCCGTCCACGCCAACGTTCCCGGAAAAACCGAGCGAGCCCTGCTCCGGTTCTGCATACAGCTGGGACGAGCTGATGGCAACTGCCATCGCGAACAAACCACTGACCACTTTTTTCATGGACTTATATACCAGTATGGAAGGCGGCGATGATTGGAACAAAATAAGACGGAGACGTCAATCACGCTGTACACGATGGAGTCGCGGCCATTCACGAGGTGCGGAAATAGCCGAGAAAGCACATCGGCGTCCCACCAAGCCCCTTTCCATGCCGGGAGATCCTTGGGCCTCCTGGTTCTTGTGGGAGTAGCTTGTCATGCAGACTCGCTTTCACTTCCGAAAGATTGTATAGATCTTTCGCCATAGCCTGGACTCCCATGCCATCAACTTGGCAACCCAGGCTGGAACCCCCTCTTCCTCCGCCTTTTGCTGTATGGCCTTATCGCTTTCGCTATTACTCCCTGATCGAAGCGCCACCTTGAAAATTTCAACGCCAATCCGGATTTCAATGGCGATGAGAACAGCCAATCCGACATAGCGGATAAAGCCCACCTCGCTTAGGATTGCATGATTTTCGTCGGGCACGATGTGGCCCGCAGCCCAGATACCCAGGCATGCCATGGCAAGGCACCTAACAATTGCGCTTTTGCCCGTGGTCCAATAACAGATCAGGTACAGGACCGGCAAAAGGATGGCCAAGTCAAACAGAACACCAAATTCCTTGAATTGGGGTGACCGCCAGCCATCCAATACAAGCACGGATGCATCAAAAACGCATACCGCAACTGCCACTGGCCAGAACCAATGGCTTCTCAAGAATGAGCTTTTGGCTACGCTTACTTCGTCCATACTTTGCTCCTGCACAACTTCTGAGCTAGGCAGCGCGCCATTGGAGCGTCCGATGGCGGCCGAAGGCCAAAACGTACTTGAGTGATAAGCTAAGTGCCTTCCGCAGGATCGGGGCGCCCACGATCGCCGCCTCTGGGAAGGTGTCCCGGTTTTTCTCACTCAGAAGATCTCGACGACGACCGGCTCTCTTTCTCTTGGGGGCAGCACAATCTGCTTCATTTCAGCGTCTGCAGCGCGTACAGAGCCGATTTCGAAACTCAGTCGCCAGGACCCTCTTCCGAATCGCGCCTTGGACAGCTGAAGTTCGCGGCCTTCGGACGCCCGGAAGTTCGGGCGCGGGCCATCGTCCGTTTCCCGTGTTCCGTTCCAGGACACTGCGTTCGACCACCAGCCATGCACGCTCCACCAACGATCACTTTCCGCGTTCTGCGGAACCTCTTCAGGGTGGTCGACCCGCCACTCACCGAGTTGCGCGGAGACATGCAGGTTGACCGGGTCGGCCAATCCCGGTGAATCCACCTCCAGATCGAGCGTGCCGTAGCTTTCGCCCGGCAGCGTGTAACACAGCCACACGTAATCTGCGTCCTGGAAGAAAAGCACCGAGATCATCTCATTCTCGGTCACGACTCCGGCGCCCAGACCCGGATACTCGTCGCATCGGCCATCCAGCAGTGGATATTGCTCCGCGCCGGCCTGGGTTGCAGCGAGGAGTCCGGCCAACGCGAGTGAGGAAAGATTCAGGTTCAATTCACACCTCCAGTGAAGAGAGTCGACATGGCCTAGCGGTCGGCAGGATCGCCGTAGTTATCCGTCGAGTAGTCGCTTGAAAACGTGGGTTGCAG
>JAZBPT010000142.1:0-3287 GCA_036351755.1 Wenzhouxiangella sp. | reverse complement strand
CGCGCCGTTGACCAGGGCGGCCAGGACTTCGGTGCGACCGTAACCCCAGGTGCGCCGCTTGCTGGCCGGCCGCCCCGCCATCCAGGCGGCGAATGCGGCCAGCCCCAGGGCCGAGGAATCGGTGAGCATATGGCCGGCGTCGGCAACCAGGGCCAGCGAACCGGCCCACAGTCCGGCGACGAACTCGACGCCGGCGAAGCCCAGCGTCAGGCACAGGGCGCCGACGAGTGCGCTGCGACTCGACGGGGCATGATGGTGATGCTGGTGGTCGTGTGAAGTCATGGCTGTAATTTATCGCAAACCGAATGCGTAATAACATTTCGCCTCCGACTTGATCCCCCGCCTACCCCGCCGCGATCACGCCTGACTCCCGGCCGGGTAGACAGACCGGCGCCTCGCTCAGGCGCGCACGCCATGGACGACACGATACTCGCGCGGCACCGTGATACCCAACTCGTCGGCGAAGCCTTCATGGAAGGCCGTGAAGTCCGCTTCGAATCGGGCACGCTGTTCCGGATCGAGCTTGCCGACAAGCGTACGCACAGGTCCGTAGCCTTCCGAAAACGTCTGCCACGCGTCTTGACCGCTAGGCTCGCGGTAGTAAGACGTGCCGCTCTCGAAACCCAGGTCGAATGCCTCGCCCAGCAACTCGCGCACACGCTCCATGCGGCCCCACTCGAATGGCGACGGCGGGGCAGCCCCTTCGGGCTGTGGCATGTAGTGCTTGATGACCTTGAACATTTCGAAGACATTGCTCTGCGGCGTCCAGACGGCGAGAGCGAGTCTGCCGCCCGGACGGCAGACTCGGGCCAGTTCGGCCGCGGCGCTGTCGGGATCCTGCACGAACATCACGCCGAACGTGGAGATGACGGCGTCGAACGACCCGTCGTCGAACGGCAACGCTTCGGCATCTCCCTGTCGAAAGTCGATTTCGAGGCCGCGTGCCGACGCGCGCGCCCGGGCATCGGCCAGCATGTCGGCGGCGAAGTCCACGCCGGTAACATCGCAGTCTCGCTCGGCGAGGCGCCGGGCGGTCCACCCGGTCCCCGTTGCCACGTCGAGGATACGCATCCCCGGCGCGGGCTCCAGGCGATTGACGGTGTGTTCTATGGCATCGAGGATGCCGCGACTCACCTCGTCGTAGGCGGCTCCGCCACTCGACCAGACGGCTGCCGGCCCTGCATTGTGTGAGCGGATCGAATGATTGGTGGATTGGTCTGATGAACTCATGAACAGGCCTCCTTATACGGTTGGCGTATCGCCAAATGCGGAGATAGTGAACCTCGCGCCGTCTGTTACGGCGCCTCGTCGATTCGCCAGTCGGTGGTCACGCGGTTACCGGCCCTGAGCGTCTGGTACACGACGCAGCATTGCTCCGCGCCCATCGTGAGCGCCTTCAGGTTCCGCTTGTCCACGCTGGCGGGTACCGTCAGGCTAACGTCGCAATGCAGGCGCTGAAAGCCCACCGGAACCGTCGTGTCCACCATCAGCGCACCGCGCACGTCGGCTTGTACGGTGGCGGTCACCTCGCTGTCGACGATCGTGATCCCGAGCCGTTCGGCCACCATGCGCAGCGTCGCGTGCAGGCAGGCGGCCAGGGCCGCGCTGAGCAGGTCGCCGGGGTTGGGCGCATCGTGGTCGCCGCCGACCGCGCGATGGATGCCATATGGAATTCGCCGGCCCCCGTTGTTGGCCGGCTCGACCTCGCCGTGCACGGGATCCGTGATCCGGCCGGGCATTGCGCGCGCCTGGTCGCTGATCCAGGCATCCTCCGGCACCTCGACATAATGCCGATGCAGGACCTCCTGGCGTTGTGTAAGGGATGCTTCTCGTGCTGCGGACAGGGTCATGATCGCGCCTCCTGTGCTGATCGTCCTTTCGTGGAATCAGCATGAACCGGCCCAGTACTGCGCGCATGAGGCGAGCGTCCCGAGTGTCATGCCCCAAATCGGGAAACCCGGGACGCGGGTCCCGGAAAAGGGTCAATCGCTGCCAAATCCCGCGTTTCTCGCTTCGACCACCAGCTCGGCGCGGCTGGAAACGGCCAACTTGCCGCACACGTTGCTGACGTGGTTGCGCACCGTCTTGGGCGCCAGCGACAGCGCGCTGGCGATCGCCGCGTTCGACAGCCCCCGAGCGACCTGATCGAGCACCTGGGATTCGCGGGGGGTCAGCTCGTGAAACTGAGCCGCCGCGCGTACATCCTGCCGCGGGTCGGCCGATAGGAACCGACGCAGCTCTTCGACGAAGGGTCGCCAGCCGGGATCCTGCGGCTGCAGGATGTGGTTGCGGCCTTCCAGCGGCAGGAAACGGCAGTCGGGGATTCGGCCGGCGAGGTCTCTTCCGGCCTCGAACGGCACCATGGAATCGGACTTGACGTGCGCGACCAGGGTGGGCGCGCGCAGCTGCGGGAGGTAATCGCGGATATCGATCTCGTGAAACCCGCGCCAGAGCCGGGCCGCCGTGGACGCGTCGGTCGTGAGGCGCTGCAGATCGTCCCACCAGCCGATCTGGTCAGCGGCGTCGGCGGGCGAAAGCAGGCGGGCGAAAACCTCCCTGAAGGCGCCGGCCTTGCGTGCCCAGCCCACTTCGATCATACCCGCCAGGGCTTCGGCCTCTTCCACGCGATAGCCCGACATGCCCTCTGTAAAAGCGCCGTGGGCATAGGGGTTGTAGAGCACCAGGTGACTGACGCGCTCGGGATGACGCACGGCGTAGGCGACCGCAATAGCCGCGCCCTGACACACTCCGAGAATCGGAAATCTCCGCCAGCCAAGGCTGTCGGCTACCGCCTCGACATCGCGTACCCAGGCGTCGAGGTGCTGGCCGTCCGCTGCCCGGTCGGACAGGCCGGTGCCCCGGATATCGAAGCGCGCAAGCGCATGGTCGCGCGTGAGCTCTCGCAGCCAGTGGCGCCAGACCGGGCTGTCCCAGTCGTGCTCGATATGCGTCATCCAGCCGCCCACGCGCAGCAGGGGCCGGCCCTGCCCGGCCGTGGCGTAGGCGATGCGGACATCGTCCGCCGTTTTACAGAAACCGATTCGCTGCCTCATACGCTTGCGCCCGGCCCGGCTCCGTGGCATTGATCCCAATTCAGCATATCGCGGCTGGATGCGACCCGCATCGACAGACAAAAAGAGCCCCGCCGAAGCGGGGCTCTTTCATTGCGGTGGTCAATCGCTTGCCGCGATCAGTCCATCTTGCCGGTCACCCAGTAGTCGATCAGTTCCGGGTTGTCTTCGATGAACTGCGTGACGGCTTCCTCGTAGGAGGTCTCCTGGGCCTGG
>JAZBPT010000141.1:0-7707 GCA_036351755.1 Wenzhouxiangella sp. | reverse complement strand
GATTCCAAACAGGGTGGTGGTCATGCACACGATTCGACAGATTCTTGCCGAAAAGGGCGACCAGATCTGGTCGGTCAGTCCCAAGGACACGGTCTACGACACGATCCGCCTGATGGCCGCCAAGGGGATCGGTGCGCTGATCGTGATGGACGATGGCGAGCTCCACGGCATCATCTCCGAGCGCGATTACGCCCGGAAGGTCATTCTCGAAGGCCGCTCGTCGCGCGACACCCAGGTCGGCGACATCTGTTCGAGCCCGGCGATCACCATTTCCCCGCAGGCTGCGGCCGAGGAAGGCCTGGCGCTGATGACCAGCAAGCGCATCCGCCACCTGCCGGTCGTCGAGAAGGGGCAGCTGCTCGGCGTTGTCTCCATCGGCGACCTGGTCAATGCCGTCATCGGCGACCAGCAGCAACTGATCGAACAACTCGAACGTTACGTCACCGGCTGACCCCGCGAACGGGGGACCCATGCCGCTCGATCTCGAACAGGCCGCCGCAGTCGCCCGCACCCTCGGGCTCGACGAGCACGGCCTGGAAGTCGACAAGGTACCCGGCGGCGACATCGCCGAGGCCTTCCTCCTGCAGGCCGCCGACGCCCGGATCTTCCTCAAGACCTTGCCCCTCGATCGCGCCGGATTGCTATCGGCCGAGGCCGACGGTCTCCGGGCCCTCGCCGAAACCGGCGAGGTGCGCGTGCCCAGGGTCATCCGTCGCGGCATGCATGACGGTTTCGCCTGGCTGGCGCTGGAATACCTCGACCTCGACCAGCGCAGCGCCGACGCCGACGAGCGCCTGGGGCGGCAGCTCGCGGCCCTGCATCGCCACACCGGCGACGAGTTCGGATGGCACCGCAGCAACTACATCGGCCGCACGCCGCAGACCAACACCCCGGTGGACGACTGGACCGTGTTCTTCGCCGCGCACCGGCTCGGGGCGCAGTTCGACCGCCTGCGCCGAAAGCTGCCCGACCAGGGCTGGAATCACCTCAAGAAGGAGATCACCGCCGCCTGGCAGGATGCCTCCGACAGCCATGAACCGCCGCCGTCGCTGATCCACGGCGACCTGTGGCGCGGCAACGCCGCAGCGCTTTCGGACGACACCCCGGTGATCTTCGACCCCTCGGTCCACTATGCCGACCGCGAATGCGACCTGGCGATGGCGCACCTGTTCGGTGGTTTCGACGACGCCTTCTACACCGCCTATCAGGAAGCGTGGCCGCTGCCGGAAGGCTTCGAGACCCGCCGGTTGTTCTACAAGCTCTACCACATGCTCAACCACGCCAACATGTTCGGCGGCGCCTACGTCGACGCCTCCGAACAACTCTGCCGGCGCATCCTGAAAGGCTGACGCGCTTCACCACCACGCGGCGTGGTGCCGAGGCTTGTTAAACTGGTTACATCAGAAACTTTCTCGGAGTAAGCAATGGGACTTCTCGTCGACGGCGAATGGCACGACCAGTGGTATGACACCGAGTCGACCGGGGGTCGTTTCGAGCGCGACAAGGCCGCCTTCCGCAACTGGGTGACGGCCGACGGCTCGCCCGGCCCGCAGGGTAGCGGCGGCTTCAAGGCCGAGCCCGACCGCTACCACCTCTACGTCGCCTATGCCTGCCCCTGGGCCAATCGCGCGCTGATCTTCCGCAAGCTCAAGGGGCTCGAGCAGATGATCCCGATCTCGGTGGTCAATCCCCTGATGCGCGAGAAGGGCTGGACCTTCCAGGAAGGCTACAAGGTCACGCCCGATCCGATCCACAATGCCGAGTTCATGCACCAGGTCTATACCGCCGCCAAGAGCGACTACAGCGGCCGGGTGACCGTGCCGGTGCTGTGGGACAAAAAGGAGAACACCATCGTCAGCAACGAGTCGGCCGACATCATCCGGATGTTCAACTCGGCCTTCGACGAGGTGGGCGCGGCCGAGGGCGACTACTACCCGCAAGACCTGCGCGAAGACATCGACGCGATCAACGAGACCGTCTACACCAACGTCAACAACGGCGTGTACAAGGCGGGCTTCGCTACCACCCAGGACGCCTACGAGGAAGCGGTCATCCCGCTGTTCGAAACGCTCGACGAACTCGAGGCGCGCCTGGACGAGAACCGCTACTTGTGCGGTTCACGCCTGACGGAAGCCGACTGGCGCCTGTTCACCACCCTGATTCGATTCGACGCGGTCTACGTCGGGCACTTCAAGTGCAATATCCGGCGCATCGAGGACTACCCCAACCTCTCGAACTACCTGCGCGAGCTCTACCAGGTGCCCGGCATTTCAGAGACGGTCGACTTCCACGCCATCAAGCTGCACTACTACGGCAGCCACGACACGATCAATCCGAACTACATCGTGCCGCTGGGGCCGGCGCTGGACTTCCATCGCAAGCACGATCGCGAGCGCCTTCCGGCAGACTGACCGCCGTGATCTCGACGGCCTCGCCGCCGGCCGAAAGCCGGTCGGTGGCGCGGCGGGAACCGCCGACCTGCGTGGCCAGGCGGCGGCGCCCGGCGGGACGCGCCGCCATCAGCGCCTGGACCAGTAGCGGCACCACGATCAGGGTGGTGCCCACCCAGAACCACAGGTCCGGCACTTCCGCGAACAGCAGCCAGCCGATCGCGAAGGCCCAGACAATGCCCGTGTACTCAGAGGCCGTGACCTGGTTGGCGTCGACATGGCGGTAGGCCAGGATCACCGTCATGTTGTAGCCCAGGATGAACAGCGCCGAGCCGAAGGCAGCGCCCAGCGAGCCCCAGTCGATCGGCGCCCCTTCGACAAGGGCCAGCACCAGGGCGGCGGGCAGGGCGAACAGGTAGTTCAGCAGCAGGCTGTGCACCACCGACTGCTCGCGGGGCAGCTTGCGCACCAGCAGCGCGTTGACCGCCAGGGCCACGGCCAGGCCCAGCGCGGTGAAACCGGCCAGGTTCATTTCGGTCGGCCGCAGGATGATGATTACGCCGAGCATGCCGCCGACCACGGCGAACAGGCTGGACTTGCTCAGGCGCTCGCCGAACAGCGCCACGCCGAAGACCATCACCAGCACCGGCGCGGCGTAGAAGATGGCGTTGGCGGTGGCCAGGGGCAGGGCGCCGAGCGCGACGACCATGCACAGGATGCCGCCCAGGCCCACGTGGGCCCGGACCAGGTGCACGCGCGACCCGCCCCAGAAGTTCTTCCAGTCGACCAGGGACAGGAAGGGCACGAGCAGCAGCAGCGTGAAGAGCAGGCGCACGGCCACGAACTGGAACACGGCCAGGTCGCCGCTGGCCCACTTGATGAGCGCATCGGAAAAGATCGCCAGCAGGTTGCCGACGACCAGCAGGAAGATCGCGCTGTTGACGGTGCGTCCGGACATGGCTTTCCGCTCCCGGTACGATGAATTCGATGCCGTCATTCTGGGCGCGGGCATTCATTATGTAAAATGATGAATACTCATCACCCATGAGAAAAAACGATAATGCGTCTGCCCCCGCTCAAGGCCCTTCCCGTATTCGAAGCCGTCGCCCGCACGCTGAGCTTCTCGGCGGCCGCCGAGGAACTCCACGTCACGCAGTCGGCGGTCTCGCACCAGATTCGCCAGCTCGAAGACGACCTCGGCGAGACCCTGTTCGAACGCGGGGGTCGCCGCGTGGCCCTGACCGAGCAGGGCGAGCGCTACCTCGAGGCGATCGCCCCGGCCCTGGCCCAGATCGAGCGCGCCAGCGAGCAACTGCGCGGCGTGAGCGATTCGCGCATTCGCCTGGCCGTGCCGAGTTCGTTTGCGGTCAGCTGGTTGATCCCACGCCTGCCGCACCTGCAGCGCCAGCATCCCGAACTCGACCTCGACCTGGAAATGCTTGCCGACATGCCGCTGATGTCCGAGCGACTGGCCGACTGCTTCATCACTTTCCGCTACCGCCAGCGCGGCTACAGCTCGGAAAGCCTCTACGTCGAGCGCCTGTTCGCGGTGTGCTCGCGGCAGTACTGGAACCATGTTCGCGACGAACTCGACGAAGCCGGCCTGAGAAAACGCGGCAGCGGCGTGACCATCCGGCCGGAATGGCTGACCCGCTTCACCCTGCTGTCGGCGGCCAGCGTGTTCGAACGCCCCGGCGAGGACTGGCGGCGCTGGTTTGCCGCCGGCGACGCGAAGCTACCCGCCGACGCCCACGTGCAGCATTTCTCGCACATGCTCCTGGCGCACGAGGCCGCGCGCCATCACCAGGGCATCGCCCTGTCCAACGACTACATGCTCGACACGGCCAGCGACCCCGATCTGATCAAGTTGCCCACCCACGAACTGCAGACCGGCGACGAATTCCACTTCGCCTGCAAGACCGCCCGGAAGAATGAACCCGGTATCCGGCATCTTTCCCAGTGGTTGGTGAAGCAGGCCGAGGCTTCCGGCTGGACTCGCTGAAAGCTCAGTTTTTGGAACCGCAGATTGCGCAGATTTACGCAGATTTGAAACCCCTTCCAACTGATCTTGCGGGTTGTTCGAAATAGGGTGAATCTTCGGACCTCTTGTTTACCCGAATTCGTTATTGAATGTTTAGGTTCTTTCTTCAATCTGCGCCAATCTGCGCAATCTGCGGTTTCGAGAACAAACGCTCAACTCAGGCAACTCGCTAGATGATTCGCAGAGTAATCGCCTTGAGAACAGCCCTTGTCCGGTCGCGGGTGTTGAGCTTGTCGAGGATGTCGGAGACGTAGTTCTTGACCGTGCCTTCGGCCAGGTGGACGGAGCGGGCGATCTCTCGGTTGGAGTAGCCGCCGGCGATCAGCCGCAGGATCTCGACCTCACGCTCGGAGAAGGACTCGACCGGCGGGGAGTCGTCGCGGTACGGGTAGCGCTCGGCGATACCCGAGGTGTTGACGGGCTGCAGACGGCCTTCGCCGCGCACGATGGCTTCGATCAGCTCGCCGAGGTCTTCCGGCGAGATGTCCTTGAGCGCAAAGCCCTGCGCCCCGGCGTCCACGGCGGCGAGCATCAGTTCGCTGTCGTCGAAGGTGGTCAGCAGCAGCACCGGCGGCGCATCGTCGAGATCGACCAGGCGCCGGCACAGCGCGATGCCGTCGACGCCGGGCATGCGGATGTCGGACACGACCAGGTCGACGTGCGTGTCGGCCAGCGCTTCGAGCAGGGGCTCGCCCGAGGCGGCTTCGACCACGACCTCCAGGCCGGGCAGGTCGTTGATCACGGACTTCAGGCCTTCGCGGATCAGGGCCTGATCGTCGGCCAGGGCGATGCGGGTCGTCATCAGTGCCGCTCCAGGGGCAGGGTGGCGGTGAGTTTCAGTCCGCCGAGTTCCGAGCGGGCGATGTCGAGCGAACCTTCCAGTTCGGCCAGGCGCTCGCGCATGCCGGTCAGGCCGTTGCCCGGGCGGACTTGGCCGCTGACGCGGCCGTCGTCCTCGACCGTCAGCACGAGTCGATCCGTCTCGCGGCGCAGGCCGACCCGCAGGGTTTCGGCCGGCCCGTGGCGCGCGGCATTCGTCAGCGCTTCCTGGACCACGCGCAGCAGCGCCTCGGCCTGGTCGGCCCGCGGCACACGCGCCTGCTCGTCCAGCTCGAGCTCGAGTTTCGGCCGCGGGAAGGGCCGGCCCAGCTCGCGCAGGCTCTCCGACAGCTCGATGCCCTCGGTCTTTCGCAGGTGGCGGACCACCGAGCGCAGGTCCTGCAGCAGTTCGTCGGCGAGTTCGGTGGCCTTGCCGACTTCGGCCGCCGCTTCGTCGTCCAGGCGGCGGGCCAGCCCGCGCAGGTTGAGCTTGAGTGCGGTGACCTTGTGGCCGGCCACGTCGTGCAGCTCGCGCGAAAGCCGCAGGCGCTCCTGGTCGCGAGCGGTCTCGCCCAGCAGCGAGCGGGTCGCCAGCAGGCGCGCGTTGACCGACTTGAGGTCCTCGGCCATTTCCTCGGCGCGGATCGCGTAGCGCATTACCAGCACCGCGAACATCTGGAACCCGATGAAGCCCAGCAGCGAAAAGCCGGCATCGCGCGGGCCGACTTCCCAGACGAAGACCATGATGCCGGCGAAGACCAGGTTGATCGCCACCATGGCAAAGGTGAGTTCGCGCGCTGCGAAACGATGCGCGAACTGCGTGGCCAGCAGGATCAGCAGGATGGGCGTCGCGCCCCCGGCGGGCACCAGCCACAGCACGGCGACGGTGATCGCCGTGAGCGCGGCCAGGAAAGCATCGAACACCCGGCGGCCGAACACGTCGTCGAGCATGCAGCCCAGCCAGGCGACGAGAAACAGCACCAGCAGGCCGTCGGCCCACCAGCGCATATCCCGCCAGCCGAATACGCCGGTGACCGTCAGCCACACTGCCGTCCAGGCCGCATAAGAGGCCCAGGCCAGCGGATTGGTCAGCAGTTCCCGGGCGCCTTCTTTCCATCGTTCGTTCATGCCCCCTGTATAGCGGGGCCGGCCGGCGACGACAACCGCCTGGGCGCAAGTCATGACTTTCGGCACCCGGCATTGGTGACTTCCGGCACCTCAACGCGCCTCGCCGGCGGTCGATGCTGTAGTCACGCTGCCAAGAGGAGAACCGCCATGACTTTCGCACAAGCCCTTTCCGGATTCGCGCTGCCCCACGCCCTGGTCGGGACGGTCGCGCTCGCCACCTTCTGGACCGCCGCGCTGGCGAAGAAGGGGTCGCCGCTTCACAAGGCGGTGGGCAAGATCTACCTGCTGGCGATGATCGGCGTGGTACTCACCGCGCTGCCGCTGACGCTGGCCTTCACCCTGCAGGGGCAGTGGGTGGGTGCGGCCTTCCTGGGCTACCTGATCGTGCTCGTCAGCCACGCCTGCCGGATGGCCTGGCTGGCCATCCGCTACAAGCGCGACTTCGCGCGCTATACCGGCACCGGCTTTCGGATCAGCGCCGGACTGCTGGCGGCCACCGGCGCAGCCGTGGTCGTGATGGGCGTGATCCACAACGCCTGGCTGCTGATCATCTTCGGCCTGCTCGGGCCGCTCGGCGGACTCGATGCCCGTGCGCTCATCCGCAAGGGGCCGTCGGGGCCGAAGTGGTGGCTGAAGGAACACTACGGCGCGATGATCGGCAACGGCGTGGCCACCCACATCGCCTTCATGCAGATCGGGCTGATGCGGCTGTTTCCAGAGCTGGGTTCGACGATGATCCAGCACCTGGCCTGGTTCGGACCGCTGGCGGTGGGCATCGCGGCCGGCTTCTGGCTGGATCGCCGCTACATCCGCCCGCGCGCCACGCCGCCCCGACCGGCGACCTGAGCCCGGAGGCTAGTCGCCGAGCAGGTCGGGCTGGCTTTCGATCTGCACGTCCTCGAAATCGCGCACCTTCTTGCCGCCGTAGAACACCAGCTTGAACTCGCGGCGGCTGACGGGGACGTAGCGGTCGTTGCCGCCGATCTCGACCTGGGCGCCGTCAGTCACCGCGTAGCCGTTTTCGTCGACGCGGACCACCATGGTCGCCTTCGAGCCAGTGTGACAGATGGTCTTGAGTTCCTTGAGCTCGTCGGCCCAGGCCAGCAGGTAGCGGCTGCCCTCGAACAACTCGCCCTGAAAGTCCGTGCGCAGGCCGAAGGCCAGCACGGGGATCTTCAGGCGATCGACGACTTCGCTGAGCTGGTAGACCTGGTCGCGGGTGAAGAACTGCGACTCGTCGGTAAGCACGCAGTGAATGTTGCCGGACTCGAGCTCGCCGGAGACCAGCTCGAACAGGTCGTCGCCGGCGTCGACCGCCAGCGCCGGCTG
>JAZBPT010000140.1:0-9708 GCA_036351755.1 Wenzhouxiangella sp. | reverse complement strand
GCAGCTCGCACGGGACGCTTTCGAGCTGTTTCGGGAAGAGGGCCTGTTCGACGCCGATACCGGCCATCGGCTTGCGCACGAGATCCTGGAAGTGGGATCGAGCCGCCCGATGCAGGAGTCCTGGCTGGCCTTCCGGGGGCGCGAGCCAGCGCTCGAGCCGCTACTGACCTCCTACGGCATCACGGCCTGATCCATCCGGAATAACCACGCGCCTGAGGGGCGGTCGGCGGCCGCCCTGTCCCCCGTTCGGTCACTCGAATCGATCGCTGAACAACTGATCGATCACGTAGTTCATCTCGAAGGCGCCCAGATCGAACTGAGCACCGGCGACGCTCGCCGGTGGATCGGTCAGCGGCTGGCCGCGATGGAGGAGGCCCCGAGTGTTGCCATCAATGCCGGAATACTGAGCGGCATTGAAGTCGTCGCAGTAGTCGATCGCCGGCGAAGTCGGGCCCAGCCGAAGATCGCCGTTGGGGGCATCCACGAACTCGGGGTCGATGCGGCTGTAATAGCCATAGCTGTCAACATCCAGATCGCCCTCGAGCTGATGCCCGACCACGCAGTCGAGACTGGCTGTTACCGCACCGAAACCCGCCCTTTCGAACACCGCGCCGCTGTCTTCCCAGATGACGCTCGAGTAGATGTCGACATCGGCATCACCGGAGCCGGTACGCACGACATTGCCGGCTTCGTTTTCCGAGATCGTACTCCAGGCCAACGTTAGAACGGCCGAGTTGTTCGGCGTGAAGACGGTACCTAATCCTGTATTGCCGTGAATGGATACACCTTCGAAGAACCCGGAGGTTGCCTCGGTCGGAGTAGCCTCGCGCGAGTCGATCGCGATCAGGCGGTTCATGCCACTACCCGAATGCCCGGTTATCTCGGTTCGGACCACCTCGATCTCGCCCATGGAATTGACCTCGATCGCCATGCCGCTGGTGCTGGAGAGGACGTCATTGTCAATGATCCTGCTGCAACGGGGATTCTGGGTCGCTTCAGCTTGAACGCAGGGTTGATCTTGCAGACGATGCATGACCACGCGGCCGCTTTGCTCCACGTGGATACCGCCGCCGCGAAACTCCGCGAAGTTTCGGTCGAGCACCGCGTCGCCGAGAAACACGTAAGACCCATCGCCGGCAACATGCACGCCGCCGCCGAGCTGCGCGCTGTTTGATTGAATCTCGGCAGCGCCGGAAGGAATGCCAAAGTCGCCGAACGCATCGCCGCGAATGAACGCCTCACCGCCGTTGACAACGGAAACACCACCACCGTCACCCGACGCACCGTTGTTGGCGATGGAACCGGCCTGGGAGACGTCGTAGCCGATATATGCGAAGACGCGCTTGCAGCCGTCGACGTAGATACCGGCGCCGTCGACAGACGTGTTCTGTCGGATACCCACCGCTCCGAGGCGAACCAGGGTTGTCGTGTCAAGCGTATTCCCCAGGCTGCTGCATGCCAGACCACCGCCGTTCTCGCCGCTGCTGTTGGAGAGCAGATTGGAAGAATTGTCCATCGTGAGCATGGTGCCGGCGCCGGCGCGATCGCCGTTGACACGCACGTGGATGCCACCGCCACGGCTCGTGGACTGATTGTCGCGAACGGTCACGTTTTCGAGCGTCACACCGAGAATTCCGGGTGTTCCGTTGATCATCATCCCGCCGCCGCCGAAGCTGCCGCTGTTGTCACCGTTGACGACTTCGATGTCCTTGAGAACGATCTGCATGTCGGTCCCGACAAAACCGGTGCTCTGCTCGATGTAGAAAACCCGCCCGGCACCGTTGGCGTCGAGCACCGTCTTGCCGGCCGGCGTAGTCGTGTCGCAATCCTGGTACCCGCCGTCGATGGTCAGCTGCCCGTCGAAATTGAGGATCTGGTATGTCTGGCCGACGTAGTCGCCGCTTTCAGCAAGACGGATCGTGTCGCCGTCGAGCGCGTCAATGAGCGCGTCGCCAAGATTGGCGTAGTCGCACTCGGGCTCCGCGCCAACGGTGCGTATCGTTCCGCCACGCTCAAACTGCCGTATCCCCGCGACCTGCGATGTCGATTCGGACTCCGGCCAGACCAGGCGGGCTTGAGGCGCCAGACGCATATCGGCGGCAGCGCGGGGGACTGCGCTCAATGCGACATCGGATGCACCCACGCACAAAACGGTCAGGCAGGCGGGCAGCAATAGAGGGGAACGAAGCAGGAATTGCGAAATTGTCATGGATGAGCGGACCTTGCCGGAAATGGAATCACCCACCTGACGGGATCGGGAGAAAAATCGTGACAGGCTGTCGAAACATTCGGGGCTCGGGCTCCCCGCCCGGCAGCCGAATTGGCCTAGCAAACTCGATTGCGGCCGGAGGACTTGGCTTCGTAGAGCTGGGCGTCGGCTGCCTTGAGCAATTCGCTGATGCTCTCCATGCCGGGCTGCCAGGTCGCCACGCCGGCCGAAAGCGTGATGACGTGCTCTTCGTCGCCGAGACGGAAGGTCTCGCGCTCGACCGACTCGCGGATGGACTCGGCCAGTTGCCAGGCCTCCTCGCGCCGGGTATCGGGCAGGATCAGGGCGAACTCCTCGCCACCGATCCGGGCCAGGGTGTCGCTGGCGCGAACGCGGTCGGCCGCGATCCGGCTGAGCTGGCGCAGCACGCCGTCGCCGGCGAGATGGCCATGCTCGTCGTTGATGTCCTTGAAGAAGTCCAGGTCGAGAATGACCAGCGCCAGCGCGTAGTCCTCGTCGCGCCGGGCGCGGGCGAGTTCTTTCTCCAGCACCGCCATGGCGTGGCGGCGGTTGTAGAGGCCGGTCAGGGTGTCGCGGATCGTGCTCTCGTGCAGTTCGGAGTGATAACCGGCCTCGATGTTGCCCTCGTCGACGAACTTCAACACCGTCTGGCTGATGCGGATCAGGTCCCCGTCGCGCAGGGCCGAGCGCTCGACCATCTCATCGTTGAGCCAGGTGTGGTTGGTCGAACCGAGGTCCTCGATCCAGTAGCGACCGTCTTCCAGGAAGACCCGGCAGTGTTGCCGCGAAATGCTGCGCTCGGAAATCTGGAAGTCAGCATCGACCGCACGGCCGATGATCAGCGGCTCCCGGCCGGGCACGATGCGCGAACCCAGGCGCGCGCCCCGGATGATCACCAGGCAGGCCTCGTGGCGCTCGTCGGTAGCGCGGGCCGTACCGAGGAGTACGGTCTCGCCGTCGGTGGGTGGCTGTCGATCGGCTTCCTTGCTCACGTTTCGACTTTCGGTTTCCGGGCAATCAATCAAAGAGGGCCGGAGACGTCCAGGTGGATGCCGGCGCAAACCCTAGTGTACCCCGTCGTTAATGCTGCAACATTCAGAGCGTGACACAAGAACCGCCCGGCAACGGGCGGCGCAATTGCGGCCCGCGCCGCGATGGTGGACAATCGGCTGGTCCGCCTCGACTCTCACCGAGCCATGCC
This sequence comes from Wenzhouxiangella sp., assembly GCA_036351755.1. GTDB lineage: Bacteria > Pseudomonadota > Gammaproteobacteria > Xanthomonadales > Wenzhouxiangellaceae > Wenzhouxiangella. The sequence continues at coordinate 6,277 of JAZBPT010000140.1, read as the reverse complement.
GCAATCCGTGCCGGGCCACATCGCCCCGATGCTTCTGCTCATGCTGGTCGCGCTACCGGCTTCGGCCCAGTTCGACGGCTTCGACCGGGTGCTGGCCATCGACAGCGGACTCAATGCGCCCTTCCAGATGCCCATGGCCTTCACCACGCACCTACATGCCGGCGGTGCCGTGGCCGGCGATATCGACGGCGACGGCGACCTCGATCTGCTCGTGATGCGCGGCATGCACTCGCCCCGGCTGTTCCTCAACAACGGCCAGGCGCAGTTTTCCGACGGCACGACGGCGGCCGGTCTGGCCGGCATCGGTGGCCTGCCCAACGGCGCCCTGCTGGCCGACGTCACCGGCGACGGCGCGCTCGACCTCCTGCTCGGCGGCATCGCGAGGGATCGCAGCAATCCCGACAGCTACACGCCCATGCGCCTGTTCGTCAACGACGGGCACGGCAACTTCTCCGACGCGACTGCGCACAGCAATCTCGCCTCGTCGCTGGATTCGCACTCGATGGCCATGGCCGATATCGACCGCGACGGCGATCTCGACCTGTTCGTCACCTACTGGCATCACGAGACCGCCTCGGCGACGGGGCACCTCTGGCGCAATCTCGGCCCGGGGCAATTCGAGGACATCAGCGTCGCTGCCGGCCTGGGCCAGTGGTATTCGAGCGAAAACTCCCTTTACAACTTCACTCCGACCTTCACCGATCTCGACGGCGACGGCTGGCCCGACCTGCTGATCAGCGCGGATTTCGGCCACTCGCGCGTGTTTCTCAACCAGGGTGACGGTACTTTCGCAGACGCCACCGATCGGCATGTCATCACCGACGAGAACGGAATGGGCTCGACCGTGGGAGACTTCGACAACGATGGCGACTTCGACTGGTTCGTGACCAGCATCTGGGACGACGAGACCTCGCCCTATTACGGCACCAGCGGCAATCGGCTCTACAGCAACGACGGTTCGGGCGGCTTCGCCGACATTACGGAGTCGGCCGGCGTGCGCGAGGGTGGTTGGGGTTGGGGTGCCTGCGCGGCGGACTTCGACAATGACGGCTGGCTCGACATCTACATGGTCAATGGCTACCAGACCCATGCGGCGCGATTTCTCGGTCAACCTGCCCGGCTGTTCATGAACGACGGCGACGGCAGTTTTACCGAACGGGCCCAGGCCAGGAACGTGGCTACCTCCGGACAGGGTCGCGCGGTTGTCTGCTTCGACAGCGACGGCGACGGCCATGTCGATATCCTCGTGCAGAACAGCCACGCCTTCGGGGAAACGGCCGTGCAGCCGCAGTTCTACCGCAACCGCGGATCGGACAACAACTGGCTCGGTATCCGCCTGGAAGGACCACCCGGCAATCGCCACGCCATCGGCACCCGCATTCGCCTGGAAGCAGCCGGATTGGAGCAGACCCGCGAGATCCGCGCCGGCGGAAGCTATCTATCGTCGCAGTCGCCCGGGGCGCATTTCGGCCTGGGGGACGCCGCCGTTGTCGATCGCGTGACGATCCAATGGCCGGACGGCCGAACGAGCACCTTCGAAGACATTGCGGGCAACCGAAACCTGGAAATCGATCATGACGAGCTATTTCGCTCGAGCTTCAAGTAGAGCCACCCGACGCGGCTCCACGCCAGGTGCCGTCTTGCTGGCCTTGACGCTCCTGGCCGCCACTGCAAGCGCCGACGAGCCCCACTCTGTGGCGCGGCAATGGAACGAGGCCCTGCTCGATGCGATCAGCCGCGATCTCGCCCGGCCGGTCGTTCACGCCCGGAATCTGTTCCACACCTCCGCCGCCATGTGGGATGCCTGGGCCGCCTACGAGCCCGGGGCGGATCCCGTGCTGCATTGGGAGCGTCACAACGCCAGCGACATCACGGCCGCACGCGAGACGGCCATCAGCCACGCCGCCTACCGGCTCCTCCGGCATCGCTTCGCGACTTCTCCGGGCAACGATCCGGAAGATCCCGACAACCCGCAGAACACGCTCAACCGGCTCCGCGCCCTGATGATCGCGCTCGGCCACGACCCCGACTTCAACGAGGACAACGGCTCCTCTCCGGCCGCCTTGGGGATCCGGGTCGCAAACACCTGGATCCTGCACGGCCTTGCCGATGGCTCCAACGAGGACAACGGCTACACCAACATCCACTACGTGCCGGTCAATGCACCGCTCGACCTGGACCTGTCCGGCAATCCCGGCATGACCGACCCGAATCGCTGGCAACCGCTGCAGCGCGACGAGGGTTTCGTCGACCAGAGCGGCCACGTGGTCGGCCAGGCGCAGACCTTTCTCGGTGCCGAGTGGGGCGCGGTCACGGCCTTTGCGCTCTCCACGGACGATCTGTCCGTCTTCCCCGACGCATCCGGTGACTGGGACCACTGGGTCTATCACGACCCGGGGCCGCCGCCGACGCTGGGCGGACCCGGAGATGCGCAGTGGAAGGCTGCTTTCGTCGAAGTGGTCGAGTACTCCAGCCAACTCGATCCGGCCGACGGCGTCACCCTCGACATCAGCCCGGCCAGCCGTGGCAACAATTCGCTCGGCGCCAACGACGGCGGAGGCTACGCGCTCAACCCACACACCGGGGCGCCCTACGAACCCCAGATCGTGCTGCGAGGCGACTATCGCCGCGTCATATCCGAGTATTGGGCCGACGGACCGGCGTCCGAGACACCGCCGGGACACTGGTTCTCGCTGTTCAACCAACTGGTCAACGATCACCCCCTGCTGGTGCGCAGGATCGGCGGCTCGGGGCCCGAGGTCGACTCGCTGGAGTGGGACGTCAAGGCCTACCTGGCGCTCGGCGGCGCGGTGCACGACGCGGCCGTGGCGTCCTGGGGTATCAAGGGGCATCACGACGCGGTACGGCCGATCTCTGCGATCCGCCACATGGCCGAAATGGGCCAGTCCAGCGACCCGGGCGCTCCCGCCTACCACCCGGACGGACTACCGCTGGTTCCGGGCCTGATCGAGCTGATCACCCCGGACTCGGCCGCGGCGCATCACGCCCACTTGTCGGAGCATGTCGACGAAATCGCGATCCGTGCCTGGCGGGGCCATGGCCATGATCCGGAAACCGAGTCGGCCGGCGTAGGCTGGATCCTGGCCGGGGACTGGTGGCCCTACCAGCAAGAGGGCTTCGTCACACCGCCATTCGCCGGCTACGTGTCGGGCCACAGCACTTTCAGCCGGGCCGCCGCGGAAATCATTACCCGCCTGACCGGCGACAGCTACTTCCCCGGCGGGCTCGGCGAGTACTGCGTGGCTGCAGGTGAGTTCCTGGAGTTCGAGGACGGCCCCAGCGCGGACATCTGCCTGCAGTGGGCGCGCTATTACGATGCCTCGGACGAGAGCGGGGTTTCACGCATCTTCGGCGGCATCCATCCGTCCTTCGACGACCTGCCGGGTCGGATCGTCGGCCACGAGATCGGCGTCGACGCCTGGGCCCTCGCCCGGCGTCACTTCGAAGGCCGGGTCTCGCGCATCTTCGGAGACGATTTCTCCTCGACTCCTCAAACCCCCTGAACCTAGAGCTCAGGGGCCTCGAATCGATCGCGGAAGATTGTGCCGGGGCTGACCACCGTGCCGGCGACAATCAGTGCGTGCAGCGCGTAGCCCGGATCGGTTTCCCACTGCGAAACCGCGGCGTTGGCCGTCTCGGCGAACAATGCCATGATTCCGGGCACCGTCGTCATGCCGTTGCCGCTGCCCGCCATCCACCAGGACTCCCCGGCGGCGTCGCGGCTAGCGCTGTGCCCCAACCCCAGCAGACAGCAGTCGGCATCGTCTTCAGCGGCAACCAGCACGCCGGCACCGGTAGAAGGATTGACGCGATAGAAGCCGTCGTCGACACCGTCGGGCCCGTCCTGCATGTACACATCCAGGTACCCGCCCGCGTTGTCGAAGCGAATGAATGCGGGCGAGCCCGGTGCGGGCAGCGCAGCCACATCGCTCACCGTTCCGGTGGCAAGATCGACCGAACGAATTCGCCAGTCGGGCTGGCCGAACTCACGGCCGGCGAAGAACAAACGCTGTGCCGATTCGTCTACGTCGGCCACGCCGGTCATCAATTCGCAGCAGGTCGCATCAGCCGTGCCGATATCGGCCACGCTGCCGGTGGCCGGGTCGATCGCGAACCACTGCAGGGACGGCGTGCTGGCATCACCGAGCAATTGCACGCTAATCAGGCGATCCTGCGCGCCGTCATGGGCCAATAGCACCTGCGGCGCCCGAGCCGGCGCAATCGTACTGACCGAATTGCCGTCGAAGCTCAGCGTGGCGAGAACACCGACATCGGTGGTCACATCCAGGCCGAAGGCGAAGAACTGCTGGCCGTCGGCATCGGCTGCCGTCAGACCGCCACCGATCCGGCAGCAATCGGCAATCGCCGCTGAGCCGGGCGTGATGCTGCCGCTTACCGAGTCGATCTCGACCACGCGAAGGCTGTTGTCGGCGAGATCGACCGCCACGGCCGCCAGATCGGCCAGCGCGCGCGGCGCAAAAGCGACGGCCATCGCGAAAACGACCGAGAGCGCCGTCAGCCGAGTATTGAGCCATTCCGGGCGGGGCATGGTTCAGCCTTCCTCGCCGTCGGCCAGCAGCGCCCGCTCGAGCCGTTCGAGCCGGGCTTCCAGTGCTTCGATCTCGCGCTCCTTCTCGTCGAGCTCAAGCTTGAGCGCCTGCGCGGCACCCAGGGCGACGCCTGCCATGTCGGAGAGACTGATGCGCTCGCCGCTGTCACCCAGGCCGAAAGCGGCATGGAAGTCTTCGGCGGCCGGACCGAAGTGAGGAGCACGATCCGAACCGGCAATATAGTTCCAGCGCCCCAGCTCCAGGCGTTCCAGCAGTCCGAGCAGATGTTCGGGTTCGACCGTCGCGAACTCGGTTTTCACCGCCCGACTGGAAAGCTGGTAGACGGAACCGTCCACGCGAAGGTCACCGTTGGCAACATGCAACCGGGCCGCCGGCGAATTGGTACCCAGGCCGACGTTACCCGAAGACGCTACGTAAATGCTGTCCTCCGGCGCACCGGGAATGAGACGAAAGACCAGGTTGCTACCGCCGGTGACGTCGCGAACGAAGAAGTTGGCTTCGTTACCGGCCACGTCCCAGACCTGTGGCGTGAAACCGCTGGCGGCGGTCTGGTCGAGGCGCAGTGCGGGCGTGTTGCCGTCGGCGACGTGCAGTTGAACGGCGGGTGATCCAGTGCCCATGCCCACGTTGCCGTTGTTGCGCACGAACAGGGAATTGGCCGGAGCTCCTGCCTGCAGGGTCATGATGTTGCGACCGGCCGTGCGGTCCTGGATGGCGAACATGTTCATCCCGCCGTTGAGGTCGTCGTTGGCGATCAAAGTCCAGTCGTTGGACGGGAAGCTGCCCGAGGCGGAGGTGTCGTCGAAATGGATCCGCAAGTTGTTTTCCTTGAGCCGGATCGTGTCTGCACCGTAGCTTTCGGCCGCGGCGCAATCCTGGCCGACGCAGAGGCTGTTGTAGACCGTAAGGTCACCGGTGATCACATCGCTGGGCATATTGCCGCCACCGTCCAGTCCGACCGACGCGCCGACCGAGGCCTGGCCGACGAAAATTTCGTCGCCGGACCTGCGCAGCGATCCGGAAACGGGCTGAATCATGCTGCCGGCAGGCGTCTGCTTCTCGTCATCGTCGCGGGAGCGAGGGACCGCCCAATGAAAGTGGACTTCCCAGAGATAGGCGCCCTCGCGGGTGGCGAGACCTTCCAGTTGCTGTTCATCCAGTTCGATGGCCTCCCCGGCGGCGAAGCCGACTTCCCGGTAGAACCCTTCCGGGCCGGAGATTCTGAGACTCGCCGCACCGGCACCGGCCGGGCGCTCCACGCTCAGCGCTGCGGGTGCTGGCGAGACCGGGGCGTCGATATCGGCGTCGGCATGAGCCGCAACGGTAACGAACGCCAGAACGGCGGCGAACACGCGGACGATACCGCGAGTGGGCAGGAATTCGGTCATCGATCGTTCCCTCTTATCGGAGAGCCGGGCGCAACGGCGCACGGCGGGCAGGCGTTGGCTCGATATTAGCCAAGCCCGGACCAGCCGGCAAGCTCGCCGCTACCGGAGCTCGCGCACGACGAACGGCCGAGTCAGCAGCAACAGGCTCCGGATGCTCAGCGCCGCCAGGCGAGGCTGACAAACACGCTGCGGCCCGCGCCGGGAAAATAGCGGTAGTCGCCGAAGGCGTAGTCGGCGCGCTCGGCGTAGCGGCGGTCGAGCAGGTTGCGCAGCCTCAGTCCGAGCCGCCAGCGCTCG
>JAZBPT010000139.1:0-2890 GCA_036351755.1 Wenzhouxiangella sp. | reverse complement strand
TTGTAACCGCCGGACGTAATCTCCCCAAAACCGCCGTTTGAATTTTCCCCAGACGAGAGCGTGAGGGGCAATTCCGAACCTTGTCTATTCGGAATTGGCTCTGTCGCGGGACACAGGCCTGATGCTCCGAACGGAGAGCGACAGGGGCAGGCAGGTGAAAGGACTGAGGGAGATCGTCTTGATCCAGGATTTGAAGAACCAGGGTCTCAGCATCACCGCGATCGCGCGGAAGGTTGGCTGCGACCGGAAGACCGTGCGGAAGTATCTCGAGCTGGGGCTGGAGGCTCCGGTTTACGGGCCGCGGCGGCCACGGGCGCGGGTGATCGAGCCCTATGAGCGCTACCTGCAGGAACGTGTGCAGGCCTTTCCCGATCTCAGCGGCGCGCGGCTCCTGCGCGAGATCCGGGAGCTGGGCTATGAGGGGGCCTACACCGCGGTGACGGACTTCCTACGCGAGGTGCGTCCGGCGCGGCAGGCCCCGTTCGAGCGACGGTTCGAGACGCCACCGGGCAAGCAGGCCCAGGTCGACTTCGCGGAGTTCACGGTGGAGTTCACCGACGAGCCGGGCGTGGTTCGCAAGGTCTGGCTGTTCTCGCTGGTGCTTGGCCACAGTCGCTGGCTTTGGGGCCGGTTCGTCGCCAGTCAGAACTTGCAATCGGTCTTGCGCTGCCACATCGCGGCCTTCTCGGCCATCGGCGGCGTGCCGGAGGAGATCCTCTACGACCGGATGAAGACGGCGGTGATCGGCGAAGACGACGCCGGAGTGGTCACCTACAACGCCGCGCTGGTTGCGTTGCTGAACCATTACGGCGCAGTGCCGCGGGCCTGCCAGCCGTATCGGGCAAAGACCAAAGGCAAGGTCGAGCGGCCTTTCCGTTACATCCGGCAGGACTTCTTCCTGGCCCGCACGTTCCGCAACATCGACGACCTCAACGCCCAGTTCGAGGCCTGGCGGATTACTGTCGCCAATCCGCGGGTTCATGCCACGACCCGACGGGTGGTAGATGCGGCCTTCGCCGAAGAGCAGCCCAGTCTGAAGCCGCTCCCGGCGATCCCTTACAGCGCCGTGCTGACGGTCGAGCGACGGGTGAGCAAGGAGGGGATGATCTCGGTCGGCGGAAACTTCTATTCCGTGCCCGACACCACCCGCCGCCGGACCCTCGAGGTCCAGCATCACGCCGAGGAGCTTCGGATCTTCGAGGACGGGCAACTGATCGCGTGCCATCCGGTTCTGGAAGGCAAGGCCCGCCGCCGCATTGACCCTGCTCATCGCAAGGCGCCGCCGAGGAGGCCGACACCGCCGCCGCCCTCGCAAGGGCTACGGCGTCCACTCGACTTCTATGATGCGGTTGGCCGGCGTCTGGCCGCGACGAGGGCGCAATCATGACCGATCTTCTGGACCGTATCCGTGGCGCCCTTGTCGGCCTGAAGATGCCGCGTGCGCTCGAGGCGCTCGATCACACACTGCGGCAACTCGAGACCGGCGAGATCACCGCGATCGAGGCGATCGACGGGCTGCTCAGCGAGGAATACGCCACCCGCGAGACGCGCCGGATCGACGTCGCCCTCCGCACGGCCAAGCTGCTGCCGGTCAAGACGCTCGAAGGCTTCGACTTCCGCTTCCAGCCTTCCCTCGACCGGGAGCGGATCGCCGCCTTGGCCCAGCTCGACTTCATTCGGCGGGCCGAGGTCGTCCACTTCCTTGGGCCGCCGGGTACCGGCAAAAGCCATCTCGCCACCGCGCTCGGCGTCGCGGCAGTCAAGGCCGGGCGAAGCGTCTACCGCGCCACCCTGGCGGAACTGATCTCGGCGCTGACCCAGGCCGAACGGGAGGGACGGCTGGCCGAGAAGATCCGGTTCTATGCCCGGGCCTCGCTGCTCATCGTCGACGAGATCGGCTATCTGCCCATCACCACCGGCGGCGCCAACCTGTTCTTCCAACTCGTTAACGCCCGCTACGAAAAGGGTGCCATGATCCTGACATCGAACCGCGGCTTCGCGGAATGGGGCGAGGTGTTCGGCGACCCGGTCGTCGCGACGGCCTTGCTGGATCGCCTCCTGCATCACGCCGTCGTCATCCAGATCGAAGGGGCCAGCTACCGGCTACGCGCCCACGCCGACCTCATTCCCGAGCATGTAAGGGCGAATGCTCCCATCGCACCGCCGCCGCCGCCCAAGCGCCGCGGACGGCCGCCGAAAAACCAGAATGGAGTTGCCGATCACTGAAACCGGCTGATCGCCGAAACCGCCGTAGTGGGGAATTTTACTTCGGCACTTCTGGGGAAAATTAAGTCGGCGTTGACAGCCTGCGCAGGTAGAGGCCGACCGGATCGACATCCTGATCGATCTGGCAGGCCACACCGCAGAAGGCACGCTGCACGCCTTCGCGCGGCGCTTGGCACAGGTGCAGGCGAGTTTCCTCGGCTACCCGGGATCGAGCGGTGTACCCAATATCGACTGGCTAGAGCATGTCGCCCCTGATCAGATTCAGGATTCCCACGATGCTCGTCCTGTGATTCCCTGTCTTTGAGGCAGATATGGGGGTCAGTGATGGGCAAACCGCATCCTGTTGAATTGCGTGAACGCGCCGTGCGGCTTGTGGAGCAGGGCAGCACGCATACCGAGGCGGCGCGGCGGCTGTGCGTTTCGATCAAGTTCGTCAACGACATGGTTCGGCTCAAGCGCGAGACCGGGTCGCTGGCGCCAAAGCGGCAGGGCAATCCCGGGCGCGGCAAGCTGACCGGTGTGAAGGGCTGGGTGGAGCGCCGGATCGCGGCGCAACCCGATCTGACGATTGACGAGTTGACCGCGGAACTGGCCGCGGAGCACGGGGTGAAGGTGCATCGCTCGTCGGTCGGTCGGCTGCTGCTCAGGCTCGGGCTGTCACACA
>JAZBPT010000138.1:0-2137 GCA_036351755.1 Wenzhouxiangella sp. | reverse complement strand
GCGTGCAGTTCGTCGACCACCACGGCCTCGACCGTGCGCAGCAGCGAACGCCCGCCGCGGCTGCCCAGCAGCACGAACAGCGACTCCGGCGTGGTCGACAGGATCTCGGGCGGATTGCGCCGCTGGCGGTCGCGCTCGGTGCGCGGCGTATCCCCGCAGCGAAGCGCGATCTTCGGCGAGCGCCCGCAGATCGGCCCCGCCGCCTCCAGCAGGGGCGTCAGGTTGAAGGTCATGTCGCGGGCCAGGGCCTTCAGCGGCGCGATGTGCAGCGCCCGCACACCGCGGCCGAGCCCCGGCGATTCGGCCAGGCGCTCCACCAACGGCCGCCAGGCCGCCAGCGACTTGCCCTGCCCCGTCGAGGCGATCACCAGCGCATTGCGCCCGTCCCGCAACACCGGCCAGGCCGCCCGCTGCACCGCCGTCGGCTCACCCACGGCGTTTGCGAACCACCCGTCCAGTTCGGTCTTGGCATCGAAAAGGGACATGGGCGCATTATGGGCGCGGGGCTTTCTCAAAAGGTGAGAAAAGCGTTGGCTGGTTCGCTGGTTCGCTGGTTCGCTGGTTCGCTGGTTCGACAAGCGGTTAGTTTGCACCAGATTCCTCGCGGCGCAGCCGCCCCGTGTCGCGGCCAGTTGCCGAACCAGCCAACGAGCAAACAAGCGAACCAGCCAACAACGCTCCTGCTAAAGTCACCTCCATGCCTGCACCGTCCCAGCCATCCGAAGCCCGCTCCGATCAACGCTGGAGATTCTGGCTCGACCGCGGCGGCACGTTCACCGACATCATCGCCCGCGCCCCCGACGGCGAACTGCGCGCGACCAAGCTGCTCTCGGAGAATCCCGGGCAGTACGAGGACGCCGCTATCGAGGGCATCCGTCGCATGCTCGATCTGGGACCGGACGACGCCATTCCCGACGCGCGCATCGAGCACGTGCGCATGGGCACCACAGTGGCCACCAACGCCCTGCTCGAGCGGCGCGGCGAGCCCACGGCCCTGGTGACCACGCGCGGCTTCCGCGATGCGTTGAAAATCGGCCACCAGAGCCGCCCGAAGATCTTCGCCCTCGACATTCGCCGCCCCGAGCAGCTCTGCGACGAGATCGTGGAAGTCGACGAGCGCGTCGACGCCGACGGCGAGGTGCTGACCGCGCTCGACGAAGACCGCCTGCGCGACGATCTCGGCGCCCTGCGCAAGAAAGGTATCCGCGCCCTGGCCGTGATCCTGGTGCACGGCTACCGCTATCCTGATCACGAACGCCGCATCGGCGAGATCGCCGCCGAGCTCGGCTTCGAGCAGGTCAGCCTCTCCCACCGCGTCAGCCCGCTGATCCGCTTCATCGGCCGCGGCGACACCACCGTGGTCGACGCCTACCTCTCGCCGGTGCTGCGCCGCTACGCCGAGCGCGTGGCCAACGAGCTCGGCGACGTGCGCCTGCAGTTCATGAAGTCAGACGGCGGCCTGACCGACGCGGCCAGCTTCGCCGGCAAGGACGCCATCCTGTCGGGGCCGGCCGGCGGCATCGTCGGCTGCGTGCGCACCGCCGGCCTGGCCGGTCTGGATCGCGTCATCGGTTTCGACATGGGCGGCACCTCCACCGACGTATCGCACTACAGCGGTGAGTTCGAGAAGAGCCTCGAGACGGTCATCGCCGGCGTGCGCCTGCGCGTGCCCATGCTCGAGATCCACACCGTGGCCGCCGGCGGCGGCTCGAAGCTGCACTTCGACGGCAGCCGCTACCGGGTGGGCCCGGATTCGGCCGGCGCCGATCCCGGCCCGGCCTGCTACCGGCGCGGCGGGCCGCTGACGGTCACCGACTGCAACGTGATGCTCGGCAAGCTCCAGCCCGACTTCTTCCCGAAGACCTTCGGCCCGGACGCCGACCAGGGCCTCGACGCCGAAGTCGTCGGCGAGAAGTTCGACGAGCTCTGCCGCGAGATCCGCGAGGCCACCGGCGATACGCGCCGTCCCGTGGAGGTCGCCGAGGGCTTCCTGCGCATCGCCGTGGCCAACATGGCCAACGCCATCAAGAAGGTTTCGGTGCAGCGCGGCCGCGACGTCACCCGCTACGCCCTCAACTGCTTCGGCGGCGCCGGCGGCCAGCACGCCTGCCTGGTGGCTGACGAGCTGGGCATCGAG
>JAZBPT010000137.1:0-11092 GCA_036351755.1 Wenzhouxiangella sp. | reverse complement strand
TGCGGCTGGCCTGGTCGATGGTGGCCGGCCGGGTTTTCTCGAGCTTCTCGAGCAGTTCGGCCGACAGGCCCTTGACCGTCGCGTAGTCGAAATCCCCGGGGATGGTCTGCTCGGCCGAGCGCCGCTGGCGTTCGATCTCGGCGCGCTGGCGGTCGAGGTAGCCGGCGTAGCGGATCTGGACAGCGACCTGTTCGGCCACGTCTTCGCGTTCCACGCCCGGACCGATGTCTTCGACACCCATCAGCGGCGCGTAGTCCACTTCCGGCCGGCGCAGCAGCTCCTCGGCGGTGGTGTCCTTGCGGATATCGATCTTCAGCGCTTCGGCCGCGCGCACGGCCAGGTCCGAGCTGGCGGGAATGCGCAGTTCGGCCAGGCGGCCGCGCTCGGCCTCGATGGCCTCGCGGCGCTCGCAGAACCGGCGCCATCGCGCCTCGTCGACCAGCCCCAGTTCGCGACCCGCTTCGGTCAGCCGCAGGTCGGCGTTGTCCTCGCGCAGGTGCAGGCGGAACTCCGCCCGGCTGGTGAACATGCGATAGGGCTCGGGCGCACCCTGGGTGATCAGGTCGTCGACCAGCACGCCGATGTAGGCCTCATCGCGGCCCGGCGTCCAGGCCGACTCTCCGCGCACCTGCCGGGCGGCGTTGAGTCCGGCGATCAGGCCCTGGGCGGCCGCCTCCTCGTAGCCGGTCGTGCCGTTGATCTGGCCGGCGTAGAACAGGCCGCCGAGGTGGCGCGTCTCCAGGCTGGGTGTCAGCTCGCGCGGGTCGAAGAAGTCGTATTCGATGGCGTAACCCGGCCGCGTGATGTGCGCGTACTCCAGGCCCGGGATCGAACGCACCAGCGCCACCTGCACGTCGAAGGGCAGGCTGGTGGAAATGCCGTTGGGATACCACTCGTTCAGGCCCAGGCCCTCGGGCTCGAGGAAGATCTGGTGCGAGTCCTTGTCGGCGAAGCGCACCACCTTGTCCTCGATCGAGGGGCAGTAGCGCGGTCCGGTGCCCTCGATATGGCCGGCGTACATCGGCGAGCGATCCAGGTTGGCGCGGATCAGCTCATGCGTTGCCTCGCTCGTGCGCGTGATGTAGCACGACACCTGCTCGGGATGGTCTTCGCGGTGTCCCAGAAAGGAAAAGACCGGACGATGCGCGTCGCCGGGCTGTTCCTCGAGTTTCGAGAAATCGATGCTGCGCCCGTCCAGGCGCGGCGGCGTGCCGGTCTTGAGACGACCGACGGTGAACGGCAGCTCGCGCAGCCGCTCGGCCAGGGCGTTGGCCGGCGCATCGCCCGCGCGCCCGCCGGCCAGGTTGGTCTCGCCGATGTGGATGCGCCCGCCGAGGAAGGTGCCGGTGGTCAGCACGACTGCCGGCGCGGCGAATTCCAGGCCCATGGCCGTGCGCACGCCTGTGACGCGATCGCCGTCGACGACGAGATCGTCGACCGGCTGCTGGAACAGGGTCAGGTTGTCCTGCGCCTCGACGGCGCGGCGGATGGCATTGCGGTAGAGCGTGCGGTCGGCCTGGCAGCGCGTGGCGCGCACGGCCGGACCCTTGCGGGCGTTGAGTCGCCGCCACTGGATGCCGGCGGCGTCCGCCGCTCGGCCCATGATGCCGCCCAGGGCATCGATCTCGCGCACCAGGTGGCCCTTGCCGATGCCGCCGATGGCGGGGTTGCAGCTCATCTGGCCGATGGTCTCGATCGAGTGGGTGACCAGCAGCGTGCGCGCACCCGTCCGCGCCGCGGCCAGGGCGGCCTCGGTGCCGGCATGACCGCCGCCGATGACGATTACGTCGAAGGAGTCGGGGTAGCGCATATTACTTATGAGAGCCTTGATCAGCGGCCAAGTGCGTGAAAAGACGCTTATTTTACCGCCCGGAACGGGGCGGGCGAAAGTCCGGGGTTATCGGCGCTCGCGCCGATCCGGATTCCGGGGTGGTCGGGTTCGCGTCGGGGCCCGGGCGGGCTCGCGTTCGGGCGCGCGCTGCGGCCGGCTGCGTGGCGGCGAGGGCTCGACCGGGCGCTGCCGGACCGGCGGGGACGGATCGGCACTTCGGCGGCTCGACGCCCTGTCGCGGTATTCGGTCGGCGGCGGTGCGGTACGACGCGGCAGGTCGCGTTCCGATCGCCGCGGCAGGCGGGCATCGCGGTCGGCGGCGCGCAGCCGTTCGATCAGCGCGCTGCGTTGGGTTTCGCTGCGGCCGTCGACGGCGCGGGTGCCGGGCCCGGGACGGGGCGGACGCCTGAGCTCGTCGCGGCGATAGGCGGCGCTCCGGCCGGTGGCGGGCAGCCAGGGCGAAGTGCCCGGCACTAGACGTCGGTCCGGCCGTTGCTCGCGAATCGTCTGCGAGCGCCGCGTCTGGACTTCCTGGAGGCGGGCGTCGAGTTCGCGCACCCGGTTTCGCGTCACGCGCCGGTCATGGTCGTAGTAGCCGAAGCTGAAATGAACGCCCGAGCGCCATGGGCGGTAGCCGGCGTAGCGATCGGTGTAGTGATACCAGGGGTAATAGATGCGGTTGCGGTGGCCGGCGTAGCCGGGTCCCGGCCAGTAGCCGTAGTACCAGCCCGGATACGGGTAGTACCAGGGGTCCCAGCGGTGCACCACGACCGAATAGGGATGGTAGTAGCGGCTGTAGTAGAAGTAGTCGAGCGACCAGTAGGGGTAGAGCAGCGGATCGACGTAGGTCACCCGGCTGCCGCGATACTCGGGCATTTCGTAATACACGCCCCGGTCGCCGGCGGGATAGTAGGTGGCACAACCGCCCAGCAGCAGGAGCAGCAGGGCGACCAGGATCAGGCCCGGGAGGTGCAGACGGTTTTTCATAGACTGGATGCTAGCTCATCGTCATGAATGGCCGCTGAATCGGCGGCGATCATGGCTTCGACTTCCGCAAGCGCCGCGCGACGCTGCGCCCGCCCGTCCACCGGGCTGGGTGGCGCCTGGCGCGCGTCGGGGCCGATCATCTGGATCAGTTCGACCACGTGCCCGCCGCCCTCGAGAACGATGATCTCGAGGTCCCGGCCGCTGCCGTCGTGCCAGCGGATTCGCCGGGTTTCCTGGGTGAAGGGCAGGTGGCGCTCCATCAGGAAATGCACCACCGCGTCGGGGTCGTCGGCGAACACGTGCAAGCTGATGCGCGAATGCTCGTCGGCCGTGCCCTCCAGCACCGGCCCGACCAGGCGCGGCCGGAAGGGCTCGAACAGGCGCATGGCCGAGGCGGCCGACTCACGCAGTTCCAGCAGCGTGCGCGAGTGCTCGCTGCCGCCGTAGAGGCTCTGCCATTCGCGCAGGGCCTGCTCGACTTCGCTGTTGGAGGGCAGGCTGGTTCGCGAGGAAGCGCCGACCCGGCGCGCGGCTTTTTCCTTGGCCGTGAGGAAGCTCTTCTGTCCCTCGGTGGCCATGATGCGCGCCGCCTCGGCGGCGATTTCCTGGCGAATCCGGCTGTTGCGGACGGATTGTCTGTCACCCATATCGGCGCCCTCGCGTCGTCGTCAGTAGATCGAGTAGGGGTCGGCCTGCTCGCTTTCTTCGGCCTCGCTCTCGAGCGGCGGCAGGTTGTCGCTGTGGAACCACTCCTGGATGGCGCCGGGCGTTCCCGGCCGCGCGCGCAGCCCGGTTTCGGGATTGATCAGGGCGCGCGAGATGCCCACCGGTACGGGGCGGTCGACTTCGGGCCGGCCTTCGAGTGCGGTGCGCATGAAGTCGACCCAAAGCGGCAGCGCCGTGCGCCCGCCCTGTTCCTGCCGGCCAAGCGATTCATTGCTGTCCATGCCCACCCACACGACGGTGACCACGCCGCCGCCGAAGCCGGCAAACCAGGTGTCGCGCTGCTCGTTGGTGGTACCGGTCTTGCCGGCCAGGTCGTCGCGCCCCAGGGCCAGGGCCCGGCGGCCGGTGCCGCGGCGGATGACGTCGCTCATCATCGAGTCGATCAGCCAGGCCGTTTGCGGGCTCAGCACCTGCTCGGCGCGGCGCGGCCGCGGCGGGCCCATCAGCCCGGGTTCGGCGGAATCGGCTTCTTCGTCGCCGTCCCCGCTGTTCTCGCCGACCAGTCCCGGCCGGCGCAGTTCCGGCGCCTCGGGCGTTTGCTCGACGGGCTCGGCGACCGCCGGCGGATTGGGCGGAGGAATGTCCGGGCAGTCGCGGCAGGGCAGCGTCCATTCGGCCTCGAAGATGGGCTCGCCGTCAGCGTCGCGAATGCTGTAGAGGTAGTGCGGTTCGATGCGGTAGCCGCCGTTGGCGAAAGTGGCATAGGCGGCCGTCAGGCTCAACGGCGTGATCGAGGCCGATCCCAGGGCCATGGACGGGCCGTTGGGCAGTTCGCTGCGCTCGAAGCCGAAGCGGGTGACGTAATCGCGCCCGTAGTCGACACCCATGTCCATGAGCAGTCGAACGCTGACCAGGTTGCGCGAGTTGACCATGGCTTCGCGCAGTCGCGTCGGACCGAAGAAGCGGTGGCTGAAGTTGGTCGGCTTCCAGACCCGTTCCATGGAGGGGTCGTTGACGACGACCGGCGCGTCGTTGACGCGCGAGGCCGGCGTGTAGCCGTCGTCGAGCGCGGCCGAGTAGATGAAGGGCTTGAACGCCGAGCCCGGCTGGCGCCGGCTCTGGGTGGCCCGGTTGAACTGGCTGTGCGCGAAATCCAGGCCGCCGACCAGGGCGAGCACTTCGCCGGTCTCGGCCTTCATGCTCACCAGGGCGGCTTCCGCCTCGGGGATCTGGGCCAGGCGCCAGTCCCCGTCGACCTGCCGCAGGCGCACGATGTCGCCGGCTTCGAGAACGTCGCCGGGCGTCTCCGGTGCGGCGCCCACGGCACTGCGCTCGAGAAATGGTCGCGCCCAGGCCATCGCCTCCAGCGACAGTTCCAGGTCGGTGCCGTCGGCCAGAGTGAGCTGCGCGGCCTCTTCGCCGACCGACATGACCGCGGCGGGCAACAGGCCGGCGATCGGGCGCATGGCGTCGAGGCGTTCGGCCAGGGCGTCCGGGTCGTCGAGCTCCTCGATCGAGACGCGATCCTCGGGGCCGCGCCAGCCGTGACGGCGGTCGTATTCGAGCAGGCCTTCCTGGACCACGCGGTTGGCCGCCTCCTGCAGTTTCGAGCGGACCGTGCTGTAGGCGACCAGGCCGTTGTTGTAGGCGACGTCCGAACCGACGCGTTCGACGACGTCCTGGCGCACCATCTCGGCCACCCAGGGGGAGTCCAGTTCGACCACCGGGCCGTGGTAGCTCGCGGTGTTGGGTTGGGCCACGGCTTCGGCGTGCTCCGCTTCGCTGATGTGACCGAGTTCGAGCATACGGCCCAGGATCCAGTCGCGCCGTCCCATCGCCGCCGCCGGGCCGGAGATGGGGTTGTCGCGGGAAGGGGCCTTGGGCAGGCCCGCGATCATGGCCATCTCGGCCAGGGTCAGTTCGTCGAGGGTCTTGCCGTAGTAGACTTGCGCCGCCGCCGCCACGCCGTAGGCGCGGTGGCCGAGGAATTCCTTGTTGAGGTAGAGCTCGAGGATCTCGTCCTTGCTGAGTTCGCTTTCGACCTTGAAGGCCAGCAGCATTTCCCGGAGCTTGCGCGTGACCGAGTAGTCGGTCGACAGGAAGAAGCGGCGGGCGACCTGCTGGGTGATCGTCGAGCCGCCCGGAACGCGGCCCTGGCCCATGCTCAGGCTGTAGAGCCAAACTGCCCGCAGCGTGCCGCGCCAGTCGACGCCCGGGTGCTGGTAGAAGCGGTCGTCCTCGGCCGACAGAAAGGCCAGTTTGAGGCGCTCGGGCATATCCGCCAGATCGACGGGCCGGCGGCGCTGTTCGCCGATCTCGGCCATGAGTTCGTCATCGGCCGAGTAGATCCGCAGCGGCACCTGCAGTTGCACGTCCCTGAGCGACTCCACCGAGGGCAGGGAGGGCACGATGGTGAACCAGATGACGAGCACGCCAATTGCTGCGAGAATGAACAGCAGGAAAAACAGGCGGATAGAAAAAACTATTAAAGGCTTTATTCGAACCATCAGTTATGGTAAATGTAGGCACAGACAAGTCGGAATGACGCACGTCTTGGATGCGGTTCCGGGGCAAAAGTGCCCACGAACTGAGATCCGGACGACCTTTGAGCAGAGGGTAGCACACACTTATACTTGTCCAGACCGGCGTTGCGGGGGGCAGTGTCGGGCAGGTCAAGCGAGCAAAACCAGTCACTCGGCCATGCCGACCAGAGGGCAAAAGAAAACAACATGAGCGACTTTCTCAGAAAGCTGTTGGGTGCTGCGCCGCCCCCGTTGCTGGGTGTCGACATCGGCACCAGCAGCATCAAGGTGCTGCAACTCGGCAGTAGCGGTTCGGGCTACCGCGTCGAGGCGTTTGCCGTGGAGCAGGTGCCGGAGGGCGCGATCAGCGAGGGCAACATCACCGACACCGATCGTGTCGCCGAAGCCGTCAAGCGCGCGGTGAAGCGGTCGGGCAGCAAGGCCAAGGATTGCGCCATGGCGGTGAGCGGTTCGGCGGTGATCACCAAGGTCATCAACTTGCCGGCCGACCTGTCCGAAGACGACGTCGAAGCCCAGATCGAGGTCGAGGCCGGGCAATACATTCCCTATCCGCGCGAGGAAGTCAGCCTGGACTTCGAGATTCTCGGTCCGGCGCCGCGCAACGCGGAGCTCATCGAGATTCTTCTGGCCGCTTCCAAGACCGAACACGTCGACCTGTGCCGCGAGGTGGCCGAACTGGCCGGCCTCGGGCTGCGGATCGTGGATGTCGAGTCCTACGCCATCGCCAACGCCTTCGACCTGGTGCGCAAGCACGCCGGCATCGACGAGAGCGAAACGATCGGCGTGCTCAACATGGGCGCGACGGCATCGACGCTGATCGCGCTGCGCGGCGATCGCACCATCTACAGCCGCGAGCACGCCTTCGGCGGCCAGCAGCTGATCGACGACTGCATGCGCCGCTACGGCATGGACCCCGATCAGGCCGCCTTCCTGCAGCGGGGCGAGACGCCGCCGGCCGGCTTCGAGGACGAAATTCTCGAGCCCTTCCGCCAGAACGTGATCCAGCAGATTAGCCGGGCGCTCCAATTCTATTCTTCTTCCAGCGACTACTCCGGCATCAACACACTGTTCCTGACCGGGGGCGCGGCCTCGACACCGGGCCTGGCCGAAGCAGTGGGTGACGAAGTGGGTATTTCCTGCGAAGTCGCCGATCCGATCGAAGGCATGCGCCTGGCGCCGTCCATCGACGCCGGTCGCCTGGAGCGGGTCCGGCCGGCACTGACCACAGCCTGCGGGCTAGCCTTGCGGGGGTTTGACTGATGGCCAGAATCAATCTGCTGCCCTGGCGCGAGAACCTGCGCCAGGAACGCCAGCGAAACTTCATGATCGCCCTCGGGGCGACGGCCGCGCTGGCCGTGCTGCTCGTGTTCCTGGGCTCGCACCTGGTCGAGCGCCAGATCGACGGCCAGGAGGCGCGCAACCGCTACCTCGAAAACGAGATTCGGGAACTCGACCGGGACATCGCCAGCATCGAGCGGCTCGAAGCCACGCGCGACAATCTGCTTGCACGCAAGAACGTGATCGAGCGGCTGCAGGAAAACCGCTCGATGATGGTTCACCTGTTCAATTCGCTGGCTCAGACCGTTCCCGAAGGCATTCGCCTGAGCTCGGTGAAACAGGCCGGAGAACAGCTGACCATCGAGGGGACGACCCAGTCGGAGACCCGCGTGTCCGATTACATGCGCAACATCGAGTCGGCCGAGTGGCTGCATGAGCCCGACCTGCGCATCATCGAGGCAATCGAGGAAGACGACGGCGGTGGCCGTGAACCCTTCCGCTTCGAATTGCGCGCTCGCGTGGCCTCGCCCAACGCGGTCGAGCAGGAAGCGGCCGCCGCAGCGATGGACGAGGAGGCCTGACCCATGGATCTTTCGGAAATCAGAGATCTGGATTTCAACAACATCGGTTCGGCCTCGACGGGCGTCAAGGCGATCCTGTTGGGCGTCCTCGCGCTTGCGATTCTTGTCGGTGGCTACTTCTACATCATCAAGGACAAGCGCGAAACCCTGGCCCAGCGCGAGCAGGTCGAAGGCCAGCTCAAGCAGGAATTCGAAACCAAGCAGCAAAAGGCAGCCAACCTGCCGGCCTACGAGCAACAGCTTGCCGAAATGGAGGAAATGCTGGAGGTCATGCTCCGGCAGCTGCCCTCCAGGACGGAGATGCCGGCGCTGCTGATCGACATTTCGCAGACCGCCCTGGGCGCCGGCATCGAGAACGAGTTGTTCGAGCCGCAGACCGAGATCAAGCGCGACTTCTACGCCGAACAGCCGATCAAGGTCCGCATGGTGGGCACCTACCACCAGTTCGGCAACTTTGTCAGTTCGGTCGCTTCGCTCTCGCGGGTGGTCATCCTGACCATGCGCGACATTTCGCTGGAGCCGGTCGAGGGATCGCAGGAGCGCCTTCGTCTCGAAGGGGTCGTGACCACTTACCGCTACCTGGATGAATCCGAGGGCGGAGCCGTATCGACGGGAGGAGCACAATGAGCCTGATGATGCGAAGCCTGTCGGTTCTCGCGCTCGCCCTGCTGCTGGTCGGTTGCCAGAAGGGCACCGATGACTTGCGCGAGTGGACGGATCGCGTCCGCGACCGTGAGCCCGAGCCGATCGAACCGATACCGCCGATCCGGACGCCGGAAGTCGTGGCCTACGAGGCCATGGAAATGCGGGATCCGTTCCAGCTGGCCGGCCGGGCTGCCGAAGAGGAAGAAGAGGAAGTCGCCGCCGAAGAGGGGGGAGGGCTCCGTCCCGATCCCGACCGTCGCAAGGAGTATCTGGAGGGCTTCCCTCTCGATACGCTGGAGATGGTCGGAACACTGACGATCGACGGCACCCAGTACGCGCTGATCCAGGACAACGAGAGCGTCGTCCACCGGGTGCGCGAAGGCAACTACATGGGGCAGAACCATGGCCTGGTGCTGAACGTTCAGCCCAGCCATGTCGAAGTGCGTGAACTTGTACAGGATGGTCGTGGCGGCTGGTCAGAGCGCCGGGTACGCGTGGCCATGGCTGAAGACTAAATATACCGGCAAGGAATTGAACATCATGATCAAGTCTTCATGGGCGACGAACGGGAGATGGACAATGAACAGCAGTAGCAAAGCGCTGACGCTTCTGATCGGGCTGTTCTGGATGGTTTCCATGGCCCAGGCCACGGAGTTGACCGATATCCAGGTCGAAAGCGGGTCCGGGGAGGTGCGTTTCCTCCTCAACCTTGACGGAGAAGCGGGCAACCCCTCCGTTTTCACGACCGAGCAGCCGCCGCGCATCGTGCTGGAACTCCCGGACACGGAATCCCGCGTGGATGCCTCCAGGGTGCCGGTCGGTGCCGGTCCGGCGCGAAGCTACACGGCGCTCAGCGCCGGTGGCCGCACGCGTCTGGTGGTCGACATGTCCCGCAGTGCCCCCTACGAGGTTCAGGTCTCCGGCAACCAGGTCACCCTGGTGGTCGAAACCGGCGGCGCCGGAACCACGGCCGTGGCCATGACCGACGCCCAAGCGCCGCAGGGCAGCAGCGGACAGCGCTTCGAAGTCACTGGGATCGACTTCCGTCGCGGCCCGGACGGCGAGAGCCGGTTGCTGGTCGACCTCAATCGCTCGGGTGTGAACTTGTCGGTGAACGAACGCACCGGCGGCCTTCGCCTGGACCTGTTCAACACGCGTCTGCCCCAAGACCTGTATCAGCGCCTCGACGTGACCGACTTCGCCACGCCCGTGCAGATGATCACGCCCGAGCAGCGCGGCGAGAATACGGTGCTGATTCTCGAAGTCGCCGGGGCCTACGAACACCTGGCCTACCAGTCCGACGGCCAGGTCGTACTCGAAGTAGGCCGGCCCGAGCAGGAAGAACCAGAGGACCGCGAACTGACCTTCTTCGAGGATCGTGATTACGACGGTGATCGCATCACGCTGAACTTCCAGGACATTCCCGTTCGCTCGGTCCTGGCCCTGATCGCCGACGTCTCCGACCTCAATATCGTCGTCTCGGACTCGGTCAGCGGTAACCTGACCCTGCGACTGACCAACGTGCCCTGGGATCAGGCGCTCGACATCGTCCTCGAGACCAAGAATCTCGACATGCGCCGTTCGGGCAACGTCATCTGGATTGCGCCGACGCAGGAAATCGCCGCGCGCGAGCAGGCGATTCTGCAGGCCCGAGCCGACCGGCAGACCCTCGAGCCCCTGCGTACCGCCATTATCCCGCTGAGCTACGCTGACGCTGGAGAAATGGCGACGCTGATTCAGTCCGCATCGGAAGGCGCGGGCGACGGTGAAGATGGGGGCGGCAGCACCGGCCTGCTCTCACCTCGCGGCTCCGTCACCATCGACCAGCGAACGAACACCTTGTTGGTCAACGATACGGCTAATCGCATCGACGCGGTTCGCGAACTGGTCGCCGATCTCGATCGCCCGGTTCGCCAGGTGCTGATCGAGTCGCGCATCGTCATCGCACGCAGCGACTTCAACCACCAGCTCGGCGTGCGCTTCGGCGTCACCGGCGCCCGTCAGGATTCGCGCGGCAATCTGTACACCGTTGCCTCGAGCAACGAAGGCACCGACCAGATGATTCGCCAGGGCCTGGCCAATCGCCGTTCGGGTACAGGCTCGACCACGCCGGTCGACCCACCGGCGCTCAGCGATCGCCTGAACGTCAACCTGCCGGTGGCCAACCCGGCCGGTAGCCTCGGCTTCAGCGTGCTGGCCGCCGACATGCTGCTCGACCTCGAGCTCAGCGCGCTCGAGAGCGAGGGCAACGGCGAGATCATCTCGACCCCGCGCGTGATCACGGCCAACCAGGCCGAGGCCTACGTACTGCAGGGTGTCGAGATTCCCTATGAATCGACCCAGGGCGGCGGGGTGGCCGGCGCCATCAGCGTGGAATTCAAGGAAGCGATCCTCGAGCTACGTGCCACGCCGTTGATCACCCCCGACAACCGCATCCAGTTGCAGCTCCAGGTCAAGCAGGACACTGTCGGCGAACTGTATCCGAACGGTCGCGGCGGCTTCATCCCGTCGATCGACACTCGCGAACTGTCCACCCGCATTCTGGTGGACAATGGGCAGAC
>JAZBPT010000136.1:0-4190 GCA_036351755.1 Wenzhouxiangella sp. | reverse complement strand
GTTATCGATGGAGACCAGATAACTGTCTTCGATGAAGATGGTCAGATTATTGAGGAAGTCGATAGGTGCTATTGAATCTCTAAGCGCCAAGTTTTGCTTTCTGGAGGTTGGTTATGAATCGCTTTGCCTACATTTTTATGCTTTCGATCTTCCTGATGGCCATCTGGCAAGAGGCTGTTCCAGGTGAGTCTGCTTTTGACCCTGCATGCCCTACCCCTTCCAGCGAAGTGGAAGAGCATATGATGCGTTTCAAGACTGCCAGCGCATACTGGGACAACGACAGGGCAAAGAGAGCCCTTGCCAACATTGAGCCATTAGCGCTAACTGATAAATCGGATCGCGGGACCTGTGAGCGTTTGTGGGACGGGGTTGCCCGAATGCTGGCAATCCGAACTCAACGTGATGGCGCTGAGTACTTCAAATACGACTTTGGCTTCTACAGGTATGGAGAATATTATGCAGTTGCCTTGGTTGAAAATCCAATCGATCCTAATCGCAAAGATGTTCATCCCCTAGAAAGGGTGCATCCGGGGGGCGAATCCAGCATAGTTCTCTTCAACTCTGATCTGCAAAGGTTGGGTGCTTACGACTATCGCGGGATTTCATTTGATGAAGATCCGGACTTGGTTTTGAGGCAATAGACGCGGAATTCGTTAGTCAGAAACCAAGGCGCCCAAGAAAACTCGGACTGAATCGCTCTTGGCCCGGTCGGTGACACTTTGGGCGCTTCTGAGAGTGGGCTGATTTGGGCGCGAGATCGGCTATTGGTTCCGTGGCTCAAGTTCTAACAGAATCCGGGGCTCCCACGAGACATCTGGCTGACGGGCCCAGTTCCTAGGTTGTAACAGCTCGAGTTCTTCTGAGTGCTGGGTCAATGGGACGAGAAACTGTCTGTAAGGCGCTGGATCTTGGCCCGAAAGCGCCTATGAGGAGGCGACCGGCGCCGCCGGCTCCGGGCGAAGTCTTGGTCGGGCAGGCACTACCAGGGTATTGGCTGTTTGCGCCGAGCCTAGTACATTTTCCGTCGACTTGCAGACGAACGCATGCCAGTGCGAGAAACCTGTCTCCCGCAGCCGGAGGATCCAGTGTAGTGATGAAATCTTGGACTGGTTTGATGATGCCGGCCCGGCGAAGCACCGGGCCGGCGCGTTTCCGTTTACTCGATGTCGAGGTCGTCCATCAAGTCTTGGACGGCGTTCTGGACCATCTCGACGGCTTGCGTGCAGGTGGGCGCCGTTGCCTCGATAGTGACTTCCGTGCCACCCGGGCTGCCCACGGTTGCACTGGCCGTGCAGCTGGTGTTCAGTGTGCTGAAGTCGCCGTCGTTGCTCATTGACTGGTCGACCGAGACGTCGGTGATGCGCGCGCCCTTGGCAGAAGTGATCCGCTCCAGAGAATCCTGGAAGGAGACCAGAGCGTCCTCCGCCTCAGCGCTCAACTTCGCGCCGAAATCGACATCGCCTTGACCGTTCGCAGGCGAGGCAATGGCCTGCGGACCTGCGGCGGCGAGCGCGGTGAATACGAACAGAAGAATGTTCAAAAATTTCATTGAAATCCTCCTACCGAATTTGATGCGTGAACCCCTTTTGCGCCAACTCGAGTTCAACATTTGGGACGCTAACATTCGCCGTCGAATAGCGTCAAAATCGCCCCCGACACTCAGGTTGGGCGCCGACTGAAAACCCCGAGGGCGGAACCAAAGGAACCAGCACACTCAGGAAATCCCCGTCTGAATCGCCCTCGTCCCGGTTGGTGACGCTTGGGGTGTCCCTTCCCCTGGAATCGGGCCGCGGAGATGCGCCATGGTGGGCGTCATGAGGAGCGGGTAGTCGGGCCGGTAGCACACCCGCTCCGAAGCTCTTACGCCGCCGAACCCCGGCGCGTCGCAGGGATTGTCGGTCTCGGCGCAAGCCGCATACCCATGAGCGGCTGAAGCCAGCGGACTCTGAGTAAGACGAAGTGATGAATCATGGCACAGCCGGCAATCGTGCCGGTGAGCACGAGCATGGCCTCGACCGGGCCGGGCAGGGACAACGGAATCAGCACTGCGGCGAGCGGCACGATCAGGCTCTGGTGGAGGATGTACCAGGGGTAGACCGCCCGGTTGGCATAGGGCATCCAGCGTCGCGGCCGGTTCAGCCATGCGGCAGCGTAGCCGAGTATGGCCAGCAGCGCGTTCCAGGCGTAGATCGCGTGGGCGCTGTCGGATATTGCACGCCAGTTTAGGTCGGGTAGTGTGGACAGTTCTTCGGGTGGTAGCACGCGCCCGGCGATGCGAAGCGCCATGTAGACGCTCAGGCCCGTCAGGGCCAGCGCGAGTGGCGTTCGCCGATACACGCGAACAGCCGTCCACCATGCGCGCCGGCGGGCCAGGAAGAATCCGAGCAGGAAGACCGGGAAGTACTTGGCGTGCTGGGCCCAGTCGTCGGTGAGCGCCCTGGTGTCGCCGAATTGCGGTTCGAGTACGTAGAGCACGAAAAACCACCACAGCACGGGCAGCGTCACCAGGCAGGCGATGCCGATCCGTCCGACTGGCGTCTGCGTTTGCGTCTGTGCCGGGTTCGGGCTCCGGATCGCCCGGTGCAGTACCACGCCGGCCGCGAGCACCAGCGTGTAGGTCCAGAGGTAGGCCAGGTACCAGAGGTGGTTCCAGGTCACGCCGAATTCGGCCCCGGCAAAGCCGCCGCCGAGCCAGGGCTTGAGCTGCAGGTACCGCAGCATGAACGCGCCGAAGCCGGCCTCGAATGCGCCGTTGGCGCGCGCTTCCACCCAGGCCTGGATCGGGACGATGGCCAGCATGCCGAAAATCAGCGGTACCAGCAGCAGGCTGGTGCGGCGCAGCGCCATCCGGCCGGGGCGCCGTGGCAGTGCGCTCAAGCCCAACGCCAGGCCCGAGACCAGAAAGATGAGCGGCATCCGCCAGCGGTTGATGGCCACCATGGGCCACTGCAGCCACTCCGCGGTGCTGGGGCTCTTGATATGAAAGCCCCAATCGGCCACGTAGACCATGCCGACGTGGTAGAGGATCAGCAGTGCAAAGGCGCCGGTGCGCACGGCATCCACGTCGTGGCGTCTTTCGGAAGCGGTCAATCGGTCCATGATCGAAGTCTGAGCAAGATTTGCGCTATCTTCCTGCGGCAGACTCCTGCCGGAAAGCGGCAGGGGACGAACCGTTGACAGGCAGGGACCAACCGCCGGATGGCGGGACGAAGCTCGGCTAGAATCGCGGCATGCGAATGGATTCCCGATCGTTCCTGGACTGGTACGCACCCTATCGGACAGGCTTCGAATGGGGGTTCTGGATCGTTCTCTACCTGGTCAACGGGGTCGCCAACAGCGTGGTCCGGGTGCTCGAGCTCGAAGCCGCCGACTCCGCGGCCCGCTGGGAACCGGTGGTCTGGGAATGTTCGAGCGCTCTGGCGCTGCTGCTACTGGTGTGGCCGGTGGTGGTGTTCACTCGCCACTGGGCCTGGAGCTGGTCGCACCCCGTCCGGTGGCTGGCCGGGCATGTTGTCGCCAGCGTCGTGTTTTCGCTCGCCCACGTGCTGCTGATGGTCGCGATGCGAGAAGCCGCCTACTTCCTTGCCGGCGGTGACTACGATTTCGGATACTGGCCGGGCGAGTTGGCCTACGAATACCTGAAGGATGCGCGAACCTACGCCGGCATCGTGCTCTTCATCGAGGGCTACCGCTTCATACTCCGGCGCCTCGCCGGCGAAGCGCGCTGGCTCGATGCGCCGCCGGACGGCCGGCCCGACCCCGCGTTGGATGACGACGCAGCCGATGGCCCGCCCGACTATTGTGATCGCTTCCTGGTCAAGATGCTGGGCCGGGAATTCCTGGTGCCGGCCGCCGACATCGACTACGCGCAGGCCGCCGGCAACTACGTCAACCTGGTCGTCGGCGGGCGCGAGTATCCACTGCGGAGCACGATGAAGGGCCTTCTCGAGCGGCTCGACCCCGAGCGCTTCAGGCGGGTTCACCGCAGCTACCTGGTCCGGATCGACCGGGTCGCAGAAATTGAGCCGCTCGAAAGCGGCGATGCGAGGCTGAAGCTTGTCGATGGCACCGAACTGCCGTGCTCGCGCAGCTACCGCTCCGGACTGACCTGATCGAGAAAGCAGGGCATATAGGTCCAGCGTTCGCGGGGTTCGGTTCCCCGAACGGTCGAGTCAGTCAGGGCTTCGCTT
>JAZBPT010000135.1:0-5674 GCA_036351755.1 Wenzhouxiangella sp. | reverse complement strand
GACGCCTGGGGTATCGATTTCTCGGCGGACCGTTTCGTCGCCGACGCGGGACTGGCGCTGCAGGTCAATACCGCGCAGAGCCAGCGCCCGGTCCGTCATGCCGGCATCCTGGGCGTGTCCGCCGACAACATGAACGGCGATGATGTCATCACCGGCGAACTCGACGCGGTCAATCTCGCCAGCGTGGGGCGGCTCGAACTGACCGAGGGCAGTCCGCTCGAGATGGACTACCTGATGCAGTCCAGCCAGCAGGCCGGACTGATGGATACCCAACGCCTGCAGTTCCTGTCGGACCCTTCGCAGCTGATGGACCAGATGGGCGCCGCCGGCGAGCATTACACCCTGGCGGCGCGATTCAGCGGCGAAGTGCCGCGCGTGCTGGCGAGCGCAGACGAAGGCGCGGATGACGAAGATGCAGGCGGACAGGCGCCCGGGGACGCTTCGTCGCACTATGCGCTCAACGCGATCGTGGTCGCCGATGTCGACATGCTCGCCGACCGCTACTGGGTGTCGCGCCAGCGCTTCTTCGGTACGACCATGCTCGAACCCTTTGCCGACAACGGCGATTTTGTCATCAACGCCATCGACAACCTCATCGGCAATGCCGACCTGATCAGCGTTCGTTCGAGGGCGACGTCGAACCGACCCTTCACCCTGGTCGAATCCCTGCGCCGCGAGGCCGAGCAGAACCTGCGTGCCACCGAACAGCGCCTGGAAGCGGAGCTGGCCGAAGCCGAGCAGCGATTGACCGAGCTTCAACAGGCGCGGGGAGACACCGACCTGGACATCCTGACCGAAGAGCAGGAAGCCGAACTCGACCGGTTCATGGACAAACGCCTCGAGATTCGGCGACAGCTGCGCCAGGTGCGCCGGGAGCTCGACGAGGAGATCGAGGCCCTGGGCACGCGCATAAAGATCGTCAACATCGTTCTGATGCCGGCGCTTGTGACGCTGTTCGCCCTGGGGATGGCCTGGCGCCGCGGGCGCCAGCGACGAGCACGCGCATTGCAGGAAGGGGGGCAGGCATGAACGCTCGCAATCTCCTCATTCTGGGAACGGCCACGTTGCTCGTCGTGGTTCTGACGCTTCTGCTCGTCGACCGGGCGCCCGAGCCGGTTTCCGGTGACCGCGACGGCGAACTCCTGCCCGGACTGGCCGAACGGATCAACGAAATCGACGCCGTGGAGATCGTCGCCCCCGACGGCCGGACGGTCGCGACCCTGCATCGGGCGCGGGAGCGATGGCGCATGCGCGAGAAGTACGACTACGAAGCGGACTTCGCACGCATTCACGACCTGTTACGCGACCTGGCCGCCGCGCGCCGGCTCGAAGCGCGCACCGCCAATCCGGAATGGTATCCGCGCCTCGGCGTGGCGTCCCCGGGCGAAGAGGCGGGCGGCGGAATCCTGCTCCGTTTCCCAGGCAGCGATGTGCCCTCCCTGATCCTCGGCAAGCGGGACCCGGCGGAGATCGGTCGTTACGTTCGCCTGGAAGGTCGCGAGCAGGCCTGGCTGACCGGCCGGTCCCTCGACGTTCCCGTTGACCGGATGGAGTGGCTCGAGCGCGCCATCATGGACATCCCGGCCGCCGATATCCGCGAAGTGTCGGTGCGGCGTCCGGGTGAAGAGAATGTCGAGCTGCGGCCCGGAGATGCGGAGGGCAGCGTCTGGGTCATGCTCGACCCGCCCGCTGATCGCGAGGTCAAGCAGGCCTGGCAGCTCAGGCAGACGGCCAACGCGCTGGCCAAGCTCAATATGGCCGACGTGCGGCCCCATGAGCCGGCATCGGTGCCCGCCGACGCGGTGGAGACCGTGTTCACGACGCGCGACGGCATGGTCTTCTCGGCGACCACGTTTTCCGACGAGGCGGGTGACTGGGTGCACTTCCGGGTGGCTGGTGAGCAGGCGGTATCCGGGTCCGGGGCGTCGGAGGACCCTGCGACCGAAGAAGGCGAGAACGGGTCGGTGACCGCCGAGGAGGCAGCTGTCGAACTCGAGATCGACATCGTCGCCGTCGACGGCCGGCTTTCGCCCTGGCAGTTCGCCCTGGAGAGCGATCGCTTCGAGCACCTGAGGCCGACGGTGGAGGATCTCCTCGTGGCACTCGAGGACTCGGGCGAGGAATAGTCGGCGCTGCGTCCCGCTCGATTCAGTCGCCTATGGTGCTCGCCGGCGGGGCAAGCAGCTCGGGATCGATGGCCGCGAAAATTTGGGCCAGTTCGTCAAGAAAGTCGGCGAGCGCCGAGGACTTGCGCCAGACCATCGCGATGGTGCGCTTGGGGCCCGGCTCGCGGAAGGGCCGGGTGACGAGGTTGTCGGTATTGGCCAGCGGCGGCTTCACCGAAAGCGTCGGCATCAGGGTAATTCCCGTATTGGCTGCGACCATGTGCCGCAATGTCTCCATGCTGGTGGCGTGGAAGTCCAGTTGTTCGTGGGCACCGGTCAACTGGCAGACTTCGAGGGCCTGATCGCGCAGACAGTGGCCGTCCTCCAGCAGCAGCAGCTCCTGGTCGGCCAGGTCCTCCATGAGAACCTCTTTCCTGGCTGCGAGGGGATGGTTCTCGGGAACGGCGAGCACGAACGGCTCTTCGAACAAGGTCCGGCTTTCCAGCCACTCCTCGGACAGGGGGAGGGCCAGCAGCCCGGCGTCGAGCTTGCCTTCGCCCAGCATGCGGATGACGTCTTCGGTCTTCTCCTCGTAGAGCCGCAGCGCCAGCCTGGGGAAAGCCTGTCGGATTTTCGGGATGACGTGCGGCAGGAAATAGGGTGCCAACGTCGGAAAGATTCCGATGCGAACCGTGCCGCTGTGGGGGTCGCGCGAACGTCGCGCGATGGCGCGGATGGCTTCCATCTCCCCGAGGAGCGTGCGCGCGCGAGCGACGATCTCCTCGCCCACCGGCGTCAGCATCACCTGGCGGGGGTGACGTTCGACCAACTGGACTTCCAGTTCGTCCTCGAGTTTCCGGATCTGCGTGCTCAGCGTGGGCTGGCTCACGTGACAGCGCTCTGCCGCGCGCGAGAAGTGGCGAACGTCGGCCAGCGCGATGAGGTATTGGAGGGCGCGAAGGTTCATGGGCGGGATCATATCAAGTAACTATGGGGCTCATTGGGACAATCAATTTGAAAAGGCCATCGCCCGCCCCGACCCTACTGTTCGGCGTGCCAAAGTTGCCCGCCGGATGTATTAATTCAAGTAAATGAAAAAACAAGGAGTTTCAGTAAAATGCTGACGATTGGTGACAAGTTCCCCAACTACAAGCTGAAGGCCACCGTGGCCACGGACATGGAGTCCGCCTTCACCGACATCGATAACAACACCTACGAGGGCAAGTGGCAGCTGGTGTTCTTCTATCCGAAGGACTTCACCTTCGTCTGCCCGACCGAAATCAAGGCTTTCAGCGACCTGTCCGACGAATTTGCCGATCGTGACTGCCAGGTTCTCGCCGCGAGTACCGACACCGAGTTCGTGCACCTGGCCTGGCGCCAGCATCACGACGACCTGAAGGACCTGCAGATCCCGATGCTCGCCGACGTCAAGCGCGAGCTGAGCTCCGCGCTGGGCATTCTGCACCCGGAAGAGGGTGTGGCCACCCGCGCCACCTTCCTGGTCGACCCTCAGGGCATCATTCGCCACGTGTCGGTTACCGACATGAGCGTGGGCCGCAACCCGAAGGAAGTGCTGCGCATCCTGGACGCGCTGCAGACCGACGAACTCTGCCCCTGCAACTGGCAGCCGGGCGACGACGTCCTGCAGGCGGCTTGAACGACGAAGTCGAATCAAGCCGTCCCGGAAAGTCGCGCCCGCCGGGCGCGGCTTGTCCGGGACCTCCCGAACGCCACGCATTCCAGTAAGCGAGTGATTCCATGAGCATCGACAGCATCAAACAGCACATCCCGGACTACGCCAAGGACCTGCGCATCAATATCGGCAATGTCCTCGACCCCGACCGCGCTCCCGACGGCATGTCCGACGAGCAGGTACTCGGCACGGCCCTGGCAACGGCCATCGCCGCCCGCAACCAGGAGCTGCTCGCGGCAGTCGAAGAAGAAGTCACGCCGAAGCTCGGCGAGGAATGGCTCAACGCCGCGAAAGCAGCTGCCGCGATCATGGGCATGAACAATGTCTACTACCGTTTCGTTCACCTGGCGTCCAACGAAGAGTACGGCAGCATGCCGGCCGGGCTTCGGATGAGCGTCATCGGTCGGCCTGGCATCGACAAGGCCGACTTCGAACTGATGTCGCTGGCCGTCTCGGCGGTCAACGGCTGCGGCCTGTGCATCGACAGCCACGAAAAGGTGCTCAAGCAGGCCGGAGTGGGCAGTAATGTGGTCCAGCACGCCGTGCGCATTGCCTCGGTGATGCACGCCGTGGCCACCGTCTTCGACGCCGAGGGCCTTCGAGGCGGTGTGAAGGCTGCTGCATGAGCCCGGTGTATTCTTCCAACTGATGGTTGTGCCATGGGTTCGTGCCCCGAACCCGTGTTCGAGCCTCGCGATGTCGCGGGGCTCTTTTTTGTCCCGCCGTCGGCCCGTCGCTCCGATATACTGCCCCGATGGACGTTCAGCCTGACCGCATCGCGCAGTCGATAACGCGCATCACCAAGCTGGTGTTCCCCCAGGACACCAATCCCATCGGCACGCTCTACGGCGGCACCGCCCTGCAGTGGATGGATGAGGTGGCCTTCCTGACCGCCACGCGGTTCGCGCGCTGCCAGGTCGTCACGGTCTCGATGGATCGCGTGGACTTCAAGGTTCCCATTCCCCAGGGCGCGATCGTCGAGCTGATCGGCGAAGTCACCCGCGTGGGGCGGACCTCGGCGACCGTTCGCGTTCAGATCATGCTCGAGAATGCCCGCAGCGGCGAGCAGAAGCTCGCCATCGAGGGGCACCTGGCCATGGTCGCCGTCGACGACGACATGGACCCGATCCCCGTCGATCCGGGCGCGCGCGGCGACTGAGGTTTTCAGGAGCTTGTCAGCTCCGACACCGCTTGGCGTGTCGCCTCCTCCAGCCTGTCGCCCTGCCTGAGCAGATCCCCGCCCACGAGAACGGCGTAATCCGGGCCTAGTCGCCTGGCGGCATCGCCCACCGATTCGAGTTTCTTGCCGCCGCCCATGCACGGCAGGGTGGGCCGCAGGGAACCCAGCGGCGCGGTCAGGGCGAGGCAGGTGGCGCGTTCGTCGTCGTGGCCCGAGCTGATCCGCCCGCCGCTGCCGGGAAAGATGCTGATGTCCGCCCCGGCCGCGCGCGCGAGCGTTCCCAGCAGCACCGCGGTGCTTACGCCGCGGTCGTGAGGTTCGGTCAGGCTGCCGGCCATGGCCGGATGGGCCAGCCACATCAGGCCGAATTCCCGCGCTGCCGTGGCGGCCGATTCCAGGCCCATCACCCAGGGGCAGAGCACGACACCGTGGAGGCCGGCTTCGGCGACGGCGTCGAGCTGTCTTTTCAGGTGATCGCCGCTGCCGGCGACGTGCGGCAGATAGACGCTTCTTCTCCCGGTTATTTCCTGAGCTTTTTCAATAGACTGACTGCACAATCTTATTCTTTTTATGAAGTCTTGAACGTCGCTTTCGACCAGGTTCTGATCGTCCTTGAGCAGGTCGCCGCCGCCGCGCGCGAAGCGCAGGGCGAGATCCGCCAGTTGCTCGGGCCGACTGCCGCGGGGCTTGAGCACG
>JAZBPT010000134.1:0-7334 GCA_036351755.1 Wenzhouxiangella sp. | reverse complement strand
TTGATCGACTTGATCAGGTCCTCGGGATTCTCGACCACGCGCATGCCGCGACCGCCGCCGCCGGCGGCGGCCTTGATCAGCACCGGGTAGCCGATCTCGTCGGCCAGCTTCCGGGTGCGCCGCTCGTCGTCGTTCAGGGGCCCGTTGGAGCCGGGCACGCAGGGCACACCGGCCTTGCGCATGGCGTTGATGGCCGATACCTTGTCGCCCATCAGTCGGATGGTCTCCGCCCGCGGACCGATGAAGGTGAAACCCGATTCCTCGACGCGCTCGGCGAAGTCGGCGTTCTCCGCCAGGAAGCCGTAGCCGGGATGCACGGCCTCGGCGTCGGTCACTTCCATGGCGGCGATGATCGCAGGCACGTTGAGGTAGCTCTGGTTGGCCGGCGCCGGGCCGATGCACACCGACTCGTCAGCCATGCCCACGTGCTTGAGATTGCGATCCACCGTCGAGTGAACCGCCACAGTGCGGATGCCCATGGCGTGACAGGCGCGCAGGATGCGTAGCGCGATTTCGCCGCGGTTGGCGATGAGTACCTTCTTGAACGGTGCCATGGATCAGCCCTTGCGGATCACGAACAGGGGCTCGTCGAACTCGACGGGCTGCCCGTCCTCGACCAGCACGGCGACCACTTCGCCGCTGAACTCCGCCTCGATCTGGTTGAACATCTTCATCGCCTCGACCAGGCAGAGCGTGTCGCCGGAGGTGACCTTGCTGCCCACCCGAACGAACGGATCGGACTCGGGGTTGGGCGCCGAATAGTAGGTGCCGACCATCGGCGAGCGAACGACTTCGCCTTCCGGCAGCGACTCCCCGGAATCGGCTTCTTGCTCGCCGCCCCCGGAACCCTCTGCGGACGGTTGCGAAGCCGAGGCCGGGGCCTGGGGCGGTGGCGCCGACACCGGAATCTGGTGCGTGGCCTGGGCGGCCTGCTGGGCGTGATGGCGAATCAGCCGGACCGACTCTTCTCCCTCGTGAATCTCGATTTCAGCGAGCTCGGATTCCTCGAGCAATTCGATCAGTTTCTTGATTTTTCTCAGGTCCATGTTCTATCCCGAAGCATTGATCTTGTTGATGACAGCCTGCAGCGCCAGGAGGTAGGAATCGGCACCCAGCCCCGCGACCACACCTTCGGCCAGGTCGCTGAAGTGGGAGTGGTGCCGGAACGGCTCTCGGCGATGCGGGTTGCTCAAGTGAATTTCGATGAACGGCAGGGCCACGGCCGCCAGCGCGTCGCGGATGGCCACGGAGGTGTGGGTGAACGCCGCCGGATTGATCAGGATCCAGTCGGTGCCGTTGTCGGCGGCCGCCTGGATACGCTCGACCAGCTCGTGCTCGGCGTTCGACTGGAAGGTCTCCAGGTCGACGTCGTTGCGGGCCGCCAGGCGCGCCAGGCGCGCGTTGATGTCGGCCAGCGTATCCGCACCGTAGACCTCGGGCTCGCGCCGTCCGAGCAGGTTCAGATTGGGTCCGTGAACGACGAGAACGGCGCTCATGCCGGCTCCTGCCATGAAAGAACCGCGAGTGTGCCGCATGTCTGGGGAAATGTCCACACGTTCGGTGGAGATCGGCGAAGATACGGTGGCGAATGGTGGTTGGCTGGTTGGCTGGTTGCGCGATCCTAGCGGCCACCCGGATTCCTTGCCCGGCGAAGCCGGCCTATCAAGCCCTAAGGTGCCGAACGAGCAAACGAGCCAACCAGCGAACAAGTCAACAGCTCAGATCCTACGCCGAACTACAAAACGCCACCCAAGCCTTCGTCCAACTCTTCCGCGGTCACTTCCCCGTAATGAAGCCACCGAACGATCCCCTCGCCGTCCACCAGCACCGTGTAGGGCATCGCGCCGACTTCGTTGCCCCAGGCACTCTGCACGTCGAGCACCTCGTCCTGGCCGACGAGGATGGTGTAGTCGATGCCTAGGTCTTGCACGAAATTCGCCACCGGCTCCGGGTCGTCCAGGGCGATGCCGACGACGGCCAGGGCCTCGCCGTGGCGCTCGCTGGCGGCCTGAAGCACCGGCATCTCGCGGCGGCAGGGGGCGCACCAGGTGGCCCAGAAGTTGACCAGCATGGCGCGGCCGGCGAACTGCGCCGCATCGACGCGCCCGCCGTCCAGGGCGGGCAGCACGAACCCGGGATGCGGCTCGCCCAGGGCCAGGCCGGACTCGGGCGCACTGCCGCCCTCCTGGGCGCGGTTGGTCAGCCAGGCCAGCGCGGTGCCGACCGCGAAGCCCAGCACGACGACCGTGACCCAGAGGCGCCAACCCTTCATGGTGCGACCTCATCCAGCAGTGTGAGGAATTCCTCGGGCGCCAGAAATCCGAACATGCGGTATTCCTTCAGTTCCTCGCCGTCGACGAAGAACAGGTAGGCCGGCGGGCCGATCAGGTCAAACTCGCGAAGCATCGCCTTGTGCTCATCGTTGTAGGCGGTGATGTCGGCCTTGAGCAGGGTGAAATCGTCCAGCCGTTCGGCAACCGCCGGATCCGGGAAGGTTCGACGATCCATGCGAACGCAATCCACGCACCAGTCGGCGTAGAAGTCGAGAAAGACGGGGCGATCGGAGGCAGCAATGGCCGCCTGGAGCTGCTCAAGGGTTTCGACCTTGCGGAAGGCCGGCGCTTTGGAAACCATGCCGCCGCCGGCGGAACCGACCAGGTGGTGCAGCGGACGGGTCCAGTCCCGCCCCCCCGAGAGCGCGCCGGTGAACTGGGCGATGCCGAACACCAGCAGCATCACGCCCAGGGCCTGCCAAAGCTTGCGCCAGCCGTCGGCCGCCGGCTCCAGCCGGGTGAGCGCCCCCAGGTAGACGCCGCAGCCGATGGCCAGCGCACCCCACAGCAACATGATCACCGCGCCAGGCAGCACCCGCTCGAGCATCCAGATGGCCAGGGCCAGCAGGCCCACGCCGAAGACCGCCTTGACCGCGTTCATCCATCCGCCGGCGCGCGGCAACAGCTTGCCGGCCGATGTCCCCCAGATGATCAGCGGTATCCCCATGCCGATGGCCATGGAGAACAGGGCCAGGCCACCCAGCACCGCATCGCCGGTCTGGCCAATGTAGATCAACGCACCCATCAGGGCCGGGGCCACGCAGGGGCCGACAACCAGTGCGGAGAGCGCGCCCATCAAGGCCGCACCGATGAGCGTGCCGCCCTCGGCGCGATTGGACATCTCGTTGAGCCGGGTCTGCAGGCCCGAAGGCAGCTGCAGTTCGTAGAAACCGAACATCGCCAGCGAGAGCAAGACGAACAGCGCGGCGAAGCTGATCAGCACGGCCGGATGCTGGAAGACGGCCTGCAGGTTCTGACCGAAAACGCCCGCCACGATCCCGAACAGGGTGTAGACCAGGGCCATGGCGAGCACGTAGACCAGCGACAGTCGGAAGGCCCGACCGGTGGTCATGCGCTCGCCCTCACCGGCGATCAGCCCGGAAAGAATCGGCACCATGGGAAAGACGCAGGGCGTGAAGGCCAGCAGAACACCGGCGAGCAGGAACAGGCCCATGGCCACCAGCGGCCGCCCGCCCAGTGCGACAGCCAGGCGATCCTGCTCGGACTGCGGCAGCACGGTCTCGACCGCCTCTTCGGAAATCTCGCGGGGGGCCACTTCGTCGCCGTCGGCGCCGGACTGCCCGTTGACGGACTCGGCCGGCGCCGACCCGGCAGCCGCGGCCGGCAAGGTAACCGGGATGCGTCGCGTCATCGGCGGATAGCAGATGCCTTCGTCGAGGCAGCCCTGGAAATCGGCCTCGAGCGTGATCTCGCGTTCGCCCTCGGCCGGACGCGACAGCTCGAGCGGGATCTCGACCTCGCCGTAATACACTCGGGTTTCGCCGAAGTACTCGTCGGTCTTGGCCTCGCCCTCCGGCAGATCGACGGCGGCCACCTCGATCCCCTCGCCCTCGATGCGGAACGCAAAGGAATGGCGATACAGGTAGTAGTCCGGCCGGGCCGTCGCGCGCACCAGGAGGGCGTGGGGGCCATCGGCGATGGCCTCGACACGAAAGGCCTGTTCCTCGGGCAGGGCCTGGCGCTGGCTCCCCAGAAGTGAATCCAGCGCGCTGCCGGTGCCGCTGGCGCCCGCCGCAATGCCGGCGCTGGAAGGCGGTTCGGCCGATCGCCCGGGCAAGGTCACCCGGACTTCCTGGCGGTGGGGCGGATAGCAAACCCCCAGGTCGGCGCAGCCCTGGAAGGCCACGCGGGCGCTCACGGCACCGTCGGCGGGCTTCTCCTCGACGGGCACGCGGATGGTCACTGCGTCACGGTAGGTCTCCGTCTCACCGAAGAACTCGTCGACCATGGCTTCGCCGGACGGTATCTCCGGCTCGCCGAATGCCACGTCCTCGCCGAGGGCGTCGATCCGGAAGGCGTGCCGGTAGAGGTAATAGCCCTCGGCGATCTCCCAGTGCAGAACGAGCTCGCCGTCGTCGGCGCTCGCTTCGAGCGCGAAGGCCTGCTCGACCGGCAGGAGATCATCGGGGCTGACCTGAGAGGCGGCCGGCAAGGCCCACAGGAGGGCGATCAGGGCGCCGAAGCGCGCGAAGGTCTTGGTCATTGAATCCAGTCCCGAATCCATTGGGTATATTCGTCCAGTCCGTCGCTGACCGGCACGACCAGGATCTCCGGGACGTCGTAGGGGTGGTGCGCCACCAGTTCCTGCTTGAGCGCACCCACCCTGGCCCGGGTGGTCTTGATGGTCAGCGGAATTTCGCTCTCGCACTCGACCCGGCCCTGCCAGGGGTAGGTCGAAGTCACTTCCGAGCCGGCCGAAACGCAGGCGGCCAGCCGTTGTTCGACCAGCATGGCCGAGAGTCGTTCAGCCGTCTCGCGATCGGGACAGGTCGTCAGCACCAGGCAGATGTCGTCGCTCATGTCGATTCGCCTCGTTCGGGCCCATGGAACCGTCGCTATTCTGACAGGCCGCCGTCGCCGGCACAAAAATGTGCAACTCCCATCATGCCGAAGCCTTGAAATGCCTGTCGGGGGGCTCCATTTCGCAAGGCGTCGGCGCAGTCGCGGCAGAGGAATGCTCCCGCCGCGGCGCGCCCAGAAGTCAGGCAGGGTCATCCGGACCGGCAACGCACCGTTCCGGGCGGCCTGTCATTAATCACAAACTATCGTTAGTCAAGGGAGAAAGACCCATGAAACTGCGTCCTTTGCATGATCGCGTCATCGTCAAGCGCGTGGAAGAAGAGCGCACCACCCCCGGCGGGATCGTGATTCCCGATAGCGCCACCGAAAAACCGATTCGCGGCGAGGTGATCGCGGTCGGCAACGGCAAGATCCTCGACAACGGGGAACAGCGTGCGCTGGATGTGAAGGTGGGCGACACGGTGCTGTTCGGCAAGTATTCCGGCACCGAGGTCAAGGTCGACGACGACGAGCTGCTCGTGATGCGTGAAGACGACATCATGGCCGTCATCGATTCCTGAATCGACCGCCCGCGAACCAACCTGACATCCCAAAGACTCAAGATTCAGAGGAATAAATCATGAGCGCCAAAGAAATCCGATTTTCCGAAGACGCCCGCAACAAGGTCCTCAAGGGCGTGGACGTGCTGGCCCGCGCGGTCAGCGTGACGCTGGGCCCCAAGGGCCGCAACGTCCTGCTCGAAAAGAGCTTCGGTGCCCCGACCATGACCAAGGACGGCGTGTCCGTGGCCAAGGAAATCGAACTGGAAGACAAGTTCGAGAACATGGGTGCCCAGATGGTCAAGGAAGTCGCCTCGCAGACCTCCGATGAGGCCGGCGACGGCACCACCACCGCCACCGTGCTGGCCCACTCCATGCTGCGCGAAGGCCTGAAGTCGGTCGCCGCCGGCATGAACCCGATGGACCTCAAGCGCGGCATCGACAAGGCCGTGCGCGCCGCCACCGAGGAGCTCAAGAAGCTCTCCACCCCCTGCGATACCGACAAGGGCATCGCCCAGGTCGGCACCATCTCGGCCAACAGCGACGAGGAAGTCGGCAAGATCATCGCCGAGGCGATGAACAAGGTCGGCAAGGAAGGCGTGATCACGGTCGAGGAAGGCCAGTCGCTGAGCAACGAACTCGACGTCGTCGAGGGCATGCAGTTCGACCGCGGCTACCTTTCGCCCTACTTCGTGACCGACCAGCAGACCATGCAGGTCGAGCTGGAGAACCCCTACATCCTGCTGCACGACAAGAAGATCTCCAACGTGCGCGAACTGCTGCCGATCCTCGAAGGCGCGGCCAAGCAGTCCCGCAGCCTGCTGATCTGTGCCGAGGACATCGAGGGCGAAGCCCTGGCCACCCTGGTGGTCAACAACCTGCGCGGCACCGTCAAGGTCGCGGCCGTCAAGGCGCCCGGCTTCGGTGATCGTCGCAAGGCCATGCTCGAAGACATGGCAGTCCTGACCGGCGGCCAGGTCATCTCCGAGGAAGTCGGCATGAGCCTCGAGAAGACCACGGTCGACCAGCTCGGCTCGGCCAAGAAGGTCCAGATCGACAAGGAAAACACCACCATCATCGACGGCGCCGGCGATGCCGCCGCGATCGAAAGCCGGGTCGGCCAGATCCGCACGCAGATCGAGGACGCCAGCTCCGACTACGATCGCGAAAAGCTGCAGGAGCGCGTGGCCAAGCTGGCCGGCGGCGTGGCCGTGATCAAGGTCGGTGCCGCCACCGAAGTCGAGATGAAGGAGAAGAAGGCCCGCGTCGAAGACGCCCTGCACGCCACGCGTGCGGCCGTTGAGGAAGGCGTGGTGCCCGGCGGCGGTACCGCCCTGGTGCGTGCCCGCGCCGCGATCGAGAAGCTCACCGGCGACAACGACGACCAGACCGTGGGCATCAAGATCGCCCTGCGCGCCATGGAAGAGCCGCTCAGGAAGATCGTGTCCAACTCCGGCGGCGAGCCCTCCGTCATTCTCGCCAAGGTGGCCGAAGGCGAGGGCAACTACGGCTACAACGCCGCCACCGGCGAGTTCGTCGACATGATCGACGCCGGCATTCTCGACCCGACCAAGGTCACGCGCACTGCCCTGCAGAACGCCTCCTCGGTCGCCGGCCTGATGATCACCACCGAGTGCGCCATTGCCGAAATCCCGCAGAAGGACGACGGCGGCGGCGCCCCGGACATGGGTGGTATGGGCGGAATGGGCGGAATGGGCGGCATGATGTAACCGCCGGGCCCGAATCTCCCGGCTCCATGCGGCGTTGCGTGGCGGCTGGCAATGCTCACGTACCATGAAGGTACGCTGCGCTTACCAGCCACCCCGCGCCTTGCCTGGAACCGGGACCTTCGGTCCCTATGCATACGCCTATAGCAACGCCCGTATGCATCAACAAGCCCCGGCCACTCGCCGGGGCTTTT
>JAZBPT010000133.1:0-16234 GCA_036351755.1 Wenzhouxiangella sp. | reverse complement strand
TTTGCGTTCTTTGCTGCTTTGCGTCTTTGCGTTTCAAAAGATTTTCGTTCCAGAGCGCTTCAGATCGACCGACGCTTCGATTTCGTCCCAGGGAAACAAGGGCCCGGGGTCGACCTTGCGGCGGACCTTGATGGCGGGGTTGTCGCTGGCGTCGACCACGCCGGGGTCGAGTTCGTCGTGGCCGGCGATGTAGTCCAGGTTGGGTAGCCGGGTCTTGAGTGTCTGCAACAGCTCGGCCAGGGCCTCGATCTGCGCCTCGCTGTAGTCCTCGGGCCATTCCTGCCGGCGGCTGTGCAGCCAGTCCGGCCAGCGGCCGCGGTTGACCAGTTCGATGCCGATGCTTTTCTTGTTGTAGCCGCGCACGTGATGCGCCACGCGCTCCAGCGGCACCCACTGATACACCGTGCCGTCGCGGTCGATGTAGAAATGGCCGCTGTTGCCGGTCTGCGAATTCCGGTAATGAATCCGCTCGCCATACTCCCGAGCTGTCTCCAGGTCCGGCAGCTCCGTGGCGTGAACCACCACCAACTCGATATCGCGCAGGTCGCGCTCGTCGAGCCGATCGACGTAGCTCAGCGGGTTGTAGTCGGTATTCGGCATGGTCGTGGTCACGGAGCAGGAAATTCCTATAAACGCAAAGACGCAAAGCAGCAAAGCACGCAAAGAAAGAACATTGGAACCACGGAAGACACGGAAATGCACGGAAACAGATTAATGGAACACGAAAGCGGCTTTTGAATTCACGCTGGTTTTTCCGTGCTCTTCCGTGATTTCCGTGGTTCCTGGTTTGTTCTTTTTGATTTTTGTGTCCTTTCTTCGCGTTCTTCGCTGCTTAGCGTCTTTGCGTTTCAAAGATTTTGATTTTCAGCCGTCACCCGCCCGCGCAGCGATCTCGTCCAGCGCGGTGTCGAGCCGCTCCCGGTCGTACCATTCCCCGGCGCGCATCACGCCGAGGATGGAGCGGGTGTTGTCGATGTCTTCCAGAGGATTGTTCTCGAGCAGCACCAGGTCTGCCACGCAGCCGGGTTCGAGGCAGGCGCGGTTGGACTCGCCCAGGTATTCGGCCACGTTGGTCGTCGCCGTGGCCAGGGCCTCGGCCGGCGTGAGGCCGGATTCGGCGTAGATTTTCAATTCATGGTGGATGGCGTCGCCCGGCACGCTCAGGATCTGCGGCGAGTCGGCGCCGGCCAGGAGCAGGGCGCCGGCGTCGTTCAGTTCGCGGATCAGTCGGCGGCGCAGCTCGACGTAGCGCTGCGCGTCCTCGCCGGACTCGTAACTCTCGCGCAGCTGGGCAACCTGTTCGCGCCAGCGCGCCTTCGTCTCGACCGGAATCCAGCGCATGGCCTCGCGCTGCATGATGGCGTCGACGTCGCCGGTGGCCCAGTTCTCGACCAGGCTCTGCGTGGGCACGTTGGCCACGCCCGCCTCGGCGGTGCGGCGGGCCAGCTCGGGAATCCGGCCTTCGTCCATGCCGTCGATCAGGTTGACGCCGAACAGGCCCGGGTCGGTGCCGTAAAGCTCGTGGTCCTCGGGCACCATCAGCTGGGCGTAGCCGTCGAGGTGATCGATCGTGCCCTGATTCGAGGCGAACACCCGGTCGAGCCCCACGGCCACCGAGACGTGGCCGGAGTAGTCGATGCCCAGCCGGTCGGCGGTTTCAGCGATGGATTCGAAGGCCTGCGGCCACAGGCCCGGGTGCAGCTTGAGCAGGTCGTAGCCCGCCTCGTGCTGGGCCAGCACCATTTGCCGGGCGGCCTCGGAAGAGGACACCGAACCGCCGTTGAACGACGGGCCCGAGGTGATCAGCCGCGGCCCCGGCACTTGCCCGTCGGCAAGTTGCTGGCGAAGGGCGAGGTGGCCCGGCTCGCCGAGCATGCCGCGGATGGTCGTGATGCCGTGGGCCAGCCACAGCATCAGGGTGTCGTGCACCACCTGGTCGCCGGCGCGCATCGGCGGCACGTGGGCGTGCATCTCCGCCAGCCCGGGAATCAGGTAGCCGGCGGTCTCGATGATCGCGTCGGCCTCGGCCAGCTCGATCGAATCGGCATCGACGATGAACCCGTCGCGAACGCCCAGCCGCATCGGCTCCGACACCTCGCCGCTGGAGACATCCACCAGGCGCACGTTCTCGAAAACCAACGACTCGGCATGCGCCCCCACGGCGAGGGCCAGCAACAGGGCGGCAATGACGATACGCATGACAATTCTCCGGCAGGGTCAGGCTTGTTGAGTGTACTCCGGGCTCGAAAATCTTTAAAACGCAAAGACGCAAAGAGGCAAAGAACGCGAAGAAAAGTGCGAATTCTCAAGAGTCAATAGCCAATGTACCGAGGGCGGGAGACATGGTCCTTGCGTTCATGCAGTAATTTTCTCTTGATCTTCCTTTGCGTTC
Organism: Wenzhouxiangella sp.; assembly: GCA_036351755.1. Taxonomy (GTDB): domain Bacteria; phylum Pseudomonadota; class Gammaproteobacteria; order Xanthomonadales; family Wenzhouxiangellaceae; genus Wenzhouxiangella. Next base: position 13,842 of record JAZBPT010000133.1, on the reverse strand, counting down.
TTTGCCTCTTTGCGTCTTTGCGTTTTAAAGATTTTGACTTTCCGGCCTCTCGAATGGCCTCGCCGCCGGATCGCCGGATTCATGACCACTGGCACAGTTTCGCTCACCCGCGAACGGGTACAATAGCGCCCTGATATTCGCCAAGAACCGATCGGATTCAGTCATGTCGCTCAATCTCGAACAGGCCCGCGTCAACATGGTCGAGCAGCAGGTTCGCACCTGGGAAGTGCTCGATCCGCACGTGCTCGATGCCCTGCGCGAAGTCCCGCGCGAGGATTTCGCGCCCGCCGACTACCGCCGCATGGCCTTCTCCGACCTGCGCATCCCCCTGGGGCACGACCAGGTCATGATGAAGCCCATCGAGGAAGGCCGAATGCTGCAGACCCTGGAGATCCAGCCCGGTCACCGTGTGCTCGAGATCGGCACCGGGTCCGGTTTCGTCTCGGCCTGCCTGGCCTACCTGGGCGCGTCGGTGCTGACCATCGACATCATCGAGGAATTCACTGAACGGGCCAAGCGCCGCTACGAGCGCCTGTCCATCGAGGGCATCGAGGCGCGCCACGCCGACGCGCTGGGCGATTTCGACCCGGGCGAGGCCTTTGACGCGGTCGCCGTCACCGGCTCGGCCGCCGAAGTGCCCGAGCGTTTCCTCAAGTGGATCAAGCCGGGTGGGCGCCTGTTCGCCGTTCGCGGTTTCAGCCCGGTGATGGAAGCGGTCACGCTGACCCGCACCGAGTCCGACCACTGGCAGGTCGAGAGCCTGTTCGACACCGACCTCCCGCGCCTGATCGGTGCCGAGGATCGGCCGCAGTTCGAATTCTGATCAAACACCTTCAGCCGGAATCATCATGATCAATCGCAAGCAAATCGTCCTGTCCCTGGCCCTCGCGCTGGGGCTGAGCAGCACGGCCAGCGCCGTCGACCTGATGGGCGTCTACGAACTGGCCCAGAGCCACGACGCCGAAATCCGCGCCGCCGAGCAGCGCCTCAAGGCCGCCGGGGAGAGCCCCGTTCAGGCGCGAGCCAATCTTCTGCCCACGGTCACGGGTTCGGCGGGCGTCACCCAGGGGTCCTCGACGCGCTCCGTCGAGGGAATCGAATCGCCTTCCCGGGATACCGATACGGAAAGCTGGCAGATCCAGCTGCGTCAGAGCATCTACGACGACGCTAACTACGGCCAGCTCGACCGAAGCCAGGCCGAGGTCAGCGTGGCTGAAGCGCAGTACCGCGAGGCCTGGCAGAACTTCCTGTTCCGGGTTTCGCAGCGTTACTTCGATGTGCTGACGGCACTCGACTCGGTGCGATTTGCCAAGGCTGAGGAAACGGCGCTCAAGCGCCAGTTCGAGCAGGCCGAGCAGCGCTTCGAAGTGGGCCTGGCCGCCGTCACCGACGTGCACGAAGCCCGCGCCGTCTACGACGCCGCCCGCGCCCGCGTCATCGTCGCCGAGAACGCCGTCGAGGACGCCCGCGATGCGCTGCGCGAAGTGGCCGGCGCCTGGTTCGAGAACTTCGCCCGCCTGGCCCAGGACATCCCCCTGGACATGCCCGAGCCCTCCGACGTCGAGGAGTGGGTGGCCCAGGCCCTGGAATTCAACCCGAGTGTCCTGCAGCAGCGCTCGCAGGTCGATGTGGCCCAGGCCGATCTGCGCATCGCGCGCGCCGGACACTTTCCGACGGTCGACCTGACTGCCGGTTACAACGATTTCACCGACAATGACGCCGTGGCGGTCAATCCGATCACCCAGGAGCAGCTGGAGTCAGGCACGATCGGCAGTACGGGCTGGGAAGTGAATGTGACGCTGAACGTCCCGATCTTCTCCGGCTTCGCTACGCAGTCGCGGCGCCAGCAGGCCGGCTATTCCCTGCGCGCCGCCGACGCGACGCTTTCGTCGGTCGAGCGTTCCATCAAGCGCGAGACCGAAACGGCCTACCGCGCCATCGTCGCGGGCATCCAGGAAGTCGAGGCGCGCCGCCAGGCCCTGATCTCGGCCGAGAGTGCCCTGGAAGCCACCAACGCCGGCTTCGAGGTGGGTACGCGCACGATCGTGGACGTGCTCAACGCCGAGCAGCGCTACTTCCAGGCCGAGCGCAACTACTCCGACGCCCGCCACCAGTTCATCCTCAACCAGCTGCGCCTGCGCCAGTCGGCCGGCGTGCTGGAAGAAGAAGACCTGGCCCGCGTCAACCAGCTGCTGACCGAAACCGGCGGCGAAGGCTGATTCTCGTCGGCGGGACGATTCCCGCTAGCGCAGAAACGGCTCGATGAACCGGAGGGTGCGGCGGACGCTGCCGCGCCCGTTCTCCACTACCTTCAGCGCCGCGCTGCCGTATTCCAGCGCGCGCTGGGGGTCGCTCCAGATCGACTCGACGGCCTCGGCGAGTCCCTCCGCATCGCTCACTTCGATCAAGGCACCAGCCTCGCGCAGCGCCGCGGCCGAGTCGGCCTGCTGGTGCAGGTGCGGCCCGGCGATCACCGCCTTGCCGAAGGCCGCCGGCTCGAGCAGGTTGTGCCCGCCGATGTCGACCAGGCTGCCGCCGACGAAGGCCGCCGGCGCGGCCGCATAGCACGACACCAGCACCCCGATCCGATCGACGAGCACCACGCCGGTGCCGGGCTCGACCGCCTCGCCGATCGGCTGCTGCCGCAGGCCGGCGCGCTCGATCAGCGAGCGGATCTCGTCGCTTCGATCGGGGTGACGCGGCGCCAGAACCAGCAGGGCGTCGGGGCGTTGCTCGCGCAGTTTTGCGTGCGCGGTCAGCACGATGTCTTCCTCGCCCGGGCGCGTGCTGCCGGCCACCCAGGTCGGGCGCTCGCCCCACTGCTCGCGCAGCCGGCGCACGGTCTCGCCGAGATCCTGGGGAATTGCGCTGTCGAACTTGAGGTTGCCGGCCATGGCCACCCGTGAGTCGTCCAGGCCCAGCTCGCGGAATCGCTCGGCGTCCTGCTCGCTCTGGCAGACCGCGAGGTCGACGGCGGCCAGCGAGGCAGCGAACAGGGAGCGAAAGCGCCGGTAGCGCCGCATGGCTTTATGAGCCAGCCGGGCGTTGACCAGCACCATCGGGATCTCGCGCTTGCGGCAGCCGCGATAGAGCTCCGGCCAGATCTCGGTTTCGGCTACCATTGCCAGCCGCGGGCGCACCCGCGAGAGCCAGCGGCCGACGATCCAGGGCATGTCCAGCGGCGTGAAAACGGTTTCGACCCGATTGTCGTGATTATTGTCGTTGCCGTCGCCGAATCGCCGGATGGCCTCGGCGCGGCCGGTGACGGTGATCGTGCTGATGACCACGCGCTCTTCGGGATAGCGCTCGAGCAGGGCGGTGACCAGGCCGGCAACGGCGTTGATTTCGCCCACCGAGGCGGCGTGGATCCAAAGCGCCGGGCGATCGGCTTCGGGCAGGCGGCCCAGGCGCTCGCGCCAGTGAGCGCGCAGCCCGGCCGGGCCGGGAATGCGCCAGCGAAACCAGGCCAGTGCCAGCGGCGCGGCGAGAAGAACGAGCAAACGGTAGACTGCGAGCATGACGGCGACGAGTTTACTGCATGAACCGGGCCCGGGCCCCGCGCCGTGGATCGAGGACCAGAAACCCGCATGAGCGAACTCCTGACCTGGCTATTGCTGCAGCCCGTGCGCCTGCTCGGCCTGATGCCGCCGCGCGCGGCCCGGGCCGTGGTCCGCCCGCTGGGCCCGCTTTTCGCCCGCGTGATGCCTTCGCGCCGGCGCATCGCCGAGCGCAACATCGAGCTGTGCTACCCGGAACTGGCGCCGTACGAGCGTGCGCGCATCGTCAAGCGCCACTTCCGCTTCCTGGCCGAGATGCTGGCCGAAGGCGCCATCGCCTGGTGCCGCCCGGGCCGGCTCGACGAGCGCTTCGGCACGGTCGAGGGCCTCGAACACCTCGAGCGCGCCCGCGAGACCGGCCGCGGCATCCTGCTGCTGACCGGCCATTCCACTTCGCTGGAACTCGGCGGCCGCCTGCTGTGCGAGCACTGGCCGACCTGGGGCGTCTATCGCCCGCAGCGCAACCGGGCGCTGGAGAGCTTCCAGAACAACGGCCGGTTGCGCTACGCGCAGGGCATGTTCCGCCGCAACGAACTGCGCGCCATGGTGCGCCACCTGCGCTCGGGCAAGCTGCTCTGGTATGCGCCCGACCAGGACTTCGGCCCGCAGCGCTCGGTCTTCGCCCCCTTCTTCGGCCTGGCCACGGCCACCGCCACCGGCATTCCCAACATGGCCCGCATGGGCAACGCCGTCGTCTTGCCGATGTGGCCCATGCGCGATCCCGAAACCGGCCGGGTGACGGTCACCATCGAGGCGCCCTTCGAGGGCTTTCCCAGCGGTGACGACGAACAGGACCTGGCGCGCTTCAACGCCTTCCTCGAGCGCCATATCCGGCGCGATCCGGCTCAGTACTTCTGGGTGCACCGGCGCTTCAAGACCGCCCCGGCGGGCGAGGACGACCGTTATCCCGGCATCCGGGCCAGCCGCAACCGGCGCCGCAAGAAGGGGAAGCGCGCATGAACGCGCCGGCGCCGCGCCTGCTGTTCGCGCCCGCCAGCGGGCCGGGCGGCAGCGGCGAGTACTACCGCGGCCTGACCCTGGCGCGCGCCGTCGCCGAGCTCGCGCCGGGCGCGCGCATCGATTTCCTGCTCCATCGCGAAGCCGACGTCGAGCGCGATCCGAACTTCACCTATCACGAGATCGCCGACACCCCGGCCCGCGCCGGCGATGAGGTGCTGCGCCTGATCGATTCGCTGCGACCGGACCTGGCGGTCTTCGACTGCACCGGCCGCGTGCGCCAGTTTCGAGCGCTGAAGAAGGCCGGCGCGCGGGTCGTCTGGATCAGCGACCGGCCGCACAAGCGGCTCAAGGGATTCCGTTTGCGGCAACTGCGCTGGACCGACCTGCACCTGGCCGTCGACGTCAGCGGCCGCCCGCCGCGCCTGAAATGGTACGAGCGCCTGCTGCTGGCCCTCTCCGGCGGCGCCCGCGCCGAGGTCGTGCCGGGCATCGTCCCCGCACCCGACCGCGAGGCCCTGGCGCCCTGGCGCGACCGCCTGCCGGAAGCGGGCAAGCCCTACGCGGTGTTCGTCGCCGGCGGGGGCGGCTACGTCGACAACGGCCGGCCCGTGCCGGAGATCCTGGTCGAGGCCGCCGAGCGCCTGGTCGCCGCCGTCGATATCGAGGCCGTCGTCGTGCTCGGGCCGCAGTACCGCGGAAGCTTGCGCGAGCACGAGCAGCTGCGCCTGGTCGATTCACTGCCCACCGCGGCCCTGGGCGCCCTGCTGGCCGACGCCCGCCTGGCGGTGACCGGGGCGGGCAGCATGCTCAGCGCCCAGGTGCTGGCCGCGGCCGTTCCCGCGGTGATGATTCCGGCCGGCGGCAACGACCAGGCGCAGCGCATCCGCGACCTGGAGAAAGCCGGCCTGGTCGAAGGCTCGGCGCTGGAGGCGGGTGAACTGGCCGAACGCGCCGGCAACCTGCTCGCATCGCCCGAACGGGCGCGGGCCCTGGTGGCGCGCCAGCGCGCGCTGGGGACGGCGGAGATGACTGGCCGGGTGGCCGAGCGGCTGCTGGCCCTGGCCGAGCGCTAGTCCGGCGCCTGGTGACCGCTGCCCACGGCCAGGGCTGCGGACACGGACGTCAGCAGGGCATACCAGACCACGCCCGCGCTGCGCTCGAAGATCGATTCCGACAGGGCCATGACGGCCAGCACCACGCCGCCGGCCAGCGCGCACCAGGCCAGGTAGCGACACTGCCGCGAGTAGCGTCGGCTCAAGCCCGAGACCAGCAGGATCGGCGCGGCGAACAGCATCGCCAGCACCGCCAGCAGGCCGATGCCGCCGTCGATCAGGGCCGAGAGATACTGGCTGTGCGGGTGATCGTAGCGCAGCAACCCCTTGCTGAAGTCGCCGGCCTGCACCGACTCGACCAATGCCAGGCGGAAGCTGCCGGGCCCGGTGCCGGTCAGCGGCTCGGCGCCGATAAGGCCCCCGGCGACCTCCCACAGCTGAACGCGCAGCCCGAAGCCGCCGTTGCCGTTGCCGCCTTCTGCGATCAGGCTCAACTCGGCCAGGGTTTCGTCCAGGCGATCGCTCATCGGCAGGACGGGGGTGAGCAGCACCACCAGGCTCAGCGCCGCGATCACGAAGGGCACGCCCAGGCGCCAGCGCAGCGGCTGGCCGGCGCCGGCGGTGAACAGGTAGATGCACAGCAGGGCGGGGATGGCCAGCCAGGCCCCGCGCGAACCCGACAGGGCGTTGGCCACGAAGGCCAGCACGATGGCGGCGATGGTCAGCACCCGCGCCGGCGTCGACTGGCGCTCGTCGGCCAGGCGCGGAATCAGCATCAAGCCGTAGGCCAGCGACAGCCCGCCGAAGTAGATCGGGTTGGTGGGCCCGGTGACCCGGGCGCCGTGCATCGACTCCTGGCCGGTCCCGGTGTACCAGAGCGCATAGCCGCCGGCGACCAGACAGCCCGCCACCAGGCCGTTCCACCAGGCGCTGTCGAGGCCGTCGACGCGCCGCAGGAACAGATAAAGCGGCACGATGGCCAGCAGCTTGGGCAGGCGCTCGGCCGTGGTCATGCCGACGGGTGCGGTGCCGTGCAGCCACCAGGCGGCCAGCCAGGCCAGCAAGAACAGCAGCGGCATCAGCAGGTAGAAGCGCTCCAGGCGGCCCAGGCCGGGCCCGCGCAGCCGGCCGGAACCGGCCAGCCAGCCCAGGGCCAGCAGCACCAGGGCGACCAGGCCGACATCCACCGCGTTGGGCACCACCAGGCCCAGCGCCAGGGTGCCGAACAGCACCGCGCCGGTCAGGCGGCTCAGGATCGAATCGGCCGCGACGCGCGTGGCCGCCGCTTCAATCATCGGCCAGCAGTCGTCTTTCGGCCTCGCGGTAGCGCGCCATGGTCTGCTCGACGATTTCGGCGGGCAGCGCCGGGCCCGGCGCGGTCTTGTCCCAGTCCAGTGTTTCCAGGTAGTCGCGCACGAACTGCTTGTCGAAGCTCGGCGGACTGATGCCCAGACGCCATTCGTCCACCGGCCAGAAGCGCGAGCTGTCGGGCGTGAGCAGCTCGTCGATCAGGTAGAGCTCGCCGTCGCCGTCGACGCCGAACTCGAACTTGGTGTCGGCGATGATGATGCCGCGGTCGCGCGCAAACGCCGCCGCGCGGCGATAGATCGCCAGCGAGATGTCGCGGATGCGAAGTGCGAGGTCGGCGCCGATGGCCTCCTGCATGGCCGCCATGTCGATGTTTTCGTCGTGGTCGCCCACCGCCGCCTTGGTCGAGGGCGTGAAGATCGGGTCGGGCAGGGCGGCCGCCTGCTCCAGGCCGGCGGGCAGTTCGATGCCGCAGATGCCGCCGTTCTTCTGGTAGTCCTTCCAGCCCGAACCCGCCATGTAGCCGCGCACGATCGCCTCGACCGGCAGCGACCTCAGGCGCCGCACCAGCATGCTGCGCGGCTCGAGATCGGCGGCCAGCTCCGCGCTACCGACAATGCCGGACAGGTCTTCGTCGAGCAGGTGGTTGGGCACCAGGTCGGCGAACTGGCTGAACCAGAACTTGGAGATGCGCGTGAGGATCTCGCCCTTGCCCGGAATCGGGTCGGGCAGCACCACGTCGAAGGCGGACAGGCGGTCGGAGGCGACGATCAGCAGGCGATCGTCGTCGACGGCGTAGATGTCGCGCACCTTGCCCTGGTGCAGCAATTCCAGCGGCGGAACGGGGTAGTCGCTCACGATGGCGGGTACAATGGAAATTCGCCCTGAATTATACGCGCGCCGACCAGCCATGAAGCAATCCACCCTGATCGCCCCGAGCATTCTCTCCGCCGATTTCGCCCGCCTGGGCGAGGAAGTCGACAACGTCCTGAAAGCCGGCGCCGACTGGGTGCATTTCGACGTCATGGACAACCACTACGTGCCCAACCTGACCATCGGCCCGATGGTCTGCCAGGCATTGAGAAACCACGGCATCACCGCCCCTATCGACGTCCACCTGATGGTCAAGCCGGTCGACCGCATCATCCCCGACTTCGCCAAGGCGGGCGCGAGCGTGATCAGCTTCCACCCCGAAGCCAGCGAGCACGTCGACCGCACGCTCGCGCTGATTCGCGAACAGGGCTGCCAGGCCGGCCTGGTGTTCAACCCGGCCACGCCGCTCGACATCCTCGAGTGGGTCATCGACAAGGTCGACCTGGTGCTGATCATGTCGGTCAACCCGGGCTTCGGCGGCCAGAAGTTCATCCCCGCCGCGCTGGAGAAACTCAAGCGCGCCCGCAAGGTCATCGACGACTCCGGCCGCGACATCCGCCTGGAGATCGACGGCGGGGTCAAGCCCGACAACGCTGCCGAGATCCGGGAAGCCGGCGCCGACACCCTGGTCGCCGGCTCGGCGATCTTCGGGCAGGACGACTACGCCGAGGTCATCCGCGCACTGCGCGGATAGGGAGCGCGATTCAAGTTGCGCCGCTTCCGACGGCGTTCGTCGTGCCGTCGGTCCGCAGCCAGAACCGGTCGCTCATGCCGGGCGCGTTGCCCGTCCCTTCGGTCAGTCGTTGCGGCCAGGCATCGCGGCATTCCCTTGCCGATACGGTACGCTTGTGGATCGGATGTCGGGGAATGCCGTGACGAATAAAGAGCGCAGCGAACAGGCCGTGGATATCTTGTTCCTTCCGGTCTCCGGCTCTCTTGGTTATGGTGAGATTGCGCGCTGCAAGATCATCGCCCGGGCGGTCAGTGCGCGTTGGCCGCGGCTTTCCATGAAGCTCGCAATCAGCCGACACCAAGCCGGCCCGGAGGAGTCTGGACTGGGCATTGCCTTGCTGTCGGGCTCGCCGACCTTCGATGTCGAAGGCGTGGCCAAACTGCTTGACGACTGTCGCCCGCGATTGGTCATCTTCGACAGTGGGGGACGTGCAAACCTGCTGCGTCGTGCCCGCGAGTTGGGTGCCGCAACCGTCTTCATCTCATCCCGCCCGAGTTCCCGCCGCCGGGCCTTCTCGATGCGGCGCATGCGCAATCTGGATGAAGCGTGGCTCGTGGGCGATCCGATCTCGCAGCCGCGACGGCTCAGTATGCGTGAGCGTTTTGTCCGGAAGATCGCGCCGGCCACGCAACATCGATTCATGGGTCCGATCTTCCCATCGCCGCAGGCGGTGCCCAACCCGGCCGCCGACCTGGTCGGCGACGACTATGCGCTCTTCGCGCCGGGCGGTGGCGCCACGGGTGGGGGAGAGGTGGTCGAGGTATACCGGGCCGCGGCGACTCGCTACGTCCGAGCCACCGGGCGGCGAGCGGTTGTCGTCTGCGGCCCCGGCGCCGATTTATCCGCCGGCGAGCATACCGTGCCGGTCATTGGCCAGTTGCCACCCCAGGAATTCGCCAATGCGCTCGCCGGATGCTCGCTGGCCGTCACCGGGGGTGGCAGCCTGGTTGGCCAGGCACTGGCGCTCGACAGGCCGGTGGTGGCCGTGCCCCTGGGCGGTAGCGACCAACGGGCACGGGTGCGCGAACTGGCAGCGGCCGGCGTCCTGCTGGAAGGAGGGAGGAATGCGGATGAACTGGCCGCCCAGGCGATCCGCTTCCATTCCGAAGACGGGTTGGGTACGGCATGTACTGAGGCCCGCCGGGCATTGCAACTCGAACCCGGACTTCCGCGCATTCTCGAGCGTATCGCGGACATCCTGGGGCTGCCGTCGTGACCGTCACTTTCTTCCTGCCGGACGACGAGATGCCCCGGGACGCCTCGAAGCTGGATGTTGACCGGGACTGGACGAGGTTCAAGAACGCGCAACAATCCTGGATTCTGCAGACCTACCTGCGCCTGCGTGCCGTCGGGGCGGACGTAGCGCTGAGCAGTCAACTCCCCGAGGATGGTCTGGCGGTCTTTTATGCCGCGCACAAGCGGCAGATTCAGCGGCTCTGGACGAAGCAATGCCGTTGCCTGCTGGTCGGCGTTCGTGGCGATCGCCACGAGGTTGATCTGGCTGACGTCGAAATCCTCCAGAATCCCGTTCTGGCCGACTCGCCGCGGCGGATCGCGATGCCGCACTGGCCTCAGCCGGGACTGATCGCGCGTGAAGCGGGGCGTGGCGTCCGGCTGGAAAACGTCGCGTTCAAGGGCGTGCGCAAGAGTCTGCATCCGGAATTCGCTGGCCCCGAGTGGGACCGTGCGCTGCAAGCGATGGGGCTGAGCTGGCATGACGCCTCGTCGGTCAGCGAGGGCGGGGAGGCGCCGCAGGATTGGCGCGATTTCCGGTTCGTCGACGCCGTCCTGGCCGTGCGGCCACCACGCCGCGACGCTTATCCCGGCAAACCAGCCACCAAGCTGATCAATGCCTGGCAGGCGGGCGTGCCCGCGATCCTGGGCCCGGAGTCCGCCTATCTGGCTTTGCGCGAATCCGAGCTGGACTTCCTGATTGCCGCCGATGCCAAGCACGCGCTTGCCGCATTACGATCGCTCAAGGAAAAGCCGGAGCTCTATCGGGCCATGGTCGAGAACGGCTTTCGTCGTGCGCGGGCGTTCGATGTGCCTGCGCTCACGCAGCGCTGGCAGTGCCTGCTTTTTGCTGAACTGCTGCCGCAGGCCGAAACGTTGCGACGCCGTACGTCGCCGCGCTGGCGGCGGGCCGCCGGCGTCTGGAGCCGCCTGGTGAATGGCCGCCCCGGACGTTGACCGATATCCCTGGTTTTCCAGGATCGCTCGGCCATCTTCGGGCAGGGCGACTACGCCGAGCTCATCCGCGCCCTGCGCGGGTAGGGCGTGTGGGCTCCGGCGCCTGGTTTGCCTTTGCCGGGGCGCCGTGCTACTTATTAAAGAACACGGAATCACCGCAAAATCGGCGCCTTGAGGGGCCACGGGGGCGTTTGGTCGCGCGGTTTCAGGTCGGGGGTTCCATAGCGAATGGGATCGCGATCTCGAGGGAACTGCCCACACGGCCCCCTTCCTGTCGTGCAAACGGCCTGTCGGCAGCCATCCAGGATGGGCCGATTTTCGAGCACGCGTCATCCCGGTTCTCAAGCACAACACCCGCGTCCCGGATGCGGGACGGACGGAATTCAAATGATCAAGCAGAAGTTCGATGGCCTGCGCGCCCTGGCGCTCACCCTGGTTCTCGGGGCCCTGTTTCTTTCACCTGTCGCGTTCGGTGCCGAGGGTGTTTCGACACCCCCGGCCGCACCGTCAAAGCCGTCGCAGATGGCAGGCAAGACAGAAAGCGAAAAAGACCATTTCATGGTGCCCCGCGCCATGCTGTCCCAACTGCCGTCGCAATCGGAGCTGGTGCACAGCTACCGGGACCGCTCGCTGGTTCGGGTGCCCGTCGGAGCGCTGAGCCCGCAACTGCATGCGGCGAGCAGCGAACTGGAGGATCACGATTCGCTCGGCTACCGGGCCTGGCATGGCAGCCTGGAAGGGCACGATCCCGCCAGGCTTGCGGATTTCTCCAACGGCTACGCGCTGCTGGGCCTGGTCGGCCCGATGGATCCCGCCTGGAAGGCGGCGATCGAACGCTTCGGCCTGGTCATCGTGGATCACGCGACGCCTTACGGCCTGCTGGTTCGCGGCGACAGCAGCAGCGTTGCCGCGGCCGCCGCCGCGATCACCACATCGGAAGGTTTCCGCGTAATTCGCCACGCGCTGCCGCTTCCCGACCAGGCCCGGATTTCGCCGAGGATCGGCGAGTGGCTGTCGGGTCAGGCCGCCGCGAGAGATCTTGGCGTGCGTATCCAGGGGGGCGAGGCGGTGGTCCGCGTCGTCTTCCACGCCGATGCCGATATCCCCGGCGTCCAGCGGCGGGTGAACGCCATTCTCAACCGCGGGCCCGAATTCCAGGCCGGAAAGCGCACGGGCCAGTATCTTGCCTCGCCGGCGGGCATCAGCCGGGTGCTGGATTCAATCCCGGCAGTCGCCTTCGTTCACGGCGAGTATCCGCGCACGCCGTTCAACAACCTGGCGGCAAAGGACTACATCACCAATGTCGAGCCGGTCTGGAATGACCCCGGGCTGGGCTACACCGGCGCGGGCATCATCGCCGGCGTCAACGATTCGGGGATGGACCAGAGCCACCCGGACTTCCCGGCCGGCAGCGTGGTCGCCTTCCTGGGTGCCGCCACCAACACCGACAATGCGCACGGCACGCACGTGACCGGAACGGTCGCGGGCCGGGGCGCCGCGCCTTCGCCGACCAACACCTCGAGCTGCGGTGACCAGACCACACCGCTGCCGGATGCGCGGGGCATCGCGTGGAATGCCAGCATCGCCCACAACAACATCTTCGACGGCGGCAGCGCCACCGAGACGGACATGATGCAGTGGCATGCCCAGCAGGGCTCCGACCTGACCAACAACTCCTGGGGCTACGGCTCCAACTACGATTACTTCAGCCAGAGCGCCGACATCGACGCCGCCGTGCGCGATGCCGACCCGTCCACGTCCATCTCGGATCAGATGTCGATCATCTTCGCGGCCGGTAACGACGGCCCCGGCAGCGGAACGATCGGCGCCCCCGGCAACGCCAAGAACGCCATCACCGTCGGCGCCTCGCAGAGCGATCGCTGCGGCAGCTACATCCCGAGCCAGTGCAGCGGCCCCAACATCAACAACATGGCCTGCTTTTCGGGGCGCGGTCCGGCCCAGCAGCGCATCAAGCCCGACGTGGTCGCACCCGGCACCGACATCCTGTCGACCGACAGCGGCGATCCCCAGGCTTCCAACCCCTGGGACCAGTCCTGGACGGGCAGCGAATACGCCATCATGCCCGGCACCTCCATGGCCAGCCCCGTGGTCACCGGCGCCGCCGCCGTGTTCATGGAAGCCCATCTCGATCGCCACGGCCAGATGCCCAGCCCCGCGCTGGTCAAGGCCGCGCTGATCAACACCGCCACCGACATGGGATTCGGCTTCCCCTCCATGGATCAGGGCTGGGGTCGGATCAACCTGCGCAAGGCCATCGAAGGCCCCGTCGCCGACGGGATTCAGTACCTGGACCAGGATGCGGTCGATCACCTGTCGACCGGCGAGAGCTGGACCACCACGGTCAGCGTGCAGTCCTCGAGCGAGCCCTTCCGCGTGACCATGGTCTGGACCGATCCGCCGGGCACCGGCGGCTGCGATCCCTGCCACGTCAACGATCTCGACCTGATCGTCACCGCGCCCGACGGCACGATCTATCGCGGCAACCAGTTCACCGGCGCCTGGTCGGCGCCCAACCCGGCCGGACGCGATGCCATCAACAACGTCGAAAACGCCTTCGTCGACTCGCCGATGACCGGCCAGTGGCAGATCGAAGTGACCTCGGTAAGTACCGCCCAGAACCCCCAGAACCTCAGCGGCCAGGACTTCGCCGTGGTGATGACCGGCGAGTTGGGCGGCAACGGCATCCAGGTCGATCCGGCCGGAGTCAGCCTGTGCACCACCCAGGGCAGCCAGGACTTCACGCTTACCCTGAGCGATCAGTTCGGCGGCACGACGGACCTGTCGGTCTCCGGGCTTCCCGCCGGCGCCTCGGGCAGCTTCAGCGACGATCCCGTGGTGTTTCCCGACGTCGACAGCGTGTACACGCTTTCCAGCCTGGGATCGGCTGCCAGCGGTTCCTACACCCTGAATTTCACCGCCACCGATTCCGGCGATCCCGGCAACACCGCCGAAACCTCGGCCGCCCTGGCGTTGTTTGCGGGCGCACCCGGCGCACCCGGGCTGCAGCTACCGGCCAACGGTGCAACGGGGGTATCCGTCCCGCCCGTGCTGGAGTGGTCGGCAAGCGCGGATGCAGACGACTACTTCCTCGAAATTGCCACCGACTCCGGGTTCAGTACCGTCGTGCATTCGGCCACCGTGGCCGGCA
>JAZBPT010000132.1:0-3358 GCA_036351755.1 Wenzhouxiangella sp. | reverse complement strand
GGCCGACAACCTCAAGGCCGTGATGTGCCGCAGCCTGCTCAGCGTGGACTACCGCGGCTATCTATACGACTGCGACTTCAACCAGATGCTGGGCCTGCCGCTGGAAGGCAAGGAAGAGGCCACCCACCTCGACGACCTGCTCGAAAGCGGCGAACTGCCGCGCCGCATCGGCGTTGCCGACCACTGCTACGGCTGCACCGCCGGCCAGGGATCGAGCTGCGGCGGCGCCCTAGCATAAAAAAAACGGGCGCCAGAGGCGCCCGCTTTCCCATCCTTACACCAGCCCCGATCAGTCCCGAGGCTGCTTGGGTCCGCCGCCTTCGTAGGCGCCCGGCTCGTCTTCTCGCACCATGTCGTCGGCATCCACCTCATCCAGGGCGGCCTTCTTCTTGAGGAAGGGCGTGGCCACGAGGAAACCCAGGGTGACCACACCGCAGAAGATCACGACCTGGCGGAACCGCTCCGGGAACTCGCTGACGTTCTCACCACTGAACTCACCGGCAAGGAGGCCTGCCAGCAGGTTGCCCAGCGCTGCGCCGAAGAACCACATACCCATCATCTGGCTGTAGTACTTACGCGGCGAGAGCTTGGACGTCGCCGACAGCCCGATCGGGCTGAGGCAAAGCTCACCGGTGGTGTGGAACAGATAAGTGAGCAACAGCCAGGTGGGCAGCACCTGGTCGCCGTCCTGAATCAGGGTGGCGGCGAACCACATGAAGCCGAAGCCGATACCGAGCTGGGCAAAGCCGAGCGCGAACTTCATCGGGATCGACGGATCGAGGTTACGGCGCCCCAGGTTGATCCACAGCGCCGAGAAGAACGGCGCGAAGATCAGGATATACAGCGGGTTGAGCGACTGGTACCACTCGGCCGGAACGAGGAAGCCGAAAAGATCCCGGGCCGTGTAGCGCTCGGCGAACAGGTTCAGCGAGGAACCGGCCTGCTCGAAGCCCGACCAGAACAGCGCCGCGCCGATGAACAGGGCGACCAGTACGATCACCCGGTTCTTCTCAAGCTTGGAAAGGGAACCGTCCAGCAAGACCATCCCGAAAAATATCGCCGCCACGGCGACGATCACGTAGGCGCTGTACTGGGACAGCATGATGGCATCGATCGAGATGATGCCTTCGAGGCCGAGCACCGCCAGGACGAACAGCAGTCCGGTTCCCGCATAGACGGCCCACTTCATCGCATTCGTCTGGCCTGCCTTTTCGGGCGGCGCCGGGTGCGGTTCCTTGCCGAACTCGCCGAGATGCTTCTGGGTCAGCCGGTAGACGATCAGACCCGCGATCATCCCGATCGCTGCCGCGGCGAAGCCCCAGTGCCAGCCCATGTTGACTCGCAGGTAGCCGCAGATCAGCGGTCCCAGAAAGGCACCCAGGTTGATCCCCATGTAGTAGACGACATAGCCCGCGTCTCGACGAGCTCCGCCCTCGGGGTAGAGCTCACCGACACAACTCGAGATATTGGGCTTGAGCAGGCCGGTACCGACCACGATCAGGATCAGACCGAGGAAGAACCCATAAAACTCACCCACCAGCCCGAAGCCCGGGAGCGAGAGCACGATATGCCCGGCGGCGATGATGATGCCGCCATACCAAATGGCATTTTGCTGGCCGAAGATGCGGTCAGCCAACCAGCCGCCCGGCAGCGCGGCCAGGTAGACGCCGGCGGTGTACAGGCCGTAAATGGCCGATGCAGTCGGATCATCGAGGCCCAGGCCGCCCTCTGCGATGGCCGCGGTCATGAACAAGACGAGCAGTGCCCGCATGCCGTAGTAGCTGAAGCGCTCCCACAGCTCGGTGAAGAACAGTGTGCCGAGCCCGGCCGGATGGCCGAAGAAGTGGCGCTGACCCGGGATTGCCGGGCTCCCCTCGTTGGTCTGGGACATGAATCAGATCCTCTTTATGGTTCTAGTCATGGTTCGAGTCGACCCGGGGAGTTGACCAGAAATGCCCCGGGGAATCAAGGCGGCGGCCGCATCCGCCGGCCGCCTTCGGCGACTTCACATATTGCGTCGGTACTCCCCTCCCACCTCGTAGAGTGCATGCGAGATCTGGCCCAGCGAGCAGGTCTTGACCGCTTCCATCAGCGCCGCAAACGTATTCCCACGCTTACGCGCCACCGCCTGAAGTTCTTCCAGTGAATCAGACGCTTGTGACGCATACCTATTGTTGAATGCCTGGACGTTTCGCACCTGCTGCTGCTTTTCTTCCGTGGTCGAGCGCGCCAGCTCGATCTCGCCGCCTTCCTGCTCGCCGCTCTCGGCCGGCTTGAAGGTATTCACGCCGATCAGCGGCAGCGAGCCGTCGTGCTTCTTGTGCTCGTAGTAGAGCGATTCTTCCTGGATCTTGCCGCGCTGGTACATGGTGTCCATCGCGCCGAGCACGCCGCCGCGTTCGGAGATGCGCTCGAACTCGCTGTAGACGGCTTCTTCGACCAGGTCAGTGAGCTGGTCGATGATGAAACTGCCCTGGAAGGGGTTTTCGTTGTAGTTCAGCCCCAGTTCCTTGTTGATGATCATCTGGATGGCCACCGCGCGTCGAACCGATTCCTCGGTGGGCGTGGTAATCGCCTCGTCGTAGGCGTTGGTGTGCAGGCTGTTGCAGTTGTCGAAGATGGCGTACAGTGCCTGCAGGGTAGTCCGGATGTCGTTGAACTGGATTTCCTGGGCGTGCAGCGAGCGGCCCGAGGTCTGGATGTGATACTTGAGCATCTGCGAGCGACGGTTGGCGCCGTAGCGCTCGCGCATCGCGCGCGCCCAGATCCGCCGCGCCACCCGGCCGATCACCGAGTACTCCGGGTCCATGCCGTTGGAGAAGAAGAAGCTCAGGTTGGGCGCGAAATCGTTGATGTCCATACCGCGCGCCAGGTAGTACTCGACGATCGTGAAACCGTTCGACAGGGTGAAGGCCAACTGGCTGATCGGGTTCGCGCCGGCCTCGGCGATGTGGTAGCCGGAGATCGACACGGAATAGAAGTTCCGCACGCCCTTGTCGATGAAGTACTGCTGGATGTCGCCCATCATGTGCAGGGCAAACTCGGTCGAGAAGATGCAGGTGTTCTGGGCCTGGTCTTCCTTGAGGATGTCGGCCTGCACGGTGCCTCTGACGACCTTGAGCGTGTCGGCCTTGATCTTGTCGTAGGTTTCGGCGTCGACGAGCTGGTCGCCGGTCACGCCGAGCATGCCCAGGCCCAGTTCGTCGTTGGACCGCGGCAGCTCGCCCGTGTACTCGGGCAGGTCGTCGCCGAGAATCTCGGCGCGCTTCTTCTGGGCGGCCTCCCACTGGCCGGATTCCTTCAGGTGCTTTTCGACCTGCTGGTCGACGGCGGTGTTCATGAACATCGCCATGATCAT
>JAZBPT010000131.1:0-5571 GCA_036351755.1 Wenzhouxiangella sp. | reverse complement strand
TGCCCAAGGGCGTGCCGGTGGAGATGGACGCGGTGATGGTGCTCGGCGACGGCTGAGCCAGGTCCTCACTTCCGGACGCCAAGGTGACCGATCGCGGACAAGCCCCGGTGGCCGACCTTCACGGTGTCGGGCCGCAGGTGGCCTCGCGCCTCAAGGCGCTGGGCATTACGCGAGAGCTCGACCTGCTTTTCCACCGGCCGCTGCGCTATGAAGACCGCACACGCATCGTGCCGCTGGGGCGGGTTCGCCCCGAAACGCGCGTCCAGGTCGAAGGGCGGGTGATTCACCAGGAAGTCGTGCAGCGCCGGCGCCGCATGCTGCTGGTGACCCTGGCCGACGATACCGGCCAGCTCACGCTGCGCTTCTTTCGCTTTTTCCCGTCGCAGCTGCGCATGTACCGTGAAGGCAACCGGGTGCGTTGTTTCGGCGACGTGCGCTTCGGGCCGCAGGGCTTCGAAATGGCCCATCCGCAGGCCCAGGTGCTGGGCAAGGGCGAGCCGCCGCCCCTGCCGAAGCATCTGACGGCCATCTACCCGGTGACGCAGGGCCTGGCACAGGCGACCCTGGCGAAGATCATCGACGCTGCGGTCGACAGGCTGCTGGCCGGTGAGATCCGGCTCGCCGATCCGCTTGGCCCGAGCGAGTCGCCGCCCCTCGAGGAGGCGCTCCGAATCATCCACCGGCCCGGCCCCCAAGAGAATCTCGATGCCCTGATCGACGGCCACCATCCCGCCGTACAGCGCCTGGCCACCGAAGAACTTCTGGCCCATCACCTGGCCCTGACCCGGCTCAACCAGGCCCGGGCGCGTCAGCGCGCCCACGCGCTGAAACCGGACGAAGCCCTCCAGGAAAAGCTCCTTGGCGTCGTCGGGTTCGAGCCGACGGGCGCCCAGCGGCGTGTGGTCGCCGAGATCATGGACGACCTCGGGGCGAAGCGTCCGATGCGTCGTCTCCTGCAGGGCGATGTCGGATCGGGCAAGACCCTGGTGGCCGCCTTCGCGCTGCTGGCCGCCGCGGCCAGCGGGCGCCAGGCCGCCATCGTCGCACCCACCGAAATCCTGGCTGAGCAGCACTACCGCACTCTCTCGAGCTGGCTCGAACCGCTGGGCATCGAGCCCGTCTGGCTGGCGGGCAAGGTCAAGGGCAAGGCAAGACGCGAAGCGCTCGCGCGACTGACCGGCGATGCCAGCATCGCCATCGGCACGCACGCCCTGTTCCAGGAAGGCGTCGAATTCCGGGACCTGTCCCTGATCGTCGTCGACGAACAGCATCGCTTCGGCGTCCACCAGCGCCTCGCCCTGGCGGCCAAGGGCAGCGAGGGCGTGCGCTCGCCCCATCAGCTGGTGATGACCGCCACGCCGATTCCGCGCACCCTGGCCATGACCGCCTATGCGGGCCTCGACATTTCCGTGATCGACGAACTGCCGCCGGGGCGCAAGCCGGTGACCACGGTCGTGCTCAGCCAGGGCCGGCGCGAGGAGATCGTCGAGCGCCTACGCCGGGCCCTCGGCGAGGGCCGCCAGGCCTACTGGGTCTGTCCGCTGATCGAGGAATCCGACGTGCTCGAGGCGCAGGCGGCCGAATCCACCGCAGAGGAATTGTCGGCGGCCCTGCCGGAGTTCAGCGTCGGGCTGATCCACGGCCGGATGAAGCCGGCCGACAAGCAGGCCGTGATGGATGCCTTCGCCTCCGGCAAGACCGCCTTGCTGGTCGCCACGACGGTGATCGAGGTCGGCGTCGACGTGCCCAACGCCAGCCTCATGATGATCGAGAACGCCGAGCGCCTCGGGCTCTCGCAGCTGCACCAGCTGCGCGGCCGCGTGGGTCGCGGCAGCGAGCAGGCCGCCTGCGTGCTGATCTACAAGCCGCCGCTGGGCGAAACGGCGCAGAAGCGCCTGGAGACCATGCGGGAGACGACCGACGGTTTCGTCATCGCCGAGCGCGACCTCGAGCTACGCGGTCCCGGCGAGGTGCTGGGCACGCGCCAGACGGGCATGCTGCGCTTCCGCGTTGCCGACCTGGCCCGGGACGCGGACCTGCTCGAGCCGGTCAAGTCGCTGGCGGAGTCCCTGGATGTCGCCGGCGCCGATGTCGTTATCGAGCGCTGGCTGGGCGTTGCGGAGCAGTTCGTGGATGTCTGAGGTTCAGGTTTCAGGTTTCAGGTTTCAGGGTCCCGGGCTAGTTGCTCACTCCGTCTCTGCCAGGCGTAGCACGAACTCCGTGAGGTACCAGGTCGTGGTCGCTTCGAAGGCCGAGTCGCTCAGTCCGTAGACCCAGATTCGGCCGGTTTCGTCGCTGGTGACCGAGAATTCCTGGCCGGTGGTGGAAACGCGCTTGAGCCGCCAGGGCGCGTCCGTGCGCGTGCAGAAAGACTCGTCGGCGCCGTTGGCCATGTTGCCCGCGCTCAGCGCGCGCTCGCCCGGGTTGGCCTGCTGGCCCAGGTCGATGCTCGCGCGCCGGTAGTCGTCGACGATTACGGCGCCGGGTTGCTCGCCGGCGGCCCCCAGTCGCATGAAGACCGATTCGCCGGGCGAGCCGCCCACGCCCGTGCAGCCGCTGGGTTCGTTGGTGGCGAACTGCATTTCCAGCTCGACGTCGTAGCGCGTATCCGGCTCGAGGCCGTCAACGGGCCGCATGAGCACCATCATCAGGTCGTCGGAGGCGTTGTTGCCGCTGATCCGCAGGCCGTATCTCTCGTCCCAGGGCTCGGGCAGCGGTTCGACGCCGGACTCCAGGTTGAACCGGTCCTCGCGACCGGCCGGATAGTCCAGGAACAGGGCTTCGAAGCCTGAGGATTCGGCTGTCGGCGTCCAGCGACGCTGCTGCGGCCAGGGTCCCTGCTCGCTGCAGGGCATGCCGTCGATCCGGGTGAGCCGCTCGAGCGGAAACTCGGCCGGCTGGTAGGTGCCGTCTTCCGGGGTGTAGGAAAAGGCGGCGCTGTCGCAGCCGGTGCGGCGGAAGACGATCCGGCCCCAGAGCTCGCCTTCGATCTCGCCGGCGTCGAAGTCCGGCGGGAAGCGGGTGCCGCCGTAGCGGTGGAGTTCGGCGCGAATGGTGTCGCCCTCGATGCTGCCGTTGCCGAACAGCCAGAGCGGGCGGCCGTCGGCGTCGAAGGTGTACCAAGCCACGACGGCCCGGCTGAGGTCGAGAATCTCGATTTGCAGGCCGTGGCCGGGCTGCTGCGGGTCGTACCAGTTGCCCGTGACGCCGGCCTCGATCGGCCGGCCGTGGGCCGTCAAGGTCAGCAGCAGGCTGGCAAGGATGAGGCACTTGAAGCCGAATCGGGTCACGGCAAACCTCCGTGTTCGCAGGGCCCATCGAGAAGCCGACCGTAGCGGAAGGCCCGGTGTCCGTCAACGCGGCCCGGGTGCCGGGCCGGTTTCAGCGCCTGAGCTGGTGATAGGGCGTTCGAAACCACAGCACGATGCTGACGAGCAGGCCGGCCACAGACAGCCAGACCAGGTGGCGCCAGATGGTGCTCATTGACCCGACGATCTCCATGTCGGCAACGTAGACGGTCTCGCAGGCCCCGTCGCCGGTGTCGGTGCGCGTGGTGCTCGTGCTGCGGAACGGGCCGCCGGGTTCGCCGTATTCGGCCAGCCAGCCGCTGAAGCGGATCTGGTCGCCGACCTCGAGCTCGTCGATGACCTCGCGCACCCGCGGCGAGTCGGTGATCAGGTGGTTGTTGGAGAGCTTGTTCTTGTCGAAGCGGCGCCAGGCCGCTTCGTTGCGGGTCGAGAAGGTACAGGTGAATTCGCCGTTCCAGAAATCGAAGGCGTTGAGGTCCACGTCGGTTGCGTTCTCGCCCCAGACGACGCATACGTCGGCGACGTTGATGAAATCGTTCCAGCGCTTGTGCAGCCCGTAGTCCTGAGAAAAGCGCTTGAAGGAGACGACCAGGCCCGTCAGCTCGTAGCGGTATTTCGGGCGCACGATGTAGTCGACGTCGTTGGCATGCGTGGTGAACGCCGGTTCGTCGACGGGCGTCTGACGGGGCTCGTCGGCCACGGCCGGGTGGATCCACATGTCCGAATCGAAGTTGTCGCGATTGCTCCAGGCCGCCACCAGCAGGATCAGGCTGCCGAAGAACAGCCAGGAAACGATTCGTCGACGGGACAGCACGGGCGCCCTCCGGGTGGCTGAAGAAAAGGAGCTCGATTCGCGATCATTATCCACGCCGTCCGCCGCCCGCGAAAGGGCGCAGGGGCTCCGGGCTGCAGTGCACGGCGCCTTGATCCCGCATGCCCGATCATGGAAGCCGCTTGAGCAATATGCGATACTACGGAGTTCCGTACGGCGCGGTACTGTGCCCGCGTGCGTCGTCCGGATTTCCCGTCAACGTTTCCCAAGGAGAGCCCAGGTGACCGAACGCAAACTCACCCTGACTGATCACGAATCCGGAAAGACCCTCGACCTGCCGGTCGTCGCCGGCACCGAAGGCGACCCGACCCTGGATATCAGCAGGCTGCATTCCGAACTGGGCTATTTCACCTATGATCCGGGCTACGGCGCGACGGCCAGCTGCAAGAGCGACATCACCTACATTGACGGCCACGCCGGCATTCTTCGCTACCGCGGCTACCCCATCGAGCAGCTCGCCGAGAACTCCAGCTTCCTGGAGGTCGCCTACCTGCTGCTCTATGGCGAATTGCCGACCAGCGACCAGTTCGCCTCCTTCGACCGGGACATCACCTACCACACGATGGTCCACGAGAAGGTCAACAACTTCATCTCGGGCTTCCACTACAACGCGCACCCGATGGCCATCCTCTCCGGCGTGGTGGGCTCGATGGCGGCCTTCTACCACGACAAGCTCGACGTCAACGACCCCGAGCAGCGCGACCTGGCCGCCAAGCGACTGATCGCCAAGATGCCGACGATTGCCGCGGCCGCCTACCGTCACTACATGGGCTGGCCCAGCGCCTATCCGCGCAACTCGCTGAAGTACTCCGAGCGTTTCCTGCACATGATGTTCTCGGTGCCGGCCGAGGACTACGAGGTCAACCCGGTCGCCGCCAAGGCGCTCGACCTGCTGTTCATCCTGCACGCCGACCACGAGCAGAACGCCTCGACCTCCACCGTGCGCCTGGTCGGCTCCACGGGCGCCAACCCGTATGCCTGCACGGCCGCCGGCATCGCCGCGCTGTGGGGGCCGGCCCACGGGGGCGCCAACGAAGCCGTGCTCAACATGCTCAACGAAATCGGCAGCGTCGACCAGGTCGGCAAGTACGTCGAGAAGGCCAAGGACAAGAACGATCCGTTCCGCCTGATGGGCTTCGGCCACCGCGTCTACAAGAACTTCGACCCCCGCGCGACCATTATCCGCAAGGCCTGCCACGAGGTGCTCGAGGACCTGGGCCAGAAGGACGAGCTGCTCGACCTGGCCATGGAGCTCGAGAAGATCGCCCTGGAAGACGACTACTTCGTCGAGCGCAAGCTCTACCCGAACGTCGATTTCTACTCGGGCATCATCTACAAGGCGCTGGGTATCCCGACGAGCATGTTCACCGCCATGTTCGCCATCGGCCGCACCGTCGGCTGGGTCAGCCAGTGGCTCGAACAATCCGCCAC
>JAZBPT010000130.1:0-6635 GCA_036351755.1 Wenzhouxiangella sp. | reverse complement strand
GCCAGCGGCGGGTGCCGCTGCGCTTCTTTCCGGAACGTGATTTACGGCTGCGCCGTGGCTTGCGGGCCATAAACGAGATGACAGGAAGCGAAGGTTGAAGGATAATTGCGCGTTTGTGGCGACGAAACCGGTCGGCCGCCCTGTTCGAGGCAGTATACCGTCCGGCTCCCGCCCCCGAGCATCGTTTGCACACCGACCCCGACCCTTTGACTGAATCCGACCGCCAAACTGGGGACGCCTGGCTGACCATCGTCCTGACCGAACCCGGCGCGACCGTCAATCCGCAGTGGCTCGAAGCGCTCAGGCGAGAAGCGCCCGGCGAGATCGTGGCCGCCGGCGACGGCACGGTCGAAGGCCTCGAGGCCTTGCCGGGCACGCGCGGCCCGTGGTGGACCTGGCTGGCCGACGTCGATGGCAGCAGAACGACCAAAGGGGTCGTGCTCCTGGCGCAAGGCCTCGAACTGCCGGCGCGATTCGGCGATCGTCTCGCGCACGCGCTGTCGGCTCCGGATTGCCCGCCGCTGCTGACAGTGCCGGGCAATCACCAGGCCGGCCTCGATCCGGCGGCCGGTCTCGAAACACTCGCTGACGCCGCGATCGATTCGATCGTGCAGGCGGCCGCCGAGCTGCGGTGGTCGCCCGTGCGCTTCCGGCCGCGGCGTCTGGCCGCCATTCCCCCCGGCGCGGTCGAAGCGGCCGTTGCGCGGGCGCACGACGCGCATTGCTGGCTCTACGACGGACTGTGGATCGGCGATCCGACCGCGCCCGATCCGGGCACGCCGGACGCGCCCGACCTGAGCGCGGCGATCGGCCACCTGCAGACCGCGCTCGAGCGCTTTTCCGGTGAACGCACTCCGGCGCCCCTGCCGCTGTTCGGGTTCGACACCAAGCCGGTCGTTCTGCACATCAGCCACGACTGGGGCGGCGGCGTTGCCCGCTGGATCGCCGATGTTGTCGCCGCCGACCCGGAACACAACCACCTCGTTCTCTCGTCCGCCGGTCGGACCGACGGAACTGTCCATGGCCAGTGGCTCAAGCTCTACGCGGCGGGCCCGGGGCTCGGATGCGTTCGTGAATGGACGCTTGCCCCGGCGATCGCCGGAACGGACCTCGCGCACGCGCACTACAGCGCTGTGCTCCGGGCGGTGATTCGTCGCTTTGCCGTCACTCGCGTGATCGTCTCTTCGCTGATCGGCCACAGCCTCGATGCCCTTTGCACCGGCCTGCCGACGGTCGAAGTGCTTCACGACTACTATCCGGCCTGGCCGGTACTCGACCGCGACCCCCTGACCTATGTCGAAGCGGAAGGCAACGTGAATCTCGGGCGCGCCATCAGAGAAAAGGGGGAGGACTTCCTGTTCGCCGAAACGCGGAGCGCCCGGTGGCAACGTCTGGCAGAGGCCTGGCTGGCGGCCGTCCGCGACCACGGCGTCGCCCTGACGGCGCCGACCGAGCAAGTTCTCGAGCGATGGCGAGCGCTGGTCGACGACCCGCTCGAATCCGCGCTGGTGATGCCGCACGGTTTCACGGGCTGGTCGAACGACACGGCCAAGGTCGATCCCCGCGGGCTCGACGGGGGACGGCTAAACATCGTGGTCGTCGGACGCCTGTCGCCAGGCAAGGGGCTCGGGCTGCTCGAGTCGGTGATCGACGGGCTACGCGAACACGCCCGCGTCACGCTGCTGGGCTGCGGCCACTACGGCATGCGCTTCTTCGGCCGTCCCGAAATCGACATCATCCTCGACTATCGCCACGAAGACCTGCCCCGACACCTCGCGCGCATCGGCGCGCAGTGCGTACTGTTCCTGTCGACGGTGGCCGAAACCTGGAACTATGTACTGACCGAAACCCGCTCGCTCGGTCTCGTGCCGCTGGCCACTCGAACCGGCAGTTTCGTCGAGCGCATTCGCGATGGCGTCGACGGCGTTCTGTTCAATCCCGAACCGAACGCCCTGCTCAACGCCGTCGAGACAATCCGCAGCGATCCGGCACGACTGGAGCGCCTGCGAGCCGCACTGCCCGGCGAACCGGCCATGGACGCGGTCCTGTCGCGCCTCGAGACGCTCTTTGCATCGCACCGCGCGAGTCTTCCAACGGCTTCGGCAGCGGCTGACCACGCCCTGCAGTCCGGCGCTCAGTCCGCCAGCCTGGTGCGTGCACAACGACGCGCTCGCGACCTTGAGCGGCGCGTCGAGGACCTGACGGACGATCTCGCCCAGCGCACGGACTGGGCCCGCAAGCAGGAACGCCTGGCCGGAGAGCGCACGAACTGGGCAAAGCGCCTCGAAAGCGAACTCGACGACTCCCGGCGGGAAGTCGCCGACAAGCTGCGGCAGCTCGAGGCGACGGAATCCGAGCTGGAATCGACGCGCAACGAACTACAGGCCGAGCGCAGCCGGGCCGAGCAGCTGGAAAATGAGCTTCAGGCCATATTCGCGAGCCGGTCGTGGAAGTTGACGCGACCGATGCGCGTCGCCAACCGCATCGCCGACAACGCGCGGCGTCGACGCCTCTACAATCCGCTGCGCTGGCCTTCCATGCTCAAGCGGCTTCGCCTCCACCTGCGGCTGCACGGCGCACGCACCACGCTGGAATTGATGCAACAAGGTGCCCATGCGCAGGAAGAGGCACCGAGCGGCCTGTCCCCCAGCGAGGCCCCGGGTGAAACACTCCGACCGATCGCCCTCGATCAGGAACCCGCGCCAATCGCCAGCATCGTCGTACCGGTATTCAACAAGGTGCACTACACCTCCGCCTGCCTGAATTCGGTGGTCGAACACGCCGACCGCACCGGCTTCGAAATCATCGTGGTCGACGATTGCTCGGACGACGAAACGCCCGAGTACCTGTCCGACTGCAGCGGCGTGCGGGTGATTCGCAATGCCGTCAACAGCGGGTTCATCGCCAGCTGCAACGCTGGCGCCGAGGCCGCGCGCGGACAGTACCTGGTGTTTCTAAACAACGACACGACGGTCACCGGCGGCTGGCTGGACGCGCTGATCGAGACCTTCGACACCTTCCCCGACACCGGTATCGTCGGTGCCCGACTGGTGTACCCGGATGGTCGCCTGCAGGAAGCCGGGGGTATCGTCTTCAAGGATGCGTCAGGCTGGAACTACGGCCGGGGCGATCAGCCCGACCGCCCCGAGTACAACTTCGCCAGCGAGGCCGACTACGTCTCGGGCGCCTGCCTGGCGCTCAGACGCGAGGTGTTCGTCGAACTCGGCGGCTTCGACAGCCACTACGCACCCGCCTACTACGAGGACACCGACCTGTGCTTCCGCATCAGGGAAATCGGGCTGCGCGTCATCTACCAGCCCGCCTGCACGATCGTGCACCACGAAGGCATCAGTTCCGGTACCGACGAATCGTCGGGCACCAAGCGCTACCAAGGCGTCAACCGCAAGAAGTTCCTCAAGCGCTGGCGCGATCAGTTGCGGCAGCAGCCGGATCCGATTTCAGGCCCCGAGTCGGTCAACCGGGTTCGCCATCATCGCCACCGCGGCCACGTGCTGGTCATCGACGCGACCACGCCCGAGCCCGACAAGGATTCCGGCTCGGTGCGCATGGTGGCGATGCTCACCATCCTCCGTGACCTGGGCTTTCGCATCAGCTTCATGCCGGAGAACCTGGCCTGGGCCGGTCGCTACACGCGCGAGCTCCAGGCCCTCGGCATCGAAGTGCTCCACCATCCCTGGGTCAACCGCATCGAAGACTGGCTGGCGACGCACGGTGCCGGACTCGACGAGGTCATCGTCAGCCGCCACTACGTGCTCGCCCCGCTGATGCCGGCCCTGCGCCAGCACTGTCGACGGGCCAAACTGGTGTTCGATACGGTGGATCTTCACTTCCTGCGCGAAGAACGAATGGCGGAGCTGTCGGGCACCGACAGGGCCGCGCGCTCGGCACGCAAGACACGCGAAGCGGAACTGACCATGATCGAACGCGCCGACGCCACGCTGGTGGTCAGCCCGGTCGAGCAGGAACTGCTGCGGGAATTGGTGCCCGATGCCCGCATTCGCGTGCTCTCCAACATCCACCGCATCCACGGCCGGCGGCGTGGCTGGGCCGAACGGCGAGACCTGCTCTTCGTCGGCGGATTCCAGCATCCACCCAATCTGGATGCCGCCGAGTGGCTGATCGACGAGATCATGCCGCTGGTGCGAAGCCGGATTCCCGAGGCCCGGCTGCACCTCATCGGCAGCCGCATGCCCGAGAGCCTGCGCGAGCGAAGGAGCGAAGGCGTGGTCGTGCACGGCTATGTCGCCGACCTCGGACCCTACCTGGAGGGCTGCCGCCTGTCGGTGGCGCCCCTGCGCTACGGTGCGGGCGTGAAGGGCAAGGTCAACCAGGCCATGGCCTGGGGACTGCCGGTGGTGGCCACCGGCTGTGCGGCCGAAGGCATGTACCTCGAAGACGGGGAGGACGTGCTCGTGGCCGACACCTCCGAGGCCTTCGCCGAGGCGGTGGTGCGGGCCTACGAAGACGAAGCGCTATGGCTGAAGCTGTCCGACGGCGGCCTGGCCAATGTCGAGAAACACTTCAGCTTCGACGCCGCCCGGCGGGCCATCACCGAACTGCTGGAAGCACTAAAAACTTCCTGAAACGCAAAGACGCGAAGACGCAAAGCAAAACCAAAACACCACAACCACGGAATTTCACGGAATACACGGAAAGAGGATGAGTCGATTGGACTCAGGTGCACTCAAGGCCGGCAGGGCAAGGTGCCGGCGCGGCCGTTGCTCGAATGCCACTCATTCCCTGCTTTCCGTGTCTTCCGTGGTTCCCCGGTTCTCTTTGCGTCTTCGCGTCTTCGCGTTTACAGGATTTTCCCCTCAACGCAGCCGCCGCGCGTCGGTGACGCTGGGAATGGCCTGAAGGCGGCTGAGCAGCGTGGAAAGCTGGTCGAAGTCCTCGACCTGGACCGTCAGTTCGATGCTCACTTCGTCGCCCGTGTCGCCGTGCTGGGCGTTCATTCCCGTCACGTTGACGCGTTCGGCGGCCAGGAGCGTGCCGATATCCTTGATCAATTCCCGGCGATCCCAGGCCCGAACCAGGATCCGTGAAGGGTAGCGACTGCGTGAACCGCTGGCCCACTGCACGTCCAGCACGCGCTCGGGCTGGCGACGCTGCAGATTGAGGAACTGCCGGCAGTCCTGGCGATGGATGCTCACGCCCCGTCCCTGGGTGATGTAGCCGACAATCGGATCTCCCGGGACGGGCTGGCAGCACCGGGCCATCTGGTGCATCAGGCTGCCCACACCTTCGATGCGCACATCGTCGTCGACGCCCCCTGAATCGACGGGCTTGCGCTGAACGGCGATGCCCTCGGTTTCCTTGCGCTCGCGCACGCGCAGCCGCTCCACCGCCTGGGCCACCTGCGTGGCGGTGACATCGCCGGCGCCGACGCTGACGTAGAGATCGTCGACGCGTGTGGCATTGAATTTCTCCATGACGCGCCGAATCTCGTCGAGGCCCAGGTCCAAGCGACGGAACTCGGCCTCCACGGCCTGCCGTCCCGCGGCCAGGTTCTCCTCCTGATTGGCCTGGCGGAACCACTGTCGCACCTTGGCGCGCGCCCGCGCGGTGTGGATATAGCCGAGACGCGGAATCAGCCAGTCGCGTGAGGGCCTGGGCTCCTTGGCAGTCAAGATCTCGACCCGGTCGCCGTTGCGCAGCTGATAGGTAAGCGGCACGATGCGCCCATTCACCCGCGCCCCGCGACAACGGTGCCCAACCTCGGTGTGAATCAGATAAGCGAAGTCCAGAGGCGTGGCACCGGCCGCCAGGTCGCGCACCTCGCCCCGGGGCGTCAGCACGTAAACGCGGTCCTCTGTGGTGAGATTGGCGAAGCTCTCCAGCAGGGCTTGGTCGTCGTCCTCTCCTTCCTGGCCTTCCAGTAGCTGTCGCATGACGCCGATGCGCTTCTCCAGCGCGTCGTCTCGCGGACCGCCCTCCTTGTAGCGCCAGTGAGCGGCGACGCCGAGTTCGGCGTGGCGATGCATTTCGTGGGTCCGGATCTGGACTTCAACGACGCGACCGCTGCTGGTGCTTACCGCCGTGTGCAGGGACTGGTAGAGATTGGCCTTGGGATTGGTGATGTAATCGTCGAACTCGCCCGGCACCGGCTGCCAGCGGGTGTGCACCAGGCCGAGCGCGGAATAACATTGTTCGACGCTGTCGACCAGCACTCGCACGGCACGGACGTCGAACAGTTCGTGAAAGTCCAGCCCCTTGCGCTGCATCTTCCGCCAGATGGAGTAGATATGCTTGGCACGACCGGTGACCTCGGCACGAATGCCCGACTCTTCGAGCAAGGCACGCAGCCGGTTCATGAATTGCTCGATGAAGGCCTGCCTATCCGAACGCTTCTCCGCCACCAGCCGGCTGATGCGCTGGTAGGTGTCGGGCTCCAGATAACGAAAAGCCAGGTCCTCGAGCTCCCACTTGAGTTGCCAGATACCCAGGCGATTGGCGAGGGGAGCATGAATCATCTGCGTCTCGCGGGCGATCTCGCGCCGCGTGGCCTCATCGGCGTCGCGGGCAACGTGCAGGCGCGCGATCTGCCAGGCCAGTGCGATGAGGACGACACGAACATCGGCCACCAGGGCCATCAACAGCTGCCGCAGTCCTTC
>JAZBPT010000129.1:0-2259 GCA_036351755.1 Wenzhouxiangella sp. | reverse complement strand
GCCGGGACCTGGACGCCGTCATCCGTCGCGCCACCCATGCCGACCCGGCCATGCGCTACGCCACGGTCAACGGCATGGCGCTCGACATCCAGCGGCTGGAGAATGACGAGCCGATCCGCGCGCGCCGCCCCGGCCTGTTCGAGCGCCTGGGCCTTTGGGTTCGTCGCCACACCGTCGGCGCCGCGCTCGGCGCCCTGGCGCTGATCTCGCTCATCGGCGGTGTGTCGGCCGTGGTCTGGCAGGCGCGGGTGGCTGCCGTCGAGCGCGACATCGCCCGGGCCGAAGCCGCACGCTCCAACGCGCTTCGCGAGCACCTCACCCTGCTGTTTCGCGAGGTCGGCAGCCTGTCGGACGACACCGAAAGCATGACCGCCCGCGAACTGCTCGACCGCACGGCCGAAGTCGCCGGCGAGTGGCTGGCCAACGATCCCGATTTGCGTCAGCAGGTCAACGCCGTGCTCGGCGAGGTGATGATCGCGCTCAACGACTACGCCGCTGCCGAGCCGCTGCTGGCCGACTTTGCCGAAAGCGACGAGGGTCGGGACAATCCCCTGCTACAGTCCATCGCCCTGCTCGACATGGCCCAGGTCGATCACCGCCGCGGCCGGGTCGAATCGGGCCTGAAGAACGTCAACCGGGGCCTGGACATCCTCGATTCGCTCGCCGGCACCCATCCGGCGCGGATGTCCGATGCCCTGCAGATCCGCGGCCGCCTGCGCCGCGACAGCGGCGACTGGGAAGGCGCCCTGGCCGATCTCGAACGCGCCCGCGACCTGGCGCTGGAAGTCTCCGCCGGCCCCCGCCCGCTGATGGCCCGGGCCGAGAACAACCTGGCAGCGACCCTGTTGATTGGTGGCCAGCTCGAACGCGCCGCGCGTCACTTCGAGGCCGCCGAGGCCCTCTGGCTTGCCCTCGATCGCGGTGACTCCAGCGATGCCTTGTCGGTCACTGCCAACCTGGCCATCGTGCTCGAGCGCCTGGGACGCAACGTTGAATCCGAGCGGCGCCTGCGGCGCGTCATCGAGGTCCGTGAAGAAAAGTACGGCCCCTCCGGCGCCATGGCCGCCGCCCGCCTGCACCTGGGGCGGCAACTGGTCGTCCGCGGCGCGCTCGACGAGGCGGAGAAACAACTCAGGCGCGCCAATGCCATCTTCGCCGAATACATCGGCGATGACACGCCCGATTTTGCCGCCTCCCTGCTGGGCCTGGCCGAACTGGCCGAGGCGCGCGGCGATCTGCCGACTGCGCTCGAGCGCTACGCCCGATCGCGCGAGATCATGACCGGCCTGCTCGGGCCGGGACACCCCTACAGCCTGCGCCTGGAGCTTGCGGTGGCGCAGATACAGCGGCGAATGAATGACGGTTTCGAGCCGGGCGCCCTGGCCGATCTGGCAGCCCAGGCCGAAGCTGTCGGCGGTGCTGCTCGAACCGTGCTGGCCGACATCGCCTGCGAACGCGCGCGGTTGGCGCTTGAGCAGGGCAAACGGGAAGCAGCCCTCGACCATGCCCGGCAAGCCCTCGATCTGCGCCAGGCCCTAGGCCTCGGCGGCTGGCGCATCACCGAAGTCCAAGCCCTGATCGCCGTTGCCGAATCGACCGATGGTTCAGCCAACGAACCGGCACAAGAACTGCTGGCCCGATTGACGAACGAGATGAATGCCGGGCACCCGGTTGTTCGGTGGTTTGGAAGTCTGAAACCCTGAAACCTAATCCCGCACCTTCACCCCACTAACCTCCGCCAGCTCTTCATAGAGAGCCCGCTCCCGCTCCGATTGCGGCTTCGGAACGACGACCTTGAGATTGACGATCTGGTCGCCGGCGGGTTTGCCGGGCAGGCCGCGGCCCTTGAGGCGCATTTTCTTGCCGCTGGAGGAGCCGGCGGGGATGTTCATGGTGACCTTGCCGCCCAGGGTCGGTACGCGCACTTCCGCGCCCAGAGCGGCTTCCCAGGGAGCGATCGGGAGGTCGACCAGGACATTGCGGCCGTCCAGCCTGAACTGCGGATGCGGGGCGATCCTGACTTCCATGAGCAGGTCGCCGGCCGGGCCGCCGCCGATGCCGGGCTCGCCCTGGCCGGCCAGGCGAATCTTGCGGCCGGGCGTGACGCCGGCGGGGATGTTGACCTCCAGGCTCTGGCGCTGGCCGCCGCGGTCGAGCGTGATGCGCCGCTTGCCGCCGTTGAAGGCGGTGGCCAGGTCGATCTCGACGCTGGCCTCGATGTCGCGGCCCTTCGCGCGCTGCTGGCGGCGGGCGCCGCCG
>JAZBPT010000128.1:0-2789 GCA_036351755.1 Wenzhouxiangella sp. | reverse complement strand
TGCTCGATACGCTGGGCGAACAGGGCGTGCGCCTGGGTATCGTCACCAACAAGATCAGCCGTTTCGCCGAACCCGTGATCGAGCACGCCGGCTGGGCGGCGCGTTTCGGCTGCCTGGTCACCGGCGACCGGGTAGTCCGCCCCAAGCCCGACCCGGAGCCGGTGCTCGCGGCCTGCCAGGCCCTGGGCGCAAAGCCCGATCGGGTGGTATTCGTCGGCGACGACCGCCGCGACATCGTGGCGGGATCCGCGGCCGGAACGCGGACCGTGGTGGCGGCCTGGGGCTATGTTCCGGCCGGCGAGCGGCCGGAACTCTGGCCGGCCGACGCGGTGATCGAGCATCCCGCCGAGCTGCTCGGTTTGTTCGGAACGCGACGGGCGGGCTGATGGAGGCACCCCTGGACTGGAGCCGTGCGCGGATGCTGGGTCGCGGCAGCCCGCTGGCGGCATCGCTGCATTTCGCTCCCGAGCAATGGCAGGACGGAATCGTGGCCCTGCGCGCGGTCATTTCCGAGATCGCGGCCGTTCCCGACACGGTCAGCGACGCCGACGTCGGCCGCAAGAAGCTCGCCTGGTGGAGTGATGCCCTGCGCGAGCGCGCCGCCCATCCGGCCATCGAAGCGCTGGTGGCCAGCGGGGCGGCTGATCGCATCCCGCCGGCTCGTTTCGACTCCCTGATCGGAAGCGTCGCCGAAGTCCTGGAGAGCCCCCGCTTCGAACGCCAGAAAGACGCCTGGCGTCATTGCCTGGCGCTCGGCGGCCCGGCGGCCCGGCTGGAGGCCGAGCTGGTCGAGGCCGAAGATGTCGACCGCGCCGACTGGTCGGCCCTGGGCGCATTCGCCTACCTGGTCAGGCTGGTGCGGGATATCGGCGTGGATGCGCGCGCGAATCGCTGGCTCGTGCCCCTGGATCTCCAGGCCGAATACCAGTTGGCGCGGCAGGACGTACTCGACGGTTCCGCCGGGCGAGGCTGGGACGGCATGGTTCGGGCCTGGCTCGCGGACGGCTCGAGGCAGGCTGCCGCGGCAAGCGACGGCATTCCGGCCGACCTGGCCTGGCGTCAGCGCCATCTGCTCGTGGCGCACGAACTCGACCTGCGCATGGCGCGGCTGCTGGCGCGCCATCCCCGTCGCATCCTGAAAGGCCGTGTCCGTACGGGGCATGCGGGTAACGTGTGGGCTGCCTGGCGGGCGGCCAGGCGGCTTCGCCGGGCCGTCTGAGCCGGAGCGTGGCGTCGGGCTTCAGTCCGAGCTGATGATGTCGGGGCCCTTGCCGGCCGATTTCTCGTAGACGCCCTTGCCGATCTTGCGGTACTGGGTGAAACCGGCTTTTTCCACTTCGCCGGTCGAAGGCGCGCGCGAGTTCTGGCCGGCCAGGCTGGGCGGCGAGATGAGCCGACGGACTTCCTGCCCGCAATAGGGACATTGCTTCATCGGCGGATCGTCGATCTTCTGCAGGATGGTGACGGGCTTGCCGCAATAGTCGCAGCCGGCGTCCGGATCGGTACTGACGTATTCGTAGAACGGCATGACGCGATTGTACCGCTCCGGGCGCCCCCGCGACAGCGGCCCGGCGCCCGGTGGGGAAGGGAATCTGCGACAATGCCCGGCCTGCAAGGATCCGCAACCGGGAAGACCCAAGAATGACCGAATCGAACAAGCCCGTCTGGCTGGTTACCGGCGCCGCCGGAGCGCTGGGCAGCGCGCTCGTGCGCCGGGTGATGAACGACGGCGCCGACTGCATCGCCGTGGACCGACAGGCCCAGGCGCTCGATGCCCTGCACGACGAGATACAGGAGACGCTGGGCCGCGCCCCGGCCCTGATGCCCATGGATCTCGCCGGGGCCGGGCCGGACGACTACCAGCGCCTGGCCGAAGTGCTGGAGGGCGAGTTCGGGCGAATCGACGTGCTGGTGCACAACGCGGCCAGCTTTCACGCCCTGCGGCCGATGCTGCAGCAGCAGCCCGGCGAATGGGCGGAGATCATCCAGACCTCGCTGACGGCGCCGTACATGCTCAGCGCGGTGCTGGCCCCGCTGATGTCGGCCGATTCCACCATCGTGTTCGTCGGCGACGGCCATTGCCTGGAGAGTCCGGGCGGCTGGGGTGCCTACGGCGTGGCCCAGGCCGGCAGAAGACAGATGGCGCGCGTGCTCGAGTCCGAGCGCGCCCGCAGCGGGGCGAGGGTGATCGAGGTCGATCCCGGGCCCTTCTACAGCCGCCTGCGGGTGGCGGCCTGGCCTTCCGATTCGCCCGAACACCTCCCGAGCCCGGATTCCGCGGCAGACAAGGTTGTCGCGGCGGTCCGCGAGGGCGATCATTCCTGAGCACGCATTCCACGAGAAGAGGAGCGATCATGTCCGACGACCTGTTCATGAAGATCATCGACCGCGAGATTCCCGCCGACATCGTGCACGAAAACGAGGAGCTGCTGGCGTTTCGCGACATCGACCCGCAGGCGCCCGTGCACATCCTCGTGGTTCCCAAGCGAAGGATTCCGACCATCAACGACCTCGAGGGAGGAGATGCCGCGCTGGTCGGTCGGATGGTGTTGGCCGCCCGGCGGATCGCCGCCGACGAAGGGCTGTCCGAAGACGGCTACCGCCTGGTCTTCAATTGCAACGACAAGGGCGGACAATCGGTATTTCACATCCATCTGCACCTGCTCGGCGGAAGGCAGATGGAATGGCCGCCCGGTTGAGGCTGAGAGCACGCGTAGCTCGGACGCGCGCCGTCAGCCCTGCTGAGTCTCGGGTAGTCGGCTGCTGAGAAAGGCGCCAGCCAGGCCCAT
>JAZBPT010000127.1:0-5199 GCA_036351755.1 Wenzhouxiangella sp. | reverse complement strand
TCGGAATAGCCCGGGAACCAGTTCTCGTTCCACTCGCCGGAGTAGTACGGGTAGCCGAAGGCGTCGAAGGCCTGCGCCTGCTCGTCGGCGAAACGCTGCGCCATGTCCATCCGGTAGGGCGGCAGGTGCGGGTTGTAGGGCTTGCGCGGCGGCGAGAACAGGAAGGTGTCCTGCGAGCCCATCTCGTGGATGTCGACGAACAGCATCGGCTTCCAGTCGATGACGTGCGGGATGCGCCCGCGGGTTTCGGGTTGGCGCGCGTACATCCAGTCGCGGTTGAGGTCGAACAGGTAGTGATTGCCGCGCCCGAAGGGCCAGTAGCCGGTATGCACCAGCGACTGGTCGTCGACGTTGGGCTGGGCGCCTCGGGCTTGGTGGACGCCGTTGACGAAGCGCATCCGCCCGTCCGGATTCTGGTTGGGGTCGATGATCACCACCAGGTCGGAGAGCAGCGAACGCGTCTGCTCCGAGCGGTCGGCGGCCAGATGGTAGAGCACGGCCAGGGAAGCGTCCGAGCCCGAACTCTCGTTGCCGTGAATGGAATAGCCCAGCCAGGCGACGGCGGGCAGCCCGTCGATCAATCGTTCGCGCTCACCCGCATCCGAATCGCGCGGGTCGCCGAGCGCGGCCATGCCGGACTGGATCTCGTCGCGTCGAGCCAGGTTGTCGGGCGTGGAAACCGCCAGGTAGACCAGCGGCCGTCCCTCGAAGGTCCGGCCGTACTCGACCAGCTCGACGCGGTCGGACACTTCAGCGACCCGGCGGGCGTATGCCACGATCTGCCCCGAGGTCGCGACCCGCTCGCCCACCTCGAAACCGAGCACTGACTCGGGCAGCGGGATGGCCGGGTCATGATCGGCATTTTCGGAAAACAGCGATTGCGGGTAATCCAGCCCGGCCAGAGTCGAAGGCGTTGGCTCGGGGTACGGGGTTTGTGATTGCGCCAGAGTCAGCGTTGTTCCAACCAACGCCAGACCGGCCACCAATGGTGCAAAAGAGAGCTTGGAGTACATGCGATTTCTGGCCTGATTCAAGAATTCATCGGCTGGTCACTATAGCCGAGCTGGACGCGCCGCTCTCAGCAGGCTGTCCCAGTCATCCGGCGGATTGCCGCCGTCGAGCATCTTGCGGAACACACGGTATGCGTCGTCGCTACTTTCATACGCGCGCAGCGTATTGTCGTCATTGACCCAGGCGTAGACGATGATTCTGCTCGATGTGTGGAACCGAAAGAACAGGCGGTACTGCTGGAAGAATTTCGCCCGAAACCAGTGCTTGTAGGTCTTACCCAGCGTTTTCCCCTGTCGATATTCGGGCCGCGCAGGTTCGGCAGGGATGACCTCGAAGGCCAGCTTGCGGATTGCCGCGAGCCGCTTGGTCGCGTTCTTGCGCTGGTAGCCGGTGGGATCCTTGTCGCGCAGGGCTTCGACTTTTTCAGTCAGGGCCTCGAGCTGGCTCAGGAACAATGGGTGTGCGAAGAGGGTCCAGCCGTTGACGACCAGCGGCGCCGAATCGCGCCGGCTCATTCGTCGTCATTGGAAAGCGGTGAATCCAGGTCGATTTCGACTCCGTCGACTAGGCTTTCAATGCGCCGGGCCAGGCTCGGGTCCATGCCCCGCAGCCGCTCGGGGTGGCGGGTAATGTCTTCGGCCAGAAACTCCAGGAAGGCACCAAGCGCCGGATCGTCACTGTCAGCAGACCGAGTCAGCAGCACCTCGCCGTTGGCCCGGACTTCGTAGTGCAGGCGATCGCGCTTTTCCAGCGCAAGTGCCTTGCGCACATCGGCAGGCACGGTTGTCTGGTAGCGATCGGTCAAACGGGATTCGGCTTCGATGGTGGGGTTCATGACACTGTCTGGTTGGCTTGATGATCGTATAGTAATGCACTTGCATTACCAGTGCAAGTACATCGCGGCGTACCGACCTCACATGCGGGCCAGCCAGTCTGAATTCGCCCGCCATTCGCGGGCCAAAACGGTATGATTGCCCCATGAAACCGTCCTTCCAGACCGCAAGCCGGCTCGAGGCCGTGCGCTACGAGATTCGCGGCACGCTGGCGCGGCGTGCGCGCGAACTCGAACAGCAGGGCAACGACATCCTGCACCTCAACATCGGCAACCCCGGCGCCTTCGGCTTCCGCACGCCCGAGACCATGCGCCGCGCGGTGATCCGCAACCTGCCCTTCTCGGAGGGTTACGGGCCGCAGGCCGGCATCTTTCCGGCCCGCGAGGCGGTGGCCATGCAGTTCCAGGCGCGTGGCCTGACCGATACGCGCTACGACCAGGTCGTCGTCGGTAACGGCGTGTCCGAACTGGTCGACCTGACGCTGCGCTCCTTGCTCGAACCCGGAGACGAAGTGCTGGTGCCGGCACCGGACTATCCGCTGTGGACCGCGGCGGTGGTGCTCAACGGCGGCAAGGCCGTGCACTACCAGTGTCGGGAATCCGATGGATTCCTGCCCGACGTGGCGCGCATCGAGGAGCAGATCACGTCGAAGACGCGCGCCATCGTGGTCATCAACCCCAACAATCCGACCGGCGCGGTCTACCCCGAGGAAACGCTGCAGGCACTGGCCGACCTGGCCACCCGCCACGACCTGATCATCTTCTCCGACGAGATCTACGACAGCATCTGCTACGAGGATGCCCGCTTCGTTCCGATGGCCCCGCTCGCGCCGGAGACCCTGTGCGTGTCCTTCGGCGGCCTGTCGAAGGTCTACCGGGCCTGCGGCTGGCGCGTCGGCTGGGCGGTGTTCACCGGCGCCCTCGAACGGGCCGAAGACTACATGCTGGCGGTCGAGAAACTGGCCGCGCTCAGGCTGTCGGCCAACGTGCCGGGCCAGTGGGCCGTGCAGACGGCGCTGGGCGGTTACCAGTCCATCGCCGACCTGGTCGGCCGCGACGGCCGCCTGTTCGAATCGCGCCAGGCCGTCATCGAGGCCTGCGAGAAGAGCCGCTTTCTCGAACTGGTCAAACCGATGGGCGCGATGTACGCCTTCCCCTCGGTGCGCACCGAGGTGTTCGGCGAATTCGACGACCACCGCTTCGCCGCCGAGCTGCTCGAGCACAAGCACATCCTGATCGTGCCCGGCTCGAGCTTCAACATTCCCGAACGCAACCACTTCCGGATCACCCTGCTACCCGAGGCCGAGCAGCTCACGGAGGCTTTCGAGCGCATCGAAGACCTGCTCGAGGAGCTCGCCGACGAGCCGCAGCGCATCCGGGCCGTCAAGTAACGGAAACATCGTCATGAGCAATCCCCTGCTGGCCGACGGACTGCCGGCCTTCTCGAAGATTCATCCGGAGCACGCCCTGCCGGCCGTGGAACAGCGATTGGCCGAATACCGGGAGGTAATCGAGCACATCGAGGCGCTGGGCGGCAACGTCGACTATGACCAGGTCGTGACCGCCGAAGCCCTGGCCGACAATGCCCTGGCCAACACCTGGTCGGCGGTCTCGCACCTGAACGGGGTGAACAACACGCCCGAGTGGCGCGAGGCCTACGAGGCCTGCCTGGAACCGATGACGCGCTTCGATACCGAGCGCGGCCACAACCGGCAACTCTGGGCGGCCTACAAGGCGCTGGCCGAGCGGGACGACTTCGACGAACAGGATGCCGCCCTGAGAGCGACCGTTCAACACGAGCTGCGCGACTTTCACCTGTCCGGCGTCGACCTGCCCGAACCCGATCGCAAGCGATTCGGCGAAATCAACATGCGCCTGTCGGAGCTGGGCAACCGTTTCGGCAACCACGTGCTCGACGCCACCGAGGCTTACAGCGAAACGTTCGACGACGTCTATCAGCTCGCCGGCCTTCCCGACGCCGAACTCGACATGCTCGCCGGCATGGCGCGCGAGGCGGGCAAGACCGGCTGGATGGCCAACCTGAGCTTTCCCGCCTTCCGGGCTATCATCACCTACGCCGACGACCGCGACCTGCGCGAGCGCTTCCACCGCGCCTTCGCCACCCGCGCCTCGGAAATCGGTCCGCAAGCGGGCGAGTTCGACAACGGCCCGATCATGCGCGAGATGCTCGCGCTGCGCGACGAGCAGGCGAAGTTGCTCGGCTTCGAACACCACGCCGCCATGCGGCTGTCGACGCGCATGGCCGACACCGCCGGTGAAGTCGAGTCATTCCTTCACGACCTCGCCGACCGCGCCCGGCCGCAGGCGCGTGCCCAGCTCGAAGAGCTCAGCGCCTTCGCCGCCGGACGCGGCGCCGAGACGCCGCTGGCACCCTGGGACATCGCCTACTACAGCGAGAAGCTGCGCGAGGACAAGCTCGGTATCAACGAATCGATGCTCAAGCCCTGGTTCGAACTGCAGCGCGTCTTCGACGGGCTGTTCACCACGGCCGGCGAACTGTTCGGCCTGCGCTTCGAGGCCGACGAGGCCACCGACACCTGGCACGAAGACGTGCACTTTTTCCATGTGCTCGGCGAGAGCGGGCAGCGCGTGGCCGGGCTCTATCTCGACCTCTACAGCCGACCGCGCAAGTCCGGCGGCGCCTGGATGGACGTCTGCCGGGCACGCATGAAGGTGGGCGGGGTCGAGCAGCTGCCGATCGCCTACCTGACCTGCAACTTCGCGCCGCCGGCCGACGGGCGCCCCAGCCTGCTCACCCACGACGACGTGGTCACGATCTTCCACGAGTTCGGACACTGTCTCCATCACCTGCTCACGCGCATCGATATTCCCGGCGTGGCCGGCATCAGCGGGGTGGAATGGGACGCGGTCGAGTTGCCCAGCCAACTGATGGAAGGCTGGGCCTGGGAGGCCGAGTCGCTCAACCGCTACGCGCGTCACGTCGAAACCGGCGAACCGCTGCCCGGAAAACTACTCGCCGGCCTCAAGGCCGACCAGGAATTCCAGGGCGCCATGGCCCTGGTGCGCCAGATCGAGTTCGCGCTCTGCGATCTGGCGCTGCACACCCGCCCCGACGACGACCCCGTCGACATCATGCGAGAGATTCACGATCGGGTCGCCGTGCTGCCGATGCCTGAATACAACCGTTTCCTGATGAGCTTCAGCCACCTCTTCAACGGCGGCTACGCGGCCGGCTACTACAGCTATCTCTGGGCGGAGCAGCTCGCACGGGACGCTTTCGAGCTGTTTCGGGAAGAGGGCCTGTTCGACGCCGATACCGGCCATCGGCTTGCGCACGAGATCCTGGAAGTGGGATCGAGCCGCCCGATGCAGGA
>JAZBPT010000126.1:0-9463 GCA_036351755.1 Wenzhouxiangella sp. | reverse complement strand
GTGGGCGTGCCGACCTGGCGATACCAGCGCTCGAACTGTTCGAGATCGGTCTCGTTGGCGTCGGCCATGGCGCGGCGGAAGTCGTCGCAGGTCACGGCCTGGCCGTCGTGGCGCTCGAAGTAGAGGTCCATGCCGCGGCGGAAGCCGTCGCGGCCGAGCAGGGTTTCGTACATGCGAACGACCTGCGCGCCCTTCTCGTAGACGGTGGCGGTGTAGAAGTTGTTGATCTCGACGTAGCGCTCGGGGCGGACCGGATGCGCCATCGGTCCGGCATCCTCGGGGAACTGACGCGCCATCAGAGCCGAGACGTCCTGGATGCGCTTGACGCCCGGCGAGCGCATGTCGGCGGTGAATTCCTGGTCGCGATAGACCGTGAGACCTTCCTTGAGGGTGAGCTGGAACCAGTCGCGGCAGGTGACGCGGTTGCCGGTCCAGTTGTGGAAATACTCGTGGGCGATGACCGACTCGATGGCTTCGTAGTCGGCATCGGTCGCCGTTTCGCGATCGGCCAGCACGTAGCGGGCGTTGAAGATGTTGAGGCTCTTGTTCTCCATCGCGCCCATGTTGAAGTCGTGCGTGGCGACGACATGGAAGACGTCCAGGTCGTACTCGAGGCCGAAGCGTTCCTCGTCCCAGGCCATGGACTTCTTGAGGCTTTCCATGGCGTGGTCGAGCTGGTCGATGTTCTCCGGCTCGGAGTAGAACTTGAGCGCCACCTCGCGACCAGAGCGCGTGGTGAAGGTGTCGGCCAGTTCGGCCAGCTCGCCGGCGACTATGGCGAACAGGTAGCTGGGCTTGGGAAAGGGGTCTTCCCAGACGGCGAAGTGGCGGCCGTCGTCGAGCTCGCCGGAGTCGACCCGGTTGCCGTTGGACAGCAGCACCGGGAAACGCTCTCGGTCGCCGACCAAGCGCACGCGGAAGGTGGCCATGACATCGGGCCGGTCGGGGAACCAGGTGATCTTGCGGAAGCCCTCGGCCTCGCACTGGGTGAGCAGCATCGCACCTGATTTGTACAGGCCCTCGAGCGCGGTGTTGCGCTCGGGATGGATGACCACCTCGATGGTCACTTCCGCGCGCTCGGGCACCCCCTCGACGATGAGCGTTTCTTCCTCGGCGCGCTCGTCGAATTGCGCCGGTTCGCCGTCGATGGCCACCTTGCGGGTTTCGAGTCCGGCGCCGGATAGCGTCAGGGGCTCGGCATCCGCTGCCGGGTTGCGCCGCACGCTCATGCGGCTCGTCACGCGGGTTTCGGCGGCGTCCAGGTCGAACTCGAGTTCGACGTGATCGACCCACCAGGCCGGCGGCCGGTATTCCTGGCGCAGGACGGGGGTGCGGGGCTGGTCACCACGTGCGGACATGAGCGAACTCCTGGTAAAGACAAGGCCAAGTATTATAGGCGGATGCCTGTGGAATCCCTGCTCAAGCCCGAAGACATCCTCCGCGCCCGGGAGCGGATCCGGCCGATGGTCCTCGAGACCCCGGTCATGACATCCGGCGTGCTTGATGAGTTGACGGGCGCGAGCCTGTTTTTCAAGTGCGAGCACCTGCAGCGCACCGGTTCGTTCAAGCTGCGCGGAGCCAGCCACGCCGTCTCGCTGCTCGGCGACGACTGCCCCGGCGTGGCCACCCACTCCTCGGGCAATCACGGCGCTGCACTCGCCAGCGCGGCCTCGCAGCGCGGTTTCCGCGCCGAGATCGTGGTGCCGGAAGGCGCGGTGGCCGACAAGGTCGACAACATCCGCCGCCGCGGCGGCAGGGTCCATTTCTGCGAGCCGACCCAGGCCGGCCGCGAGGCGGCGCTGGCGCGGCTGGTCGAACAGGGTTTCGAGCCCGTTCCGCCCTACGACGATGACCGCATCATCGCCGGCCAGGGCAGCGCCGCGCTCGAATTGATGGAACAGGTCGCCGAGCTGGACTGCATCGTCGCCCCCGTCGGCGGCGGCGGCCTGGTCGCCGGGACGGCGCTGGCTGCGCTGACGGCCGCGCGCCCGCCGGAGGTGATCGGCGTCGAACCCGTCGGCGCCGACGACACGGCGCGCTCGCTGGCCGCCGGCCGCCGAATCGATGACCACCATCCCGACACCATTGCCGACGGTCTGCGGGCGCTCGTGGGCGAGCGCAACCTCGAACTGATCCGGCGCCACGTGGCGTGCGTGCT
Organism: Wenzhouxiangella sp.; assembly: GCA_036351755.1. Lineage (GTDB taxonomy): Bacteria > Pseudomonadota > Gammaproteobacteria > Xanthomonadales > Wenzhouxiangellaceae > Wenzhouxiangella. The sequence continues at coordinate 7,305 of JAZBPT010000126.1, read as the reverse complement.
GACCGTCTCCGAGGCGCAGATCCTCGAGGCGATGGAGCGGATCTGGGCCCGGCTCAAGCAGACCGCCGAGCCCTCGGGCGCGGTCGCCCTGGCCGGCGTCCTGGCCGATCCGGCGCGTTTCGCGGGGCGCCGCGTGGGCGTGATGATCAGCGGCGGCAATCTTGATGTCGCCGCGCGGCTGGCCGGCCTGGCCGGGACAGCGTCGCGCCCGGCTTGACGCAAGTCGACGCAGAACGACCCGCACGCTGGTATGCTGGCGCCCCTTGAATTCGACTGGGGAGTGCAGTGTACCCCACCACTCATGATGTAGCATTCAGAGCGCGCCTGAGCCGACAGTGCAAGGCGCGACCCGCAGTGAATGGCCAACCCTTTACAAGGGGCGCAACGCCGCAATGTCGGCTCAGGCGCGCTCCCGAAGGGCGAATCGGAAAGCGTTCATCTGCGGCGTTATGTCTCTTGAAGATGGCACCACCATCCCCTGCGAGACATGCCTTGCAGCTAAACACTTTCCGATTCGCTGAATGGGACATCATGAGTGGTGGGGTACACTAAGCATGGAATTGTGGCTGTTGCGTCACGCGCGTGCCCGCTCGGCCGCGTCCGACGAGAAGGACGAACACCGCCCGCTGGCCGACTCGGGTCGGGAAACCGCAAGAAAACTGGGCGAATGGATTCGGGAGTCCGGCCAGGACGTGCCGTCGACCGTTCGCGTTTCTCCCTCGGTGCGCACCCGCGAGACTGCCCGCCTGATGCTCGACGGCCTCGAAGCCCCCGAGCAGGTGGTGGAACCGGCGCTGTGGGACGCGCTCGAGGAAGACCTCATCGGCGTGCTCCAGAAGCACCAGAAGGCCGATTCACTGCTGCTGGTCGGTCACAACCCGGGCTTCGAGTGGCTGGTGCAGTGGCTGACCAACCAGCGGCCCAGGCTGGGCATCCAGCCCGGCACCCTGGTGATCATCGACGCCGACATGCCGCCCGCTCCGGGCTGCGGCCGGATTCGCAAGCTGGTTCAGCCCAGCGACCTGACGTAGATCTCCGCCAGTTTTTCCAGCCCGCGCTGGTCGGCCTCGTCGAAGCGGCCCTCGCGCGGGCTGTCGATGTCGAGCACGCCGATGACCTGGCCATCGACGACCAGCGGCACCACCACTTCCGAGCGCGAAACCGGATCGCAGGCGATATGCCCCTCGAAGGCATGGACGTCGGTGACGCGCTGGGTGGCGCGCGTGGCCGCCGCGGTGCCGCAAACGCCCTTGCCCATCTCGATACGAACGCAGGCGGGCTTGCCCTGGAAGGGTCCGACGATAAGCTCGTCGCCTTCCAGAAAGTAGAAGCCGGCCCAGTTGACCTCGTGCAGGGCGTCGAAGATCAGCGCGCTGAGGTTGGCGGCGTTGGCGATGCGGTGTTTCTGCCCGGAAAGCAGCCCTTCGGCCTGCTGGGCCAGTTCGTCGTAGTCGACGCTCATTCGTTTCTCCTGAAGATCAGAATCCGGTTGTTGGCCGGCATGGCGATTTCGGCCTCGGCCGTCCAGCCGAAAGATCCGGCCTCCTGGCGCAGTTTCAAGATGTCGCGAATACCCATGGCTGGACCGCGCTGCCGCAGTTGTTCGTCGAAGCGTCGGTTGCTGTCGGCGTCGAAGCGCTCGCCGTCGCGGAAGGGCCCGTAAATCACCAGCAGGCCGCCGGGCCGGACGCGCTCGGCCGAGCGCTCGAGCAGCACGGGCGTGTGGCTCCAGGGCATGATGTGCAGGGTGTTGGCCGTGTAGACGACGTCCCAGGGCCCTTCGGGCCATTGTTCCTGAGCCGTCACGTCCAGCGCCAGCGGCTCCGGGAGTGCCGGCGCTTCCGTCTTGAGGCGGGCGCAAATGCCGTCGAGATGTTCCGGCAGGTCGGTGGTCTGCCAGGTGGCGCCCGGCAGGAGCGCATGAAACCAGGCGGCGTGCTGGCCGGTCCCGGAACCGATTTCGAGCACGCGCGCGGTCGGTGCCAGCCAGCGAAGCAGCACCTCGCCGATCGGTCCGCGATTGCGCTCGGCCGCCGGGGAATGCGCCAGTCCGGCCGGCGTCATGACGCTCTCGCGCCCGCCAGCCGTCGGCGCAGCTCGGCGACCCGCCCGGCCAGCTCGGACCGGGCCGGATGTCGGCCGGCGGCCACGACCCGTCGGCCCGCCACAAAAACCTCGTCGATCATGCCGGCCGCGTGCGAGAACACGAAACTGTCGAGCATGTCCTCGGGCGAGAGCCCGGCCAGCATCGGATGTGACTCATCGAGGACGACCAGGTCGGCGCGTCGCCCCTCCGCCAGCACGCCGGCCGGCTGGTCGAGTGCGTGCGAGCCGCTCCGGGCCGCGTGTCGCCACAGGCTTGTGCCGACGTGCTCTCCGGCGCCGCAGAGCACGTTGCGCTGGTGCAGGCGCAGGCGCTGCCCCCATTCGAGCAGGCGCAGCTCCTCGGCGGCCGACATAACCAGGTTGCTGTCCGAACCCACGGCCACCCGGCCACCTCCGTCCAGGTACTCGCGCACGGGAAACAGGCCGTCGCCGAGATCCGCCTCGGTGGTGGGGCAGATGCCGATCACGGCCGAACGCTCGGCCAGCGCGCGCACCTCTTCCTCGCTGGCGTGCGTGGCGTGAATCAGGCACCAGCGATCGTCGACCTCGACGTGGCGCAGCAGCCACTCGACCGGCCGGCAGCCATGATGTTGCAGGCAGGCCTCGACCTCGGCGGGTTGTTCGGAAATATGCAGGTGAACCGGGCCGGCCGGTATGCCCTCGAGCAGCGCGGGCAGGTCGCGGGCGTCGACGGCGCGCAGGGAGTGCGGCGCCACACCGACGCGCTGCAAGCCGCCGGCCTCTGGTTTTAGCGAATCGACGAGGGTGACGATCTCTTCCAGCGTCATGCCGAAGGGCTGCTGGCGCTCGCCCAGCGGCTGGCGTCCGAAGCCACCATGGCGGTACCAGACCGGCAGCAGGGTGAGGCCGCATCCTGCTTGCGCGGCGGCCGCCAGGACCTGTTCGGCGGTCGTGTGCGGCGACTGTCCGCCCAACCGGTGCGGGTAATGGAACTCGCCGGTCGTGGTGTAGCCGCCCTCGAGCAGCTCGATGAAGCCCCAGGCGGCCAGGGTGCGGAAATCCTCACCGGAGAGCAGGCCGACCGCCTCGTACATGCGCTCACGCCAGCTCCAGAAACTGTCCTCGGGGCCGGCGCCCTGTCCGGTCAGGCCGGCGATCAGTCGCTGGTGGATGTGCGAGTGGACGTTGACCATGCCCGGAAGCACCGGGCCGGGCAGGCGCTCGGCGCCCTCGAGACGGCCCGCATGGATGCCGGTGATGCATCCGTCCCGGTCGAGCTCCAGGGTCACGTCCTCGCGCCAGCCCTCGCCAAGCAGGGCGTTTCGGCAGTGCAGGCGCTGCGTCATGCCGGCCGCCACCGAGAGAGCCTGCCGACGAGCTCGTCGAGCAGATCGATCAGGGGACGGGCCGCCTGCGGATCGAAATCGTTCGGTCGCGATTCGTCCATGTAGCAGGTCTGGGCGATCTCGAGCTGGAGGGCGTGGATGCCTTCGGCCGGCCGGCCGTAGTGACGGGTGATGAAACCGCCCTTGAAGCGGCCGTTGACGACGGTCGAGAACCCTTCGGCGTCGGCCAGCATGTCCGCGACCGAGGCCTGCAGCTCGGGTGCGCAGCTCCGCCCCTCGTAGGTGCCAAGATTGAGGTCGGGAAGACGACCCTCGAACAGCCGCGGGACGGCGCTGCGGATGGAATGCACGTCGAACAGTACCGCGAAACCGTGACGCTGGCGAAGGGCCTGGAGCTCCCGGGCGAGCTTGTCGTGGTACGGCCGCCAGAAACGCTCGATCCGGTCGGTGATTTCTTCGGCATCGGGCGCTTCTGCACCATAGACCGGAGAGCCGTCGAAATTCTCGGTGGGCACAAGGCCCGTCGTGGCGCCCGAATAGAGCGGCTTGTCGTCGCTGCCGCGGTTGAGGTCGATTACGTAGCGGGAGTAGCGCGCGAGCATCACCGAGGCGCCCAGCCCGATCGCGCCTTCAACGAGGCGATGGACGTGCCAATCAGTGTCGGGCAGTTGACGAGCGCGGCTGGTCAGGCGCGAAGCGATCTCGGCGGGCAACTCGGTGCCGGCATGCGGCACGTTGACGAGCAGCGGCGAGTCGCCAGCTTGAAACTCATACACCATGGGGCAACCATGCAGACCTAAAGAAAAGTGCCCGGCCGAGCCGGGCACCTGTGTAAGCGATTACGCTTGGCAGTGAAGCACCGGGCGACCTACGGACATCCCGGTGATACACCCAGATTCGTGGCGTTGATGCCGGTAGCCACGAAAGTGCCGACGGGCGATCCACTGGGGGTCGTGAACGTACACCGTCCGATCCGCGGGAAGTCTTCCGAATCGGGCGCGGCGCATTCGGTCAGCCCCACAGCGATGGAAGCTGTCGTTTCGCCATTGGTGTCGGTGACACCCGGAGCCGACTCGATCTCGAGGATCCCGCCATCAGTCTCGCAGCTGCCCGTGATGTCAACGCCGCTGATGGGATCACCCTGGGCGTTCAAGAGCGTCAGCGTCACTGCCCTACTGATCGTGCTGAGTGACACGTCGTTGTAGCGGGCAGGGTTCACGAGGAGCATCGCCGAGCCTGGCGGCACGACCGTCACTTCCGCAGTCGCGGCGCCAGCGCTGAATCGAATGATCGATTCGTCGCCGTCCGGCACCATGCCGCTGGTCGTCACCTGGGTAACGGTGCAACCGCCACCGGCCGAGCCGGTCGGCTGGGCGGTGGTCGTCGACATCGGCGTGCCGTCGAGGCTGCCGTTGGCCGGACCCTCGACGATGTCGCCGCGGATGAACGCGTCGTTGATCGGCGCGCCCAGCGCGTCCGTGTAGCAGAGTTCAACCATCGTGGTCGTATTGCCCTGGATGGACGACGGGGTCGCGGAAAGCTGCGCCGGGGAGATACCGGGGAAGACCATGGCCTCGACGTCGGCGACGGTCTTGGTCATCGCTTCCTCGGCGCGATTGCCCTGCCCCCAGAGCACCAGGGGACGACCCAGCGCGCTGATCGGGTAAGTCAGGGTGACCGATCCGCGGCCCTGATCGGTCAGGTTGGCCTGCGCATCGACCACGCCAAACTGCGAGCGACCGATGACCCAGGGGATCACGAAACCGTCATCCACGATCGTGCCGGTACCGTTGTTCGGGTTGAAATTGTTGGTCACGGTGACCGTGTTGTCGTCGACGACGCTGGCGACGGTGCGGGCCGCTTCGTGTTCGCGGTTGCCCGGCACGCTCTTGCCGAACAGCGCTACGGTGTCGCCGGGCTCGACGGCCTCGTCCACCTGCGGCGGGCTCGGCAGGAAGCCTTCGGGCGAATTCAGGGCGCTGAAGATGTTGCCGTCCTCTTCGGGGTTGCCGTCGGCGCCGGAGAACACGAAGGCGCGCGGCAGGGTCTGGGTCAGCGGCGCATCGATCTTGCCGAAATCGATCGGCGTGCCCGAAAGAACCGGGTTGCCGGCCTGGTCGGAGCCCTGGGCCGTGATGGTCAGGGAATAGGTACCGTCGGAATTGGGCGGAATGATCGCGCCGGTATCCGGATCGATGTTGGGCTCTTCGTCGGTGATCACGGTACCGATGACGTTGTTGGCCACGATGGCACTCACCGAAGGAGTGACCAGTTCCAGGCTGAACAGCTTGCCGTCGCCCACGTCGACCGTGGTTTCGGCGCTGATCGGGTCGAGGAGATCGTTGTCGACGTTGTTGTCGGCACGGTCGGAAGTCGCGGTGATGCGGTGCGGTCCGATTTCGCTGCCGGCATTGAGCGAGAAGTTCGCGATGCCGTTGACCGTCTGCACGCTGATCTCGGTGCCGCTGACCGAACCTTCGGCGCCGGTGCCCGTCAAGCGGGCATCGCTGCCGTCGGGGGCATCGAGCGAGAGGATGACGTTGTTGTACTCCGCGCCGCTGCCTTCGGGGTTGGGCACCGGATTGCCGCCGGAATCACTGACGGCGAGCGACATGCTCTTGCTGGTCGAACCGCCGGAGCCCTGGACGTAAATGGGGGCGGCCGGTATCGAGAAGTCGAGATTGGCCGGCAGGAAGTCGGCCGCGCCTTCGACGATCTCGACCTCGAAGTCCTGCGAGAATGTGTCGCCGGTATCGGCGTCTTGGGCCGACACGGAAACGGTAACCGTACCAGGCTCATCAAAGCTGTGGACAAAGACAGTGGCAACGCCGGCGTTCATGTTGACCGGCCCGCTTCCGACCAATACGAGAAACTCGTTGACATCATCGGTCTCGGGATCGTCGAGCGTCGAGAACGCACCGGTACTCACGGGCGCAATGGCAACGGATACCTGCCCGTCCACAACGTTACCCGCGGTTCCATCTGGATTCCGGTAGCGGATGGTCAATTCATTGATGAATGGAGAACCGAGGAAGATGCCGACGTTCTCGGTGTTTGCCGGCATGGTGCTTGCGCCACTGATCTCCAGGCGAGCTTCGGCATCCGGGTCTTCAATGACATCGACGTCACGCGAAGTCGACACCGTACCCGAACCACTTGGGTTGGCACCTGAGGCCGTCAGGGTCACGGTGCCCGTGTTCGAGCGCGCCGTGAAGAAGAAATTGGCCTGGCCGCCGCTGGTCGGAGCGGTAGCCGAGGCGCCAGCTGCATTGTCTCCGTCGACTGCCTGTACGACACCCCGGTTGGTGTTGCTGGAATTGAGAGTGACCTGCGTGCCGTCGGCGACCGCTGAGCCGTCCGCGGCGCGGAAACGCACGGTGACCTGGATCGAGCTGTTGGTCGGCACCTCGCTGGATTCGACCGTGATGCTCATGCTCGCCGAGCCGCCGTTGTCGAAGCTGCCCGAGGAGCTCCCGCCGCAGGCAGCGAGCAGGGCGGTGGCTGCCAGGATGATGCCGTATCTAATTATATTCATGAATCGAAATCCCGATTGTTTTGATGTGTTGTCCATGACTGCTTGGCTCCCTCTCCCGATCATTCGGCCGCGACACGTTCATCGAGAATGGACGGCGTCACGAAGATCAGCAGCTCGCGCTTGAGGTCCTCGGTGCCGCGCTGGCGGAACAGGCCGCCGAGCACCGGGACGTCGCCGAGCACGGGCACCTTCTGCTCCTGGAAGGTGCGCTCTTCCTGGAAGATGCCGCCCAGCACGACGGTCTGCCCATTGTCCACCAGAATGCGGGTGGACAGTTCGCGAGTGTCGATCGACGGGATGAAGCCGCCGCGACCGTTCGGATACAGTTCGCCGACAGTGTCCTGCTTGACCTGGAGC
>JAZBPT010000125.1:0-11855 GCA_036351755.1 Wenzhouxiangella sp. | reverse complement strand
ACACACATCGTTCGAAGGCCGCCCAGATGCGATATCTCCTGCTGATCCCGATTCTGCTGATGGCCCGGCCGGCCCTGGCCCAGGACGATCCTCCGCCGTCCGATGCACCGCCGCCGCCTCCGATTCGGGAGCCCCTGCCGCCGAAGGTGCAGGATCCCGATGAGCAGATCCAGCCGCAGGTCGTTATTCGGCGCGAAGAGGACCGGATCGTCGAGGAATATTCCTCCGGCGGTGCCGTCTACATGATCCGTGTCACCCCCATCGAAGGCGGCCCGTCCTATTACCTGATCGACACCGACGGAGACGGCGAGCTCGAAAGCCGGCATGACGGTATGGATCCGGTGAAGCCGGCCTACTGGAAGATCGCCGAATGGTAAGTCGGCAGCGCTGAAAGCTACTGCGCGACCGCCTGGAGGCGTCCGGCAGCGTAGGCGGTGGAGTCGTGGCGGTTTTCCGAAGGAAAGGAGCCGCGACGGAGCGCCGTCAAACGCGTGCTCGCGATCCTCATGTATCTACGAATACACTCCGGTCGCTGCGCTCCGGCGGCCACCACCAGGCGATCGCTCGCTACGCTTTCAGCGCTGCCTTTACAGATCCTGAGCGCTCACGCCTCTCCCAACTGATCGGTTAAGGAAATAAAGCCCGCCAAATCTACCGTCTCGGCACGGGCCATGGGGTCGATGCCGGCGGCTTCGATGGCCTTTTCGTCCAGCAAGCCTTTCAGCGCATTGCGCAGCGTCTTGCGGCGTTGGCCGAAGGCGCGGCGGACGACTTCTTCGAGTTGCGGTAGGCGCGATAGCGTCCCTTCGTCGAGTTTCTTGGGAATCATGCGGATGATCGCCGAGTCGACCTTCGGCGGCGGGCGGAACGCGCCCGGGGGCACGGTGAACAGGCGCTCCATCCGGCAATGGAAGGCTGCCATTACCGAAAGCCGGCCGTACTGCTTCGAGCCGGGCTCGGCCACCATTCGGTCGACGACCTCCTTTTGCAGCATGAAGTGCATGTCCGTGATCGTGTCGCGCCACTTGAACAGGTGGAACATGATCGGCGTCGAGATGTTGTAGGGCAGGTTGCCCACCACACGCACCGGTCCGCCGGCGACAGCCGCCAGGTCGACCTCCAGCACGTCGGCCTGGATGACTTCAAGCCGTTGCGGGAAACCCAGGCGTTCGGGCAGGGCCGCGGCCAGGTCGCGGTCGAGCTCGATGGCCGTCACCCGCGCCCCGGCTTCCAGCAAGGGGCCGGTCAGCACGCCCTCGCCGGGACCAATCTCGATGATGGCCTCCGAGTCGCCGGGACGGATGGCCGACACCAGTCGGGCGATGATGCCGGCATCGTGCAGGAAATGCTGTCCGAAGCGCTTGCGCGGCCGGTGCGGCTTCATCCGCGCGGCCGGGACATGCCGCGCGCCAGGTTGATGGCGGCGTTGAGACTGCCCGAATCCGCCTTTCCGGTTCCCGCCAGGTCCAGTGCGGTGCCGTGATCCACCGAGGTACGAATGAAGGGAAGCCCGAGCGTGACATTGACCGCGTGGCCGAAGCCGACATGCTTGAGCACCGGCAGGCCCTGGTCGTGGTACATCGCCAGCACGGCGTCGAACGTGCGCAGGCGGTCGGGCACGAAGGCGGTGTCGGCCGGCAGCGGGCCGGTCAGGGCCATACTGCTCCCCAGCTTCTTCATCACCGGTTCGATGATTTCGATCTCCTCGCGCCCGAGGTGACCGCCCTCGCCCGCGTGCGGGTTGAGGCCGAGTACCGCGATGCGCGGCCTGGCCAGCCCGAACAGGCGCTGCAGGCCCGAGTGGACGATCTCCAGCGTGCGAGTGAGACTTTCGGCCTCGATCGCATCGGGAACATCGCGCAACGGGAGGTGGGTCGTCGCCAGGGCCACGCGCACCTGACCGGCGACGAGCATCATCACCACCCGGTCCACGTCCGACTCGGCGGCGAGAAACTCGGTGTGACCGCTGAAAGGCACGCCCGCTTCGTTGATCACGCCCTTGTGGACCGGGCCGGTGACCAGGCCGTGCACGTGGCCGGCCAGGCAGTGCCGGGCGGCCACACGCAGGCATTCGAGCACGTATTCCGCGTTCGCCGGGTCGGTGCGCCCGGGCACTGCCGGGCGGGCCAGCTCGACCGGCAGGCAGCGAATGCCGCCGGTGGCCCCGGCCTCGACCGACTCCAGTTCCTGCACCGAGGTGGACAGGCCCAGGCGTTCGATCGTTTCGCGCAACAGTCCGGGGTCGGCGACCAGGATCAGGGCCGGGTCGAGGGCCGCTGCCCTGCAGGCCAGTTCGGGCCCGATGCCGGCCGGTTCACCCGGCGTGACGATGAGCTGCTCGAGCGCCATTCCCGGGGCCGACTCCTCAGAGCCGGATTTCGACGAAGGACTCGTTGCGCAGCTGCCGCATGAACCGGTCCAGTTCTTCCTGGGATTTCTGCTGCGAGAGCATCTCGCGCGCTTCCGAACGCCGGATCTCTTCCGTGCGGTCGGTCTGTCGCACATCCAGCAGTTTCACCAAGTGCCAGCCGCGCGGGCTGCGGAACGGTTCACTGAGCTCGCCCGGCTCGAGGGAGTCGACAGCTTCCTGGATGTGCGGGCCGTAGCCGCCGGCCGGAAACCATTCGAGCAGGCCGCCCAGATTGGCGGTCGACTGCTCGCTGGAATACTCGCGCGCCAGTTCGGCAAATTCCTCGCCCTGCTGGATGCGGCGCCGGAGGTTCTGGATCTGTTCGCGCGCCTCTTCGGGCGTGATCAGTTCCGAGGGGCTGATCATCAGGTGGCGAGCACGGTACTCCTCGACCATCACTTCGCTGCGCTCGCGCACATCGCGCACCTTCAGGATGATGAAGCCGGCCGGGGTGCGCAGCGGCTCGGTCACGTCACCGGGTTCGAGCCCCTGGATGGCCTCGGCGAAGACCCTCGGCAGTGCGCTGGCATTACGCCAGCCGACGTCGCCGCCCTCGAGGGCATCCGGGCCCTGGGAATAGCTGATGGCGGCGGCGGAGAAGGCCATGCCCTCATCCAGCCGACGGTAGATCTCCTCGACACGGGACTGCGCTTCCTGCACCTGCTCGGGCGAGGCCGACTCGGGCACGGAAACAACGATCTGCGAAAGCAGGTACTCCTCGCTGCTGAACTGGTCGGAGGCGAGCAGGATGTCGATTTCGGTGTCGCTGATCGGCTCCATGGAGTTGACCACGCGCTGCTGCAGGCGCGAGGTCATGATCTCGTTGCGGATATCGCGCCGGAATTCCTCGAAATCGATGCCGTCGGACTCGAGCACCCGGCGCAGCTGCGCCAGCGGGAGGTTGTTCTGCTGGGCGACCCGGTTGAGCGCATTGTCGACGTCGGCGTCCGAGACGCGAATGCCGGTCTGCTCGGCCCGCAGCACCTGCAATCGCTGCATGATCAATCGCTCGAGCACCTGCTCCTCGAGTACGCTGCGCGGCGGCAGGTTCTCGCCGCGCGCCCTGACCTGCTGCTCGATGGAATTGATCGCCTGGTCGAGCTCGCTTTGCAGGATCACGTCTTCCTCGACCAGCGCCACGATGCGGTCGATGGGCTGGCTCTCCGACTGCGCGGAAGCCAGCAGGGGCAGCAACAGCATCGCTGCCGCCAGGGTTCGAATCATTGCCTGTTTCATTGCAAATCAGTTCCTCAGAGAATGCTTGCCTGTCATCGCCAGGAGGGATCGGTGAACAGCCGGTAGGGCGGGCGGCCGATGCTGCCCAGCCCCTTGAGCTCGAGTTCGACGAAGAATGCCGTGCGCTTGTCCGACTCTCGGTCACGCACCCATTCGCGCGCGGTGAATCGCAGCGACCAGCAGCAGCTGTCGTACTCGATGCCGCCGAGCACCTCCAGTGTCTCATTTTCCTCGAACGAATACGTTACGCGCCCGATAAGATTGAGCCGTTCGTTGATCGGGTACCGGAAACGCATGTCGGCCTGGTCGACCCGATCCCGCCGGAACCGGTAGCCCAGCGCCACCTGGCGAGCGTCCCGACCCTGCCAGTTGAGACCGAATCGCGCAACCTCGGTTTCATCTTCCTCGTCGTCCCATTGCAGCCCGGCGCTCAGGGCCAGCTGTCGCGCCGGCCGCCAGGTCATTTCGGCCACCGTGGCCGAACGCTGGCGCGTGTCCGGCGCTTCGTCGTCGAGCTGTACGCGCAGGTCCCTGAAATACAGGATCTGACCGACGCTGCCCTCCAGCCGGCTGAAACCGTCCTCGGCCTCGAGCAGCCGCGAGGTAAGCGCCAGCGTGAGCTGGTTGGCGTCGCCCTGGCGGTCGGGACCGCTGAAGCGGTTGTAGTGGAACAACTGGCTGAAGCCGAAGGTCAGTTCTCGGGTGTCGAAGGCCGGAAAATCCGCCTGGTTTCGATACGGTACGTAGAGGTAGTAGAGCCTGGGTTCCAGGGTCTGGATGCGCCCGCTGTCGAGGTGGCGCTCGAAGGCCAGGCCGGCATCGAGCGTGGCGATCGGGGTCGTCCGGGTCAGGCTGGATCGCCCGCCGTCGTCGAGTTCGTAAGCCGTCGAGCGCACACCCAGCGACGGGCGGATGTGCCAGCCGGGCGCCACCAGGTCGTAGTGCAGGCGCGGGAACAGGTCGACACGCGCTCCGGTCACGCCCACATCGCGATCGAAGTGGACCGCCTCGCCGTCGAGGGAGAAGCGGAAACGGCCAGCCAGCGGCCGATCGATGGTAAGCAGTGTCCGCGGCAGTCGCCGATACGGCTCCTGCGTCGGCCCCACGCTTTCATCGAGCACCTGGAAGTTGTCGGCCAGCACCTCGAAGGACCAGTAGCGGCCCGATCCGCGCAGGCCGGCCGAGGATCGCAGGAACTGGATGGCCGAGTCGCGAAGGTCGCTGCCCAGGTCGATGAAGTATTCATCGTCGCTCGCCCGCCTGAGGTCGAGCGTTGCCAGCCAGCCGTCGGACGGCTTGAAGCGGTAATCGAACTCGCCGTAGTAGCGGCCCTCGTCCGTACGCTGGTCGTCGGGCAGCCAGTCGATGCGGAACTCGCCGGCCTGGCGCTCGGTGAGAAAACGGTGTTCCAGGCCCAGCATGGGGCCGCGCTTTTCGATCCAGCGCGCGGTGATCGTGGCGTCCTGGTTGGGTGCGATATTCCAGTACCAGGGCACCGAGATATCCAGGCCGTCGTCGGCCGAATAGCCGAAGCCCGGATAGAGGAAGCCGCTCTTGCGCCGGTCGTCGAGCGGAAAACTCAGCCAGGGCGAATACAGCAGCGGCACGCCCTTGAAGGTCAGTCGCGCGTTGCGGGCCGTGCCCACGCCCTTCTCGAGGTCCATGTCGACGCTCGATGCCTGCAGCTGCCAGTCGGTCTGCTCAGGTGGGCAGGTCGTGAAGTCGAAGGTCTCGAGCCGGGCATGCTCGGGATCCTGCAGCACCACGCTGCTCGCCGAGCCGCGCGCGGTGGTGCCGGGAATGGTGTAGACGACCGACTCGAACTGGCCGCTTTGCCGTCGCGTGTCGTAGCGGGCATTCTCGGCGTCGACGTTGAGGCGCGGACCGCTGTACTGCAGCCAGCCGGGAATGCGCACGCGCCCGGTCTGCGGCTCGTAGATGAGCTCGTCGGTCTCGAGCTGCTGCCTGCCCTGGGTGAGCCGCACGCTGTCGCGAAAGCGCACCTCGTCCTGGCGGCTGGCGTCGAACTGCCCGGCATGAATGTCGGTCGTGCCCGGCTCGGTCTCCGGCGGGGCCTCGGGAATGCGCAGCGGGGCCGGCGGCGGACAGGACAGGGGCTCGTCCACCTCCGCCCGGGCGGGCGTGGCGGCCTGGGCTAGCGCCAGGGCAATCGCGGCGGAAAGCAGGTGATGCGGCGACAAGTCGGGTTCCGGCTGCAAATTAGCCGGTTAAGTTTGCATATCCCCCGCAATTCTTCAATGGTCGCCGCGCAGAAAGGCCGCCCGCCGCTGCGCATCCGCCTCGGCCAGGGCACGGGCGCGCTCGTACAGGCAGCCGAAGTCTTCGGCACATTCGGACCGGTAGAGCGACTCGAAAGCGACGACACCGGCCTCGTAAGTCGCCACCAGCGCCAGGTGGGCATTGTTGAGCTCACCCGATGCCCAGGCTTCGATCCGATGCCCTCCCTCGCTGTCGGCCAGCCGCCGCAATTCGGCCCTGAGGCGCTCGAACTCGCGCGACTTGACCGCCGCCCGTTCCTCCTCGCCGGCGGCCTGTTCGTAGCCGCGCGCCAGGCGCTCCCGGGCCGCCATCAACGCCTCGGTCAGGAGGCGGTCCACTGCCTGGCCCGCCCGCCACTCGCGCGCGACGGCATCGTCACCCTGCCGAGCGAGCCAGCGTCGCGTCCCTTCCCGGCCCACGAAGGTGGCGAGCGCTTCATTGAAGGCGGTATCGCCCCGCACGTAGAGCATTTCATGCGTCAGTTCGTGGAAGATCAGCTCGGCCAGCGCCGGATCGGACAACTCGAGCATGCTGTCGAGCACCGGGTCGTCGAACCATCCCAGCGTGGAATAGGCGGTTGCGGGGAAAACCGCCACGTCGAAGTCCTCGGCGGCCATGTCCGCTGCCAGTGCCCGCGCGCGCTCTCGATTGAAGAAACCGCGATAGGCGAGACAGCCGACCAGCGGATAGCACCAGGTCTCCGGCGTGACCGAGTAGGCAGGCGCCGCCACCACGTTCCACAAGGGCGCATCGCGGCCGAGATCGGCGTAATCGCTGTAACTGCCGCTGTCGGGCAGGTCGAGTTCCTTCGAGGCGAAGTCGCGAATCCCGAGGACGGTGCGCAGTCGCTCGCGCAAGACGGGCTCGGTTGCGGGATCGGCGATCAGTTCTGCGATATCCTCGCGCTTGGCCAGGATCTCGATCTGGCCGCGCGCCGCCTGGCCGTACCAGGCCACGGTGGCGCAACCGCCCAGCCCCAGCAGCACGGCAGACAGGAGCAGACCCTTGACCGACCAACGCGACCACGGCGACGACTGGTACCTGGACGATGACTTCTGGCGCAATTTCGGTTCGCTGATGTTCAACGCGGACACTTTCGCGCGCGGCATCGAAGAAGTCCAGCAGCTGCTCGAACTGCTCGACGGCCATCCCCGAACCGTGCTGGATCTCGGCTGCGGCCCCGGCCGGCACGCCCTGCCCCTGGCCGACGCGGGCCTGTCGGTGACCGCGGTCGACACCAGCCCCTCGCTGCTGGCCCAGCTCGAGGCAGCCCTCGACGGCCGCGACATCGAGATCGTCGAGGCCGACATGCGCGAGTTCACGCGCGAGCAGGCCTTCGACCTCGTCATCGTGATGTGGACGAGCTTCGGTTATTTCCCCGACGAGGCCGATCATCGGCGCGTGCTGGACCGCATCCACGAGAGCCTGAAGCCGGGTGGCCGGCTGGTGCTCGACCTCGTCGGCCTGGAGTACCTCTGCCGCCACCTCCAGCCCGTCCACCTGACCGAGTACGATGACGGCCGCATCCTGGTCGAGCGCCCTGACCTGGCCGCGGACATGACCCGGCTCGAGAACGAGTGGATGCTGATCGACGGCGATCGCGTCCATTACCACAGCTTCTCGCACCGGGTGTGGTCGGCCGGTGAGATCCGGTCGCTGCTGGCCCAGGCCGGCCTGACCGTGGAATCGATTCACGGCGACTACGCCGGCAGCGACTACGATCTCGAGGCGGAACGGCTGGTGGTCATCGCGCAGGCCACTTGAAAACCCGCGCCGACGGGAGGATGATTCTCTCCAGTCGTCTTGCCAAAAGGGGCACGATTCCCGGGGTCGAGCCGGATGTCCGGCCGGGTCCGGTCGAGCCCGGGAGACGACCATGGCCATCCGCTGCATCCGCGCACTCGCGCTCTTCCTTCTGTTTTCGTGGCAATCCTGCCTCGCCATCGATGAATACCGCCTCGACGACGGCGTCAAGGACAGCGCCTGGGGCCTGGCGGGCGGCGGCGGCGATATTTCCTTCGCCTGGCTGAACCAGTTCACGGTGGAGTCGGGGCTGGAGACGATCACCGGCCTGCGCGTCGCCTTCGGCGGCGATTCCGGCAACAACAACGTGGCCAACGGCACGAGCGTTACCTTCTACCTCTGGGCCGATCCCAACCAGGACGGCGATCCCTCCGACGCGTTCGTGATCACTTCCTGGTCGGACCTGGTGGCCAGCACCGGCAGCAACACGCTCAACACCTACCCCATGCCCAGCCCGCAGACCCTGGCAGCCGGCGATTCGTTCTTCGCCGGGGCGATCATCAACGGCCTGGCCAACGTCCCCTTCCCCAATGATGTGCGCGTCGGCGCGCTGGACGAAGACGGCAACGACACCATCCCGAACTATCCGCCCGCCTTGCACAGCTGGGTGGCCTCGAGCTACCAGAGCATCCCCGTCGACCCGGGCGATCTCGACGGCGCCACCAACGCGGTCGCCAGGGTCAGCAACGCCTTCCCGCTGCCGACCTGCCAGGGCTGCAGCGGCGACGGCACCTGGCTGATCCGAATCAATGCCCAGAATCCGTCGGGCACTCCACAACTGTCGATTTCGCCGGACAGCCTGAACTTCGGCCCCAGCCGGGTCGGGGAAATCGCCGGGCCGCTGGCGACCACGCTGACCAGCAGTGGAACGGCGAGCGTCGACGTCACGGCCATCACGCCCGCGACCTCGCCCTGGTTCCTCAACACGCTGGTGCCGGGCGCCTGCCACACGCCGCCCTTCTCGCTCGTGCCCGGCGCGAGCTGCACCCTCGACTACACGTTTGCACCGACCGCTGCAGGCCTGCAGTCGACCTCGATCACGGTCAGCTCGAATACGGCGCCGCCTCCGCCGGCGCCGGTGCTTCTCGTCGGCGAAGGCGTGGACGTGATCCTGGAAGTGCTTCCCCTGAACCTGGACTTCGGCACGGTCGCCGTGGGCGAGACGGTGACGGCGTCCCTGCAGGTCATCAACGCGAGCAACGGCACGGCCACGGGCTTCGACCTGGAAGTGCTGGGCGTCAGTCCCGCGCTGCCGCCTGAGTTCGCTATCGCACCAGGCACCTGCGGTCCCTTCCCTTTTACCCTCGCCTACCAGGCGGGCTGCGACCTCGAGGTGCAATTCACGCCGACAGCGCCCGGCGGCCATATCTTCACCGCGGAGTTGATCAGCGATGCGTCGGTGACGCCGGGACCGTTCGATATCACCGGAGACGCCGTGATCGACGACATCTTCGCCGACCGCTTCCAGCAGTCCCCCTGAAACGGGCGCGGCAAGGCCGGGGGCGAGAGCTCAGCCGACGAGGATGCCGGCCCAGCTCGCGTTGAGCAGGGAAACCAGGGTGCCGCCGAGTACGGCCTTGAGGCCGAGCTGGGCCAGGTCGGCCCGCCGCGAGGGCGAGATACCGCCGATGCCGCCGATCTGGATGGCGATGGAGGCGAAGTTGGCAAAGCCGCACAGGGCATAGGTGGCGATCAGGGTGGATCGCTCCGACAGCTCGCCCTGCATCTCGGTCAGCGCCACGTAGGCGACGAACTCGTTGGCCACGACCTTCTGCCCGATCAGGCCGCCGACCGCGACTGCCTCCTCCATCGGCACGCCCGCGAGCATCGCAAGCGGGGCGCAGATCCAGCCGAGCAGCAGGGCCAGGTCGATGGGCTGGCCGACCAGCGCCTGCAGGCCGGTGATCTCGCCCAACCAGCCCAGCGGGCCGTTGATCAGCGCGATCAGGGCCAGGAAGGCGAGCAGCATGGCGCCGACGTTGAGCGCCAGCTTCAGGCCCTCGCCGGCGCCGCCGGCGGCGGCTTCGATCAGGTTGGTGTGCGGCCGGTCGATTGCGGTGCGCACCGTGCCGGCCGTCTCCGATTCCTGGGTTTCGGGCAGCAGCAGCTTGGCGACCACGAGCGCGGCCGGCGCGGCCATGATGGAAGCCGAGATCAGGTGCTTGGCGTAGAAGGCCTGCTGGGCGGGATCGGAGCCACCCAGCAGCATCACGTAGGCGGCCAGCACGCCGCCGGCGATCGTCGACATGCCGCCGGTCATCAGGGCGAAAAGCTCCGAACGGGTCATGCCGGCGATGAAGGGCCGCACGACCAGGGGCGCCTCGGTCTGGCCGACGAAAACGTTGGCCGCGGTGGCCAGCGACTCGCTGCCGGAGACCTTCATGAAACGCGTCATGACCCAGGCCATGACCTCGACGATCTTCTGCATGATGCCGATGTGGTAGAGACAGGCCATCAACGAGGCGAAGAAGATGATCGTCGGCAGCACCTGGAAGGCGAAGATGAAGCCGAACTCCTCGGCGTCGGCCAGCGGCCCGAAGATGAACTCCGCGCCGGCGCTGGTGTAGCCGATCAAAGTCACGAACAACTGCCCGAGCTGGTCGAACAGCATCTTGCCCAGCGGCACCCACAGCACCAGGATGGCCAGCAGCAGCTGCAGGACCAGGCCGACCAGGACGGTCTGCCACGAAATGCTGGCGCGCGCCGAAGACAGGGCCCAGGCAATGCCCAACAAAAGGGCGATCCCCGCCAGCCCGAAAAGATCCTGAATCAAACCGCTCGACTCCCTCGATCATTCGCCGGTGAATGTGCGCCGGTACTTTTAACACATTTGAAACGCAGGGGCCGCGCTGGCGCATCCCGGCACTGCGGACTAGAATGAAGCGAAGCCGACCGGGCGTTCCCCGGGAACACCGCGTCTGGCCGGATTTCAGCGGGAATTCCGTTATTGGGGTACACCATCGAGCAGCCTGACGGTCCGACACGGGATTCGCAGTGCGGCAACTACCAGAATCTAAGCGGGAGGTAAGACCATGAAGTTGAGATTGATCGTCGGCCTGTGCGCGCTGGGCATGCTGACCGGCTGCCCGGCCGCCGGCACCACCACCCAGGTTCGCGACAGCGGCTCGGGCCCGAGCATGGAAGAAGCCCGCGCGGCGCATTACAACGGCCCGCAGGCACGCATCGCCGTGGCTCGCTTCGAGAACAAGGCGGCCAATTCCGGCCGTTGGTGGAACGAATCGATCGGTGACGGCATGGCCGACATGCTGACCACCGCCCTGTTCAACTCTGGCCGCTTCATTGTGCTCGAGCGCCAGGCCATCGACGACGTCATGGCCGAACAGGACCTCGGCGCCAGCGGACGCGTGCGCGAAAGCACCGCGGCCGCCATCGGCGAGATCGAAGGCGCCGAACTGCTCGTCGTCGCCGCGGTCACCGAGTTCTCGGAAAACGCCAGCGGCACGCGCGGCTCCTTCGGCGGCAGCCGAATCGGCCGGGTCATCGGCGGCATCGCCGGCGGCAGCAGCAGCGCCCACATGGCCATCGACCTGCGCATCATCGACTCCAACACCAGCCGCGTGCTGGCGGCCACCAGCATCGAAGGCGAAGCCAAGGACTTCGACATCGGCGGCGCCCTGGCGGGCTACACCGGCAGCCACGCGCTGGGCGGCTCGCTGTCGACCTGGGAAAACACGCCGCGCGAGAAGGCACTGCGCCAGGTCATCGGCAAGGCAGTCGAAGAAGTCGTGCGCCGCACCCCGCAGCGTTACTACCGCCACGGCGGCGGCCAGGCGGCCGGCTACCAGGCCAGCAACACCGGAGGCAACGGCAGCGCCGGCGGCGGCACCGGGGAGCGCGTGGTCATCACGGCCAACTCGCTCAACGTCCGCTCCGGACCCAACGGCGAAAGCGCCGTCCAGTTCAGCCTGAGCTCGGGCGCCATGGCCGATGTGCTTGTGCGCGCCGGCGACTGGATCCAGATTCGCGACGGCCAGGGCCGCACGGGCTGGGTAGCCTCGGAGTACACGCTGGACGTGCAGTAAGAACGCGCGACACACGTCGCGGTTCGACAAAAGGCCTCGCCCGGGTTCGGGCGGGGCCTTTTTCGTTTATTCGCTCCTTGGTT
>JAZBPT010000124.1:0-15742 GCA_036351755.1 Wenzhouxiangella sp. | reverse complement strand
CTTCGGTAACTTCGCGACCGACTGCAACGGCAACAGCGCGACCGCCGGCACGGCCTGCGGCGAGTTCTCGTGGCCGGAAGTGGGCATCGTCTCGCTCAATCCGCGCCTGGCCAGCGGCGCCTACCTGGGAACCGCCGATGTCGTCGGCACACAAGTGGATCATGTCGGGCGCTTCATTCCCGATCATTTCGAGCTGGGCAGTGGCGACATCATCGACCGTGCCGGCCTTGGCGGTTGCAGTAGCAGCTTTACCTATATCGGTGAGCGTTTCGATACCACGTTCACGCTGTATGCCCGCAACGACGACGGCAACACGACCGGCAACTACGACGGCGTGTTCGCATTCCTCGGCGGCGGCGACCTGAACCTCTCCGGCACACCGACACCCGACATCGACAGCGAGACGGTCGGCTGGATGATGGGCGTCGGCGACGCGAGCGCGCAGCTCTCCTTGCCCCGCTTCACTCCCGCCGGTCCCTACCCGGACTACGAGGTCACCACTGCACCCGTCGACAGCGACGGCGTATCGCTTGCCAGCAGCGGGCTGATCGATTCGACCGAGTTGCGATTCGGTCGCGTCGTCATCGACAACGCGATCGGCTCCGAGCTGGGCCCACTCGAACTTCCCTGGCGCACCGAGTACTGGGACGGCTCGACCTGGCTGGTCAACGGGGACGACAACTGCAGCGTGCTCGACCTGACCGCCAACGTATCGCTCTCCAGTTCCGGAGGTGATTCGGGCGACGGCACGGCTTCGGTCTCGCTGGGCGGCGGCACGACTTCGATCGATGTGGCCGAAAGCGATCTCACTCTGACGTCGGGAACCGGTTCGATCCACTTCACCGCACCGGGCTCGCCCGGCTGGGTGGATGCCTTGCTGGGACTGGATCCCGGGTGGTCGTTCCTCCGCGATGACTTGGACGACGATGGCGCCTATGAAGACAACCCGCAGGCCCGTGCGTCCTTCGGCCTGTTCGACGGCAACAGCCAGCGCATCTACATTCGGGAAATAGCGCCACAATAGAGCAAGTTGCACGGCAGCGCGCGTTGGCGCAGAATGGTTCGACCGAGGGAGACGGCTACGCCGTCAAAGTGGGCTGGCAGGGAACTCCATGCTACAGGCGATCGATAATTCCAACCGGCATCGGCGTGTGCTGTTCGTCGACGACTCCAGGCTGATGCGCTACGCGGGCAGCAAGTTCCTGCACGGGCATTGCGAAGTCGTTCTTGCCGAAAACGGGCGCGATGCCTGGCGCATACTCACACACGACGACCAGATCGATCTCGTCTTTACCGACCTGATGATGCCGATCATGGACGGGCACGAACTAATTCGCCGCATTCGCCAGTCTTCCGATCAGCGCATCCGGCAGCTGCCTGTACTCGTCGTGACCGGCGACGACGAGTCCAGCGCACGCGAACTCGCCATCAGCGAAGGGGCCAGCGACTTCATCGCCAAGCCATTCAGCCCCGATGATCTTCGACACGCGCTGGCTGCCGGCAATCGGGCGAAGGCCGAGCGAGTGCCGCGCATCCAAGGCCTGCCCTCGCAACTCGCGCCGCGCCCGGCCACACCCAATCCTTTCCAGCAGCCGGAGGAACCGGCCAACTACTGCCGCCGGCTCCAGCAGACCATCAGCTTCCACCAGCGTCAGCAGCTCGACCTGTCCCTGCTGCACGTCCAGTTCCAGGGCTACTGGCAGCTCAACAACCGCTTCGGCCGCCACTGGGCCGATGCGGTGATGCGAAACCTCGACCGTATCCTGGTCGATGTCCTGCGCGACGAGGACAGCATTCATCGCACCGCCGACGACCTGTTCAGCGTCATCCTCATGGCGACGGGCCGCGAAGGCGCGAGAATTCTTACCCGGCGCCTGCGACAGCGCCTGGTCGGAACGCGGATGCGGTTTTCCAGCATGGAAGTCCCCATCGACGTGCGATTCGCCGTGCAGTTTCCCGATCTCAACGAGGAGGACGATCCCGAGATCCTGCTCGACGAGGCCCTGCGTCTTGTACACTGGCGAACATCCCGCGATAACGCTGCCCCCCTGAAACCGGTGGACGGCTGACAAGGAATCGGCAGCGAACGGGCGACCGACATGATCCGATCACTTGTCCTCCAACCGATCGACGAAACCAGGAAGGAAACCGGTGCCATCCGGCTGAGCCACTTTCCCTGCGTCATCGGCCGGAGCCACGAATGCGAACCCCGCCTCAACCTCCACCGGATATCTCGCCGCCACCTCAAGCTCGAACTCGACGGCGATCATGTGCTGGTCGAGGACCTGGGCAGCACCAACGGCACCTTCGTGAACGAAGAACGCATCACCGGCCCGTCGGAGCTCCGACCCGGCGATCGCCTGCACATCGCCGACTACGCGTTTCGCGTCGAGAGCTTCGCGGAAATCGACCAGCAAACGAGCAGCCGCGCCGGTCGCCCCGACACCCTGGCCGGCCAGACCATCGCCGGCTTCACCGAAGATCCCACCGGCTTTCCCGTGCAGGCACCGCAGCTCTATGAGCTGCTCAACGATTCGATGCTCGAGCCGATGGCCGTCGAAGTCCGCCTCGAAGGCGGTCCGTCCGACGCCTTGCTGGTGTTCGGAAGAAGCACCCACGCGACCCTAACGGCCGGGCACGATCGCCTTGCCCGCATGGCGCGCCAGCTCGGCGAGGAAGCCCGCTATAACGGCATCCTGCGAGAACTGGCGGTGGCAGCGGCCGACAAGGCGGGCCTGGACAACCGCCTGGTCATCCTGCCGGTCGACGCTTTCGAGGTGGAGGACGCCGCCGTGCTACTCAGCGAGCTCGGTGAGCTCTCCCGTCGGTTCCGCCGCCTGCGCCTTGGTTGCCGCGTCGATACCGCCGAGCTGGATGTGACCACGCTCAAGCAATTGCGCAAGAGTCTCGAAAAGGCCGGCATTACCCTGACCGACCGCCCGGAAAGCCGCGAAGCCGAGCAGAACTGTCGCGCGGCCGGCATCGCCGTGCTCGAGATGGCCAACGAGGTTGCGGCCAAGCCGCTCGAAGACTATTTCTGAACGGATTCGGGCCCTCGCCCGATCCACGGCTCGAATGGCCAGTCCTCACCGGCCTGCATCGCTTCCAGGGCCTGCGTCTCACGCTGCCTGATGGTCGCCAGGAAGGCCTCCGCGCCCTTCATCCTCGCGAAGGAATCCAGCCCGCGCTCGAGGAAGTTCTGAAGCAGCCCGACGCCACCGACCTCGGCCGGGCGCCGCATGATGCGCACCAGGCGACGAACCATCGTGCGCCGTACGG
This sequence comes from Wenzhouxiangella sp., assembly GCA_036351755.1. Lineage (GTDB taxonomy): Bacteria > Pseudomonadota > Gammaproteobacteria > Xanthomonadales > Wenzhouxiangellaceae > Wenzhouxiangella. The sequence continues at coordinate 12,463 of JAZBPT010000124.1, read as the reverse complement.
TTTCGTCAAGCAACTCACCCAGGCTGTGGATCAGGGCGATCTGCTCGCGCCGCGCCACCCACTGGCCGTGCCGGCGATAGGCCTGCGCATAATCCGGCTGCCGTATGTCGGACACGTCGACCAGCAAGCCGGCCAGTTCGAAATCGAATTCAAGGCTCACGGCCTGCAGCCGCATCGCCTCGCCGACAGCATGAAGCAGGTGATCGGTCAGGAAACGTCGCATGACCGGCAGGACGCGTTTGAGCTGTCGATCGCGGGCGTGGACATCCCGTCCGCCGTAGAGCTCGTCCAGGAAGAACTCGCAGGCCGGGCGAAAACGCGGCTGTGCCGCCAGGTCGGCATAGGTTTCGTCCAGTCGCGCCCGCTGCCAGCGCTGAAGGCGATCGAGCGCGTCGCGCAGCGGACCCTCATCGGGAATTCGATGGGCGATCCGCAGGTTCCGGTCGACCTGCTCCTCGAGATGGCGATCGGCCCGGGAGCGGCTCATTCCAGGTGCTGGATGACCTCGATGAGTTCGTCCCGGCTGCGCCGGAACACGGCCACCGATTCGACGTGCGCGTAGCGAACGACACGATCTTCGTCGAGCAGAAAGACGCCGCGCTTCATGCCGATCAGCCCCTTGCAGCCGTACTGCGCGGCTACCGTCATGTCGGGATCGCTCAGCAAGGTGAACGGAAGATCGTGCTTCTCCCGGAACTGGCGGTGCGAATCCGCATCGTCGCGGCTGATACCGACCACTTCGACCTCGAGATCGGAGAATTGCTCGATCCCGTCGCGGTAGTCGCACATCTGCCGCGTGCAGACCGGGGTGTCGTCGCCGGGATAGAACACCAGCAGCACCCGCCGGCCGGCATGCTCGGAAAGGGTGAATTCCCGACCGTCCTGGTCGGGCAGCGAAAAGTCGGGGGCGGTGTCGCCGGTTCGAATCGTCATGCGCTGCATTATAATATCGGAATGCTCAAGTTGACTCCCGCACGTTCGCCACGCGAAACCAGCCGCCACCCGACCATCGCCCTGGCCATCGCCGGGGGCGGTCCGCTCGGCGCCATCTACGAACTTGGGGCGCTCCAGGCGCTCGACGAGGCGCTCGATGGCGTGCACATGCACGACCTGGACATCTACGTCGGAGTCAGCTCGGGCGCGGTGCTTTCGGCCAACCTGGCCAACCGCATCACGATCAGCCAGATGGCGCGCGTGTTCATGAGCACGCCCGACGCGGAGTTCGCCTTCCATCCTGAGAAATTCCTGCGGCCGGCGCTCAGGGAGTATTTCAACCGCGCCGCCAGCGTGCCCTCGGTGATCCTCGACATGCTGGCCGAGATTATCCGCCACCCCCAGCGCCTGACCAGCCTCGAAAGCATCGAAAGCCTCAGCCGGCTGGTTCCCAACGGGATTTTCGACAACCAGAGCATTCACCGCTTTCTCGCAGAGGTCTTGCAGAAGCCCGGTCGCACCAACGACTTCCGCGAACTCACCGCCAAGTTGCGCGTCGTCGCGGTGGAACTGGAATCGGGACAGGCCATTCGATTCGGGGAACCGGGCTACGACGACGTCCCCATTTCCCAGGCCGTGCAAGCCTCGGCCGCCCTGCCCGGCCTCTACCCGCCGGTGGAAATCGACGGCAGCTACTACGTCGATGGCGCCCTGCGCCGCACCCTTCACGCCTCGGCGGCCCTGAAGGAAGGCGCCGATCTGCTGTTCGCAATCAACCCCCTGGTGCCCTACGACGCCGACAGCGACGCGACCAACCTGGCGCGCGCCCGCGAACGAATGATCAAGGGCGGCCTGCCGGTGGTGCTGTCGCAGACCTTCCGCTCGCTCATCCAGTCGAGAATGCAGATCGGGATGCGCAAGTACGAGACCAGCTACCCGGAAGCGGCCATCATGCTCGTCGAACCCAACCGCAACGACGAGAAGATGTTCTACACCAACGTGTTCAGCTACTCCTCACGCAACGAACTGGCCGAGCATGCCTTCCAGGTCACGCGGACCGAACTGCTGGCGCGCGCCGACGACCTGGACGCGTTCCTGGAGCCGTTCGGTCTTTCGATCAACCGCGAAATCCTCGCGGCCCGGCGCAGCTTCGCCGACAGCCTCAAGCGCGAGAAACCCCACTATGCGCCGGTCGGCAACACGCTGGATCGAACCCTCGACAGCCTGGAGCGGCTGCTCAAATAGCTGAGGGCGGCATCAGCCGCCTGCCGCAAGCGCCGCCGCCACCGCCTCGACCAGGCCAGCCATGGTTCCAGGCCAGTCCTCGGCGTCGACGAGGGCCTGGTTGACCTCGAGCTCGATGGTCACCAGGCGATCGGGGCCGAACACCCGGCGATGCTGCTGCCCGAGGCCGTTGGCCGTACCGCGGTAGGGGACGTTCATCCGCACGCGCAGGTCCGGCAGGCGTGAACCGATTTCGCGCGCCAGAGACCGGCAGAATCGCTTCTCCGGCGCTCTCGAGGGGTCATAGAGCAGGCCGATGTCCACCTGGCGCTCCCGGCCGTCGAGCACGGGCGTGAAACTGTGGCAGGCGAGGTGAAAAACGCGGCCATCCGCGCTTTCCAGGAATTCCCGATAGGCCCGCCAGTGCGGCAGCCACCAGTCGCGTTCGATCCGCTCCCGTTCCCCGGCCGGCAGGCGGCGCGTGACCTCGGAAAACCGGCGCGTGTGGCCCGCCGAGCGGTTGAGGTCGATCAACAGCCGGCTCATCCGCCCGGCGAGCAGCGGCGCGTCGAGTCGCCGGGCCAGGGCGCGGCCCAGGTCGGCCGTTCCGGGATCCCAGCCCCGATGCCCGGCCAGTTCGGATTCACGCCCGGCAAACAGCTGCGCGAATCGCCCCGGAATGCGCCGCGAGGCGTGCTCGCAGGTGATCAGGACCGGAACAGGCGGTTTCGATCCAGGCATTCGGCCAGCTCCCGGTAGCAGTCGACGAGAGCTGCCCGCGCGGGGTGCTCGCCCAGGCGCTCGCGCAAGGATTCGGCGAGCGTCCGCCTTTCCAGCATGGCCGACAGCGTCCCGGCGGCCGCCCCGGATACGTCGAGGTCCGGGAGCAACTCGAGCCAGAGGGCACGACCGTCCGGAACCGATCGCGTCGTCAACAGCGACTGCCAGTCTTCGTAGTCGTAGGCAACCCGACTGCCCTCGCGTGCGGCCGCGAACAACTGCCTCGACAGGGCTTCGGTCGACAGCGCCTGACCGGCCTCGAGCGCCGCGTCGGACTCGTAGAGCCGACGGACCAGGCCCAGCACGGCTTCGGCGATCGCCAGGTCGGCCGCGGGACACTCCTGGATATCGATGATGCGGATCTCGATGGTCTGTCGCTCGAAGCGGGCGATGGCCCCGCGCGAGTTGAGCCAGTCATCGGCCAGGATGCCGTCGGGGTCATGCGGGCCGATTGCCCGGTAGATGGGCTGGAGAATGCGCTCGGAGTAGTCGCGGATCGAGGCGACCGCCTCGGGTACCACCAGGCCGGCGATCTCGGGAATCCGGCGCTGGTTGTCGCGATAGAACTTCAGGCGCGAGTCCATCCACCCCGACCAGGCACCCTCGACCAGCGGGGAAGCGGCCGACAGCGCCGGAATGAGCGGCAGGACGAGCCGGATGGCGGCGTGCAGGCGCCGGAACTCCTCGTCGTCGAAGAACGGCAGGTTCATATGCATCGACTGCAAGTTCGACCAGCCGTGGCCCCGGCAGGTAAAGATGCGATCGTAGGCGGCGTAGATTTCGTTCTGGCCGTGCGGCCAGAGCCGTGTTTCCGCGGCCGGGTCGAAGAATGGATGCATGGCCGTGGGCAGCAACATCGCACCCATCGGCGAGAGCTGTGCATTGATCTCTCGCACGTCGTCGGCAAAGGCGCCGTCGAGAGCGCGCAGCGAATCCGCCGGCCCGTTGGTCTTCAACTCGACGACGTGCAGCACCAGTTCGTTCGACCAGGCGAGCTTGTCCTTGACGACCTCGTTGACGATCTCGCCGGCCTGCAGTGCAAGCAGGCGATCGGCCATCGGGGCAACCGACAGGGTCTGCCGATCGACGATCATGTATTCCAGCTCGATGCCGAAACCGGCAAAGGCGTGCAGGTGCGGCTGCGGCGTGACGGGTTCGATGGTCGGCATGACGGCTACTGCGAGTTGGAACGGCCGAGCTTGCGCTCGGTGACGCGTTTGAACATGACGCCCATGATGTCGCGATAGAGCGCGTCCTTGAGGACCGCATCTTCGCAGCCGGCGTCGATGGAAGGGTTGTCGTTGATCTCGATGACCAGCACACGGCCGTCGACTTCCTTGAGGTCCACGCCGTAGAGGCCGTTGCCGATCAGGCCGGCGGCCTTGGCCGCCGTGTGGACCACCGCCTCTGGCGCCTCCCCCACCGAAAGAGTGTCGGCCATGCCCTCGTCACCCCCACCCTTCTCGTGGTTGATGATCTGCCAGTGACCACGGGCCATGTGATAGCGGCACACATAGAGTGCGCGCCCGTCAATCACGCCGACGCGCCAGTCGAACGCCGTGGGTAGGTACTCCTGGGCGACGATCAGTTCGCTGTGGCGCAGCATCTGTCGCACGGTGCGCTCGAGCGTCTCGCGGTCCTCGATCTTCACCACGCCCAGGGAAAAGGCGCTGTCGGGCTGTTTGAGCACCACAGGGAGCCCCAGGCGCGTCTCGATCTCGGCGGCATTGTCGCGGTGGACCAGTAGCGTTCGGGGCGCGGCGATACCGTGACGCTGCAGCAGCTCGGCCAGGTAGACCTTGTTGGTGCACTTGAGGATCGAGTCCGGATCGTCGATCACCACCAGGCCCTCGGCCGCGGCCTTGCGCGCAAAACGAAAGGTGTGGTGGTTGACCGCCGTGGTTTCGCGGATGAACAGCGCATCGAATTCGGCCAGTCGTCCGATCTCGTCGGGACCCACGCGCTCGACGTGGAAACCGACCGCCTCCCCGGCCCGCTCGAAACGCGCAAGCGCTTTCTCGTCCGAGGGCGGATGCGCTTCCTCGGCGTTGACGAGCATCGCCAGGTCGAAACGCGAAATGCGGGAACGACCTGCCCGCGGCCGCTTGCCGGAAAAATACCGCCCGGCGGCTTCCCGGACGAAATCGAGATGCGTGTCCGGGATGTCGCTGAACGAAATCGGGGCAATCCGCTTGAGCGCCCAGCCCTCCGCCATGCGCTGGAAACGGGCGCGCAGGAGCGGCGCCGGAAAGAGGTTGAACAGCGCCCGGGACAGTCGGTCGTAGCGTCGCGCCAGGTTGCGGCCGAAGTAGATCGACAGCGTGAACTCGTCCGACTGCAGCGGCTTGAGCCCGGTCTCGATCAGGCGCGCCAGTTCCGCGCCGGTCATTCGCACGATGTTGGGCGCCCTGAAGTCCTGGAGCGTGGCCACCGACGGCAGGGGCTTGTGCCCGCGCGCGGCGGCCAACAGCGACACGTAGTAGCCGTTGGACTGGTAGCCATAGCTGCGGCACAGGTTGTAGACGCGCGTCGAACGGCGCTCGGACCAGCCCGGATCGGTGAGGTAGTCCCGGGCCAGGACACGCTCGACGCCCTCGATCTCCAGAGGCCAGTCTTCGGCCCGACTGACGACGATCAGCTGTTGCATGGCCGGATCACAAGGAGGTTGGCATCGTAGGTCAAGGCGCCCAGGAGGATTGCGCCGATAACGCGATCGATGTGCACGCTGTAGACCTGGCTGCCCTGCGGATTGGGGCTGGTCGGGTCGGCCACGATCACCTCTCGCGTTTCGCGCCGGTAGCCCGCCAGAACCACGAAGTGCCCGACCGGTTCACCGCGGATATCGTCATCGGCATCTTCCGGCCCCCACTCGCGCGCACCGCGGTAGAGATAGGTCGCGCTCAAGCCCGTAAGCACCGGATGGCCGTCCGACAGCAACCGGCGAAGCAACGCACGGTTGAGATCGTCGAAGCGGATTCGACCGCCCGACGCGAGGTACTCGAGATAGCCGTCGGTGGCGATGGACAGCTTCTCGCGCTGCTTGAAAGCCGCCTGCCGCCGCAAACGCGCGGGCAAGTCGACCTTCGGCCCGGCGAACCAGGTCGGGTCGAAGACCTCGAGGTTCCAGGTGTGGATAACCGCCCGGTAACCCCGCGCCAGGGCGTGATTGGCCAGGAACACGTCGAGCGTGCCGCCGTGGTCGAGGCGGTGAATCTCGTCGATGACCTGCGCCAGGGCAATGTCGTCGCCGAAATGCCGATAGACGGCGTGCAGGCAGGTCGGCCCGCAGGTCGTGGTATCGGGCTGCGCCTCGATCGCCAACGGAGATGAAACAGCAACGGACATGAGCAAGCCACCCGCAAGCAACAGCGCTGAACGCAACGCACCTTAGATTATCACTCCGAACGACGGTTCCCGTGGGCAAAAAATAGTGCCCAATCAGCTAAACTGCCCCATTGCTATTCCCGACTGCACTCGATGACCCCCGATCAACAGGAACTCTTCGGAGACGAGCCCGTACGCCACGTCACGCGTGACGGCGTGGACTACGCCTTGCTCGGCACCGCTCACGTCTCGCGCACGAGCGCCGAGGCCGTGGAACGCCTGATCGACAGCGGCCACTACGACGCCGTGGCCATCGAACTTTGCGCACCGCGCTACCAGACCCTCACCGAGCGCGATGCCTGGCGCAACATGGACCTCTTCCAGGTCATTCGCCAGGGCAAGGCCGGCATGATGATGGCCTCGTTGGCCCTGGCCGCCTACCAGCGGCGCATCGCCGAGCAGTTCGGTATCGAGCCGGGCGCCGAAATGAAGATGGCCATCGAGGCCGCGCGTCGAGCCGAGGTGCCGATACAGCTCGTCGACCGCGACATCGGCATCACCCTGCGCCGCGCCTCCCGTCGGCTCTCGTGGTGGAAGCGCTGGCTGATGCTCAACGGCCTGATCATGTCGATGTTCTCGCGCCAGGAAGTCAGCGAGGAAGACATCGAGCGCCTCAAGCAGGGCGACCTGCTCACCGAGACCTTCAGCGAGTTCTCCGAGACCGCTCCCGAGCTGTTCGAGTCGCTCATCGCCGAGCGCGATCGCTTCATGGCCGCGCGCCTTCGCCAGGAAAACGAGGGCCGCGCGCCGCGCAAGGTTCTCGCCGTCCTCGGTGCCGGGCACCTCGAGGGCACCGCCAAGGCCCTGGAAAGCGACGTCGACCCGGCCGAATCGGTCGAGCGACTGAACACCATGCCGCCGCGATCGCGATTCCTGAAATACCTGCCCTGGCTGATTCTCGGCCTGGTGGCAACGGGCTTCATCATCGGCTTCTCCCGCTCCCCCGAGTTGGGCTGGGCCCTGGTGACGACCTGGGTCGTGATCAACGGCACCCTTTCGGCCCTGGGCGCGCTCATCGCCGGCGGTCATCCACTGACCGTGGGCACAGCGCTGGTCGCCGCACCGCTGACCTCGCTCAATCCGACGATCGGCGCCGGCATGGTCACCGGCGCCGTCGAGGCCGGGCTTCGGAAGCCGCGCGTGGGTGACTTCGAGACGCTCCGCGACGATGTCGTCAAACTCTCCGGCTGGTGGAAGAACCGCGTCTCCCGCGTCCTGCTGGTCTTTTTCCTGTCCAACCTCGGCTCGGCGATCGGTACCTGGGTGGCCGGCTTCAGGATGGTGCAGCAACTGTTCTAGGCACGCGGTCTCTGAACCCGCGCACGGTCCCTATAATAGAAACGAGAAAGCAGCGGCAAGAGCACACATGAGCATCAAGGCAAGACTTTTCGGCAAGCCCTGGCAACAGAAGGATCCGGCAACCCGTGCGCGAGCGGTGGCAGAAAGCGACGATCCCGAGCTACGCCAAGCGTTGGCGCAAATCGCCGAACACGACGATTCCGCAGCGGTTCGACTTGCCGCGCTGCAGCGCATCAATACCGAACCCTTCTGGCTCGACGCCCGTCTTCGCGAAACCGACCGCAGCATCGTCGAAGCTGCAGACGCCTTCATGGCCAAGGCGGTCATGCAGCGACCCGACGAAAAGCTGCTCAAGGAGCGCCTGGAGTGGTTCCGCCGCTACGGCGATGACAAGTTCGTCCGCCGCGCCGCCAGCAGTGCCCCGGATCGCGCGCTGCGCGCCGAGGCCCTGGCGCAAATCGATTCACCCGGCTTTCTGGGCGACCGAGCGATCGCAGAAGCGGACGACGACCTGGCACTGGCGTTGATCGAACGCATTGAACAGGTTTCCACTCTTGAGCGGATCGCGGCCTCCCTCAAGCGCAAGAGCAAGCGGCGGGCTCGCGCGGTCGAAGATCGACTCCACGCCATCCAGGCCGCCAGCGGCGACTACGATGCTTCCGCCGAATCGGCTTCCCGCCTGGTCGGACGAGCCGAGCGCCTGGCCCGTGGACAGTTCGAGGGTGACCGCCGCCGGGAACTGGCCGAGCTCGAGAGCCTCTGGAGCGAGGTCGAATCGCCACCGGAATCACTGGAACGCAGGTTTGGCGGCGCGCTGGAGATCGTCCGCCGCTCTCTCGAGACCCGGACCCCGCCCGAAGCGCCGGAGGCCGACGCACAGCCGGCCGCCGAGGCTGCCCCTGCGGATGTCCCCCTGGCCAGGGCGGTAGAACGCATGGAAGCGATCAAGTCCATCGACTCGCTGGACCCGGAACGCGCCGGCGAGCTGCTGGGCGATTTCGACCGCGCCTGGCAGGGTCTCGAAGAGCCGCGGGCTGCCGACGAGGCCTTGCGCGAACGGGCCTTGCCCCTGCTCAACGAGCTTCAGAAGCGCCGTCAGCAAGCGAGCGACACCGGCAAGCCCGCAGCGCCCCCGCGTGAGCCGTCCGACTCGACCGATTGGCAGGCGGAGCTCGATGCCATGGCACGACTCCTCGAGTCGGGCGAAATCGTGAAGGCCCAGGAGGGATTGCGCGAACTGCGCAGCCGACTCGACCGGCTCAAGCCCCGCCAGCGTCCCCGCGACGCGACCGGACGCCTGGGTCGCCTGGAAGGCCGCCTGCGCGAGATGCGCAACTGGGAGCATTGGTCCAACAACAAGCACCGCGACGAACTGATCGAACGCGTGGAGCAACTGGCCGGCTCCGACCAGCACCCGGACGCCATCTCGGCCGCGCTGAAGGAAGCCCGGCGGGAATGGCAGCATCTCGAGAACCTGGAAGTCCTGCCGGGCGACAAGCGGCAACATGCCGCACCCGCCGGCCAGTGGCGTCGCTTCCAGGCAGCCTGCAAGAATGCCTTCGACCAGGCCCAGCCCTTCTTCGAAAAGCGTCACGAGGTCCAGGCGGAAAACCAGGAACAACTGGAAGCGTTCCTGGAGCGCGGGCAGGCGCTTGCCGCCGAGCAGGACACTGACATCGAGACACTCAAGCAGTTTTCGAAAAGCGCGCGCCTGGCCATTCGCCGCCTCGACGACCTGCCTCCGAAGGCCCGGGGCAAGTCGGCCGCACGCTTGCGCGAGCTGCTGGATTCACTATCCCAACGCATCGACGCGGCCTTCGAATCCGTCGAGAACGCCAAGCGGCGCCTGATTCGCGAGGCGCAGGCTCTCGAGCACGAACCCGACCTGAAGTCGGCGATCGAGAAGGCCAAGGGACTTCAGGCTCGGTGGAAGGAGACGGGCACGGGCCGGCGGCGCATCGACCAGCAACTCTGGAAGGAATTCCGGGCGCCCATCGACCCGCTGTTCGAAAAACTGCGCGGTGAACACGACCAGCGACGCGAGGAACAGGAAGCCGAAGTAGCCGCCCTGCGCGAGCTGGCCGAGCAGGCCGAGGCGCTGGCCAAGTGCGAGGACGCCGAGCTGGATCAGGCCGCGGGTCGCATGAAGGCGCTTCGCGCCGAGTGGCAATCGGCAGGCCGACGACCCGTGAAGCTGGCGGAGCGCTTCGACAAGGCCGAGCGCACACTGCAAGAACGCCTCAAGAACCGGCGCATGAGAGAACGCCGAAAGGTCCTGGAACAGCTCGACGAGCTGGCCGCGAGCGTGCAGTCCGCCTGGCAGGTCCGCCTGGCGGGCAGCAAGCCCGAGCTGGAAATCCCCGAGCCCGATGGCGGAAGCGACGATCCCGCCATGGCCTCTCTGCTGGCTGCGGCCCGAAACGTTGCCGACGAAGGCATCGACGAGGATACCCTCGCCGGGCAAGTGACAGACAACGGCGAGAGTGCACGGCAGGTGGTCATCGAAATGGAGTTTCTCGCCGGGCTCGATTCGCCGGCCGAAGACCGCCAGGCGCGCATGAATTTCCAGGTCGAACGACTGGCGCAGCGCATGTCCGAACGCGGCGAGTCGCCCGGGCTTGCCGACGAGCTGGCGAGCCTGCGCAAGCGCTGGTACGCCAGTTTCCCGCAGCCGCTCGACCGACACGAGGACATGGCAAAGCGCTTCCGGAAGTGCCAGAATGTACTCGAGTCGATGTCGGGTACAGAATGAATAACAAGATAATCCCTGCACTGCGCGGCATCGCGCTGTGCGCAGCCCTGCTTGCCAGTCCCGCCCTGTTCGCCGCCGAAGAAGCCAGCCACTACGGCTGGGTTTCGGTGCTGCCGCCCCTGCTGGCCATCGCGCTGGCACTGCTGCTGCGACAGGTCGTGCCCGCCCTGTTCGTGGGCATCTGGATCGGCGCCTGGGCACTCAACGACTTCTCCCTGATCGGGCTCTGGACCGGTCTGCTCGAGACCTTTGAAGTCCATATCGTCGACGCCCTTGCCAACCGCGACCACGCCGCGGTGATCCTGTTTTCCATGATGGTCGGCGGCCTGGTCGGGATCATCTCCAAGAACGGCGGTCTCCTCGGAGTGGTCGAGCGAATCGTCGGTTTCGCCGACTCCGCCCGGCGAGCCAGCCTCGCCACCGTGGCGATGGGCCTGGCCATCTTCTTTGACGACTATGCCAACACCCTGGTGGTCGGCAACACCATGCGGCCGGTTACCGACCGCATGCAAATTTCGCGAGAGAAACTGGCCTACCTGGTCGATTCCACCGCCGCGCCGATCGCCTGTCTCGCGCTCGTGACAACCTGGATCGGCTACGAAGTCGGCCTGATCCGCAGTTCGATCGAGAACATTGCCGGCCTGGACGCCAACGCGTATTTCGTGTTCCTCAACTCGATCGCCTACAGTTTCTATCCGCTGTTCGCGCTGGTGCTGGTGTTCGCCATCGTCATTTCGGGCCGCGACTTCGGCCCGATGCACGCGGCCGAGCGCCGCGCCCGGCAGGAAGGTCGCGTCGCGCCGGAGGCCGTCAGCACCGCACTCGTCGACGACGACATGGAACAAGTGCAGCCGGCCGAGGGAACGCGATGCCTGGCACGCAACGCCGTCATCCCCGTCGCGGTGCTGATCGTTTCGGTGATCGGCGGGCTGTTCGCCAGCGGCGAGGGCGACACGCTCCAGGAAATCATCGGCAGCGCAGATGCCTACAAGTCGCTCCTGTGGGGCTCGCTGCTGGGGGTGCTCGCAGCCGCCCTGATGTCGGTTCTGCACCGCAGCCTTTCGATGGCGGAGATCATGTCGGCCTGGTTCACCGGCGTGCGCAGCATGCTCCTGGCCGTCGTGATCCTGGTGCTGGCCTGGGCCCTGTCGGGCATGACCGGCGAGCTGGGCACCGCGGGCTTCCTGGCCGAACTCCTCGGCGAGCGACTCCACCCCGGCCTGATGCCGTCTCTTGTCTTCGTGCTCGCGGCCGGCACCGCATTCGCCACCGGCTCGAGCTGGGGCACGATGGGCATTCTCCTGCCGCTGATGCTGCCGCTTTCCTGGGTGCTGATGACCGCCAGCGGAATGGACGGCGCCGAGCACATGCCGATTCTCTACGGCACGGTCGCCGCCGTGCTCGGCGGCGCCGTCTGGGGCGACCACTGCTCACCCATCTCCGACACGACCATCCTGTCGTCCATGGCCAGCCAGTGCGATCACATCGAGCACGTCCGCACCCAGCTCCCCTACGCCCTGTTCGCCGGCATCATCGCCATCGTGCTGGGCACCCTGCCCGCCGGCTTCGGCGTGCCCTGGTGGTTGTGCCTGCCCGTGGGGGCCATCGCGTTGGTCGCAGGGGTTCGGATGATCGGGCGGAAGGTCTAGGGAGGTTTTCGGAAACCTGAAACCTAGCCCCGGGCTCCCCCGCTTATAATCCCCCCATGCCCGACGAAGTCGCCAAGACCCCGCCCCAGTCCCCCTTCGTGCACTTGCGGCTGCACACGGAATATTCGCTCGAGGACGGGATGGTGCGCATCGGCGAGCTGATCGATCGGGCCGTGGAGCTGGGCATGCCCGCGGTGGCGATGACCGACTGGCACAACCTGTTCGGACTGGTCAAGTTCTACCGCAAGGCGATGGCCAAGGGCATCAAGCCGATCGTAGGGGCCGACGTGCGCGTCCAGGATCCGGCCGACGCCGAGCAGTTCGGCGTCGTCACCCTGCTGGTGCAGGACCGGGGCGGCTATCTCAACCTTTGCCGCATCCTCTCGCGAAGCTTCCTGGAAGGCCGTTTCAGGGGCCAGCCGAGGGTTCACCCGGCCTGGCT
>JAZBPT010000123.1:0-12967 GCA_036351755.1 Wenzhouxiangella sp. | reverse complement strand
GAGCGACAGATCACCACGCCGCAGCGCGTCGAAATCGAGACGCTCGAGGGCGGCAAGGTGTTGAACTTCTGCGCCAACAACTACCTGGGCCTGGCCGACCACCCCGACATCATCGCCGCGGCCAAGGCCGCGCTCGACGACCACGGCTTCGGTGTCGCCTCGGTGCGCTTCATCTGCGGCACGCAGGACCTGCACAAGCAGCTCGAGAAGACCATCGCCGAGTACTTCGGCAAGGACGACGCGATTCTCTACGCTGCCTGCTTCGACGCCAACGGCGGCCTATTCGAACCCCTGCTGGGCCCGGAAGACGCGATCATCTCCGACCAGCTCAACCACGCCTCGATCATCGACGGCATCCGCCTGTGCAAGGCCGAGCGCCATCGCTACCCGAACTCGGACATGGACGCGCTCGAAGACATCCTGAAAAAGACCCAGGACAAGCGCACGCGCATGATCGCCACCGACGGCGTCTTCTCGATGGACGGCTTCGTCGCCAAGCTCGACGAAATCACGGCCTTGGCCGAAAAGTACAACGCCCTGGTCATGGTCGACGATTGCCACGCCACAGGCTTCTTCGGCCCCACGGGGCGCGGTTCGGCCGAACACCACGGCGTGATGGAGAAGGTCGATATCTTCACCTCCACCCTGGGCAAGGCCCTCGGCGGCGGCATGGGCGGCTTCACCGTGGCCAGCCAGCCGGTCATCGACATGTTGCGCCAACGCTCGCGCCCCTACCTGTTCTCGAACTCGCTGGCGCCGCACCTGGTGGCCGCCAGCCTGCGCGTCTTCGAGATGCTCACCGAATCGAGCGAACTGCGCGACCGCGTCGCTGAGAACACGCGCTTCTTCCGGCAGGCCATGACCGATGCCGGATTCGAGTTGCTGCCGGGCGAACACCCGATCGTGCCGGTCATGCTGCACGACGCGCCGCTGGCCCAGAAGATGGCCGATGAACTGCTCGCCGAAGGGATCTACGTAATCGGCTTCTTCTACCCGGTCGTCCCCAAGGGTCAGGCCCGGATTCGGACGCAGATCTCGGCCGCGCACACCCGCGAGCATCTCGAGAAGGCCGTCGATGCCTTCACGCGCGTGGGCAAGCGCCTGGGCGTGATCGACTGACGGCATGGACTGGCCGGGCAGCCCGGAGTGGGTCGTCGCGCTGACCACGGTGCTCGTGGTCACGCTGGCGGTGATCCTGCACTTCGAGGTCATCGTCTGGCTCAACCGCTGGGGAGCGGAGCGGCGCATCCAGAACCTGGGCCGGCATCACCACCACCGGCCCACGCTGCTGCTGGTGATGTTCGCCCTGCTGCTCGCCCACGTCGCCGAAATCTGGTTATTCGGCCTGGCCTACCACTTCCTGCTGCACGCGCCCGAACTCGGCGAGATCACGGGCTACGCCGAGCTGACATTGCTCGACTGCGTCTACTTCTCGGCGGCCACCTACACAACGGTCGGCTGGGGCGACCTCTACAGCACTGGACCGATCCGCTTCCTGGCCGGCACCGAGGCCCTGGTGGGCTTCATGCTGATCACCTGGTCCGCGTCCTTCGTGTACCTGATGATGGCCCGGACCTGGGGCCAGGAAGACAAGAGCGGCCTGTAGGCAGGGATCCCGCCATCTCAGCGCTTGCGCTGCATGGCCTTGCGTACGCCGCGCACCAGCATTCGATAGTAGAGATTCGGGAAGAAGCGCTTGAGGCGCCACAGCCAGCGCGTGTTGCCGTGCGTGAGCAGCAGGAAGCGCGGCTTTTCCACCGCCTCGAAGACGATTTCCGATACGTCCTCGGCGCTCACCCCGGAATTGTCCATCCAGCGCTCCACCCGCTTGTGGTAGCTGCTGTCGGGTGCGCGCATGCTTTCAGTCAGCCGGGTTCTGACGAAGGCCGGACAAAGGGCGGAGACGTGTACGCCGGCATCAGCCAGTTCGATTCTGAGCATTTCCGACATAGCGATCACACCCGCCTTTGCCGTGCCGTAGGCGTTGATCTGCGGTGCTCCCGCCAGGCCGGCGAAGGACGCGACATTGATGATGTGACCGCTGCCGCGCTCGCGCATGAGCGGCGCGAAGGCCTTGCAGCCGGCCACCACGCCCATCAAGTCGATATCCATGACCCAGCGCCAGTCCTCCAGCGAAGTCTCTTCGAGCGAACCGCCGACGGCAACCCCGGCGTTGTTGACCAGCACGTCCGGGACGTCGTGCTCATCCCGGACCCGCTCCCAGTCCGCCCAGCGGGTGACATCCATTTCGACTGCAGAGGCGCGGTCCCCCAAGTCCCCCGCCAGTGATTGCGCCCCCTTCTCGTCGCGATCAGCGATCATCACCCGCCATCCCGAGCGGTAAAAGCGCCGAGCCATCGCGGCACCCAGTCCGGACGCCGCGCCCGTGATCAACGCGGTTCGGTGTTCGTTCGAGTCGTTCATTGCAGAGCTAACCCTCCATTCAGGCGACGCTCGCACGCCGCGGCCTGTTCATCTTCTCTCGGCCTCGCTGGCGCAGGCCACGCAGAGTGTGGTGCCCGGATCGGCGCGCAAGCGCGCCTCGGCAATCATCTCGCCGCATTCCAGGCATTCGCCGAACTCACCGCGCTCGAGCCGCGCAAGCGCCGCCCTGAGGCGTCCCAGCTGCTCCCCGCGTCGGCGCTCGGCATCCTTGGCCATGGCCTGCCCCTGCAAAGCGTCCATGCGGCTGAGTCGCCCCTGGCGCGTCTGGTCGAGCTCGACCGTCGCGGTCGCCGCGCGACTGGCCTCTGCCAGGTCCTCGAGCTGGTCGATGCGGTCGCGGATCAGTCGTTCGAAATCGCTCATGACCCGATTGTAAGGCGTTGCGACTCAGCGGGGCCTCGTTCGGTTACCCTCGACTCAACCCAGCAGGAGCACTTCACCCTTGGTCACTCGAAAGCGCGCACCGGCGAAGGAAATCTTCGGCTGGGCCATGTTCGACTTCGCCAACCAGGCTTACACCCTGTTGATCATAACCGTGGTCTTCGGCGACCTGTTCACCCGCGTCATCGTCGGCGATGGACCGGATTACCGCCTCGGCAACCTGCTCTGGAGCATTGCCCTGGCGGCCTCGTACGCGCTGGTTGTGGTGGTCAACCCCGTCTGCGGCGCGATCATGGATCATGGTCGCCGGCGAAAGGCTTTCCTGTTCGCCAGCTATCTCCTGACCGTCGTCGCCACCGCGCTGCTCTGGTTCGTGGAACCGGGCTGGATCGTCACCGCGATGATCCTGATCATCGTCTCCAACTTCGCCTACGCCATCGGAGAAGGCTTCATCGCCAGCTTCCTTCCGGGACTGGGCCCCCGAAAAGACCTGGGCTGGATCTCGGGCCTCGGCTGGTCGCTGGGCTATGTCGGCGGACTGGTCTCGACGGCATTCGCGCTGCTCTTCCTGGGCGAAGTGAGCCTGGGCAATTACGACAGCGTACGCTGGGTCGGCCCCTTCGCCGCGGGGTTCTTCCTGGTCACGGCGCTGCCGACGTTCCTCTGGGTCAAGGAGCGGGGAGCGAGAAGAAAACTCGCGCCGGGAGACAACGCCTTCAAGGCCGGTTTCCGGCGCCTGCTGAGCACTTTCGAGCACGTCCGGCATTTTCACGACATGCGCTGGCTGCTCGCCTCCATCTTCTTCAAGATGGCCGGCATCTACATCGTGATCAGCTTCGCCTTCATCTACGGCGCGCAGGTCATCGGCTGGGACGAGTCGATCCGCGTGGCCATGTTCGTGACCGTCCAGGTCACCGCGGCGCTCGGCGCCGTCATCTTCGGCCTGGCCCAGGAACGGATCGGCGCCCGGCGCACCTACCTGGCCACACTGGCGCTCTGGCTGGCGGCGATCGCGGCCATCTGGCAGACTCCGGCCGTCGCGGAACTCGCCAGGCAATGGCTGGGCGTGAACTGGGAAGCCCAGCATGTCTTCCTCGGCGCGGGCCTGCTCTCCGGCCTGAGCCTGGGCTCCTCCCAGTCGGCCGGTCGCGCCCTGGTCGGTGCGCTCACGCCGCGCGGCAAGGCCGCCGAGTTCTTCGGCTTCTGGGGCACCGCCGGCAAGCTCGCCGCCATATTCGGTATCCTCGGCCTGGGCCTGCTGCAGGCGTGGCTGGGCCTGGCCACGGCCATCGTCTTCTGCCTGATCCTGTTCGCCGCCGCCATCGCCTGCGCCTGGCCCATCGACGAAGCCCGCGGCCATGAAGCGGCAGACAGTTGGCGTGAGCGAACATCGGTCCGGCCCTGATGCAATGATGGGTCTCACGCAGAGCCGCCGAGAGGCAGAGTGCGCAGAGAAGGAGGTTTGGGTGCAGACCGCGCCCTAGAATGCCGCAAGGCAGTCTCATAAAGTATTTTTCTCTTTACCCTCTGCGACCTCTGCCCCTCGGCGGCTTTGCGTGAGGCCGTACCACCCAAAAAGCTTCTCTGGAGAAATATGAGAATCGTCAGCCACACCTGCTCGAACACCGAGATCGTCTGCGCGCTGGGCCGGGCGGATTGTCTGGTGGGGGTGGACGATCACTCCGACTATCCCGCCGAGGTGGTCGAAGAGCTGCCGCGCATCGGGCCGGACCTGGACGTGGACGTCGAGCGGATCCGGGCACTCGAACCCGACCTGGTGATCACCTCCCTGACGGTTCCCGGCCACGAGCGTTGCCTCGAGCTTCTCGAGGCGGCCGGCCTGCCGCTGCTGGTAACCCGGCCTCACACGATGGCCGACGTCGCGGCGGACATTCGCCGCATCGGCCGTGCAATCGATGCCCGCCAAGCGGCCGATCAGTTGGGCGCTCGCTTCGAGGCCGCGTTGGCAACCGAGCCACCCGACCACGATCCCGTGCCGATCCTGGTCGAATGGTGGCCCAAACCGGTAATCGTCCCGGGCCGGCATTCCTGGGTCAACGAGATGTTGCGGCTGGCCGGCGGTCTCAATCCGTGGCGTGATCGCGATGCCGAGAGCCTCGAAGTAGGTGCGGAGATGGCGCGTTCAGCGGCGCCCGAGGCCGTGGTCATGAGCTGGTGCGGCGTGGACGAGACCAAGTACCGCCCGCACGTTGTTCGGCGCCGGGAAGGCTGGAAGAGCATCCCGGCCGTCGCGAACAATCGAGTCTTCGCCGTCAGCGAAGCCTGGCTGGGCCGGCCCGGTCCGCGGCTGCTCGACGGCATCGTGAAATTGCGTGAGATCGTGAACGAGGTGCGCGAGCACCGTAAACGGTAGAATACGCGCCCATGACGCACCCTGATACCGAAAAACGGCCCTCCGTGGGCCTGGTTTCCCTGGGCTGTCCCAAGGCCCTGGTGGATTCCGAGGACATCGTCTCCCGCCTCCGCTCGGAAGGCTACGACATCGTTCCCAGCTACGAGG
Source organism: Wenzhouxiangella sp. (assembly GCA_036351755.1). GTDB lineage: Bacteria > Pseudomonadota > Gammaproteobacteria > Xanthomonadales > Wenzhouxiangellaceae > Wenzhouxiangella. The sequence goes on along the minus strand of JAZBPT010000123.1, from coordinate 7,620 downwards.
ACGCCGACCTGGTCGTGGTCAATACCTGCGGCTTCATCGACTCGGCCAAGGCGGAATCGCTGGAGAGCATCGGAGAGGCCCTGTCGAGCAACGGCAAGGTTCTGGTGACCGGCTGCATGGGCGCCAAGCCCGAGGACATCACGCGCATCCATCCGAAGGTACTGGACGTGACCGGGCCGCACCAGGGGGAAGCCGTGGTGCGCTCGGTCAACCGCCACCTGCCCCGGCCCCACGATCCGCGCTTTGACCTCGTCCCGCCGGGCGGCCTCAAGCTTACGCCCGACCATTATGCTTACCTAAAGATTTCAGAAGGTTGCAACCACAAGTGCAGCTTCTGCATCATTCCTTCGATGCGCGGGCGCCTGGCCAGCCGGCCGCTCGGCATGGTGATGCGCGAGGCCGAGCAACTGGCCGAGCGCGGCGTGCAGGAGCTGCTGGTTATCAGCCAGGACACCAGTGCCTATGGCGTCGACCTGAAGTACCAGACCGACTACTGGCGAGACCGCGAGCGGCAGACTCGCCTCTACGACCTTTGCGACGCGCTGGGCGAGCTGGGGATCTGGGTGCGGCTCCACTACGTCTACCCTTACCCCCATGTCGACAACATCATCGGCCTGATGAACACCGGGCGCATTCTTCCCTATCTGGACATCCCGTTTCAGCACGCCAGCCGGTCGGTCCTCAAGGCTATGCGCCGCCCGGCCGCGGCCGAAAACACGCTCGAGCGAATCCGGACCTGGCGAGCGGAATGCCCCGACCTGGTCATCCGATCGACCTTCATCGTCGGGTTCCCGGGTGAGACCGAAGCCGATTTCCAGGAACTGCTCGATTGGCTCGACGAGGCCCAACTCGATCGCGTGGGTTGCTTCAAGTACTCGCCGGTGGAAGGCGCCGCGGCCAACGACCTGCCGGGAGCCGTGCCCGACGAAGTCGCCGAGGGGCGCTGGCATCGTTTCATGCAGCATCAGGCCGACATCAGCGCACGCCGGCTGGCGCGTCGCGTGGGGGGTATCGAACCGGTGCTCGTGGATTCCGTGGAAGGCGACACCGCCATCGCCCGAAGCTATGGCGATGCGCCGGAAATCGACGGCCAGGTCATCGTCTCCGGCGCCGCATCCCCGCGAGCGGGAGACGCGTTGATGGTCCGCATCACGCGCTCCGATCGGTACGACCTCCACGCCGAGTTGGTCGACGATTCGGAACTGTGCCATTCTGCGACCATCTAACCAATCTGAACGCTTCTTGCTTTCAACAAACCCAATGGAGAACACAGTGAAAAAGACTATCTGCATTCTGAGCGTTGCATTCCTTGCGATCGGCTGTGGTTCCGAAGAACCGGCACCCTCCGAAGAATCCACGCAGGCAGCGCAAGAGCAGCCCGCCCAGGAGGAACGCGAAATCGTTCGCCGCAGTGATCGGTCAGAAGAAACGCAAGCGCTGCCACGAAGGGAGACTCAGGATCCGGAAAGGAGGGTCCCGAAGATCGACGGACAGGCAGACGAAGATGGCTATGGCCTCACCATGATCGTTGACGGCTCAAGCCCAGAAGCATTCGCCGAGAGTCTGGAACTCATGGCAATGGACACGACTGAAGAGCAATATAGCAGGCTCGATTCGGCCTTGCGGTATCTTGCGACTTATGACACCGCGGCCTGGTCAGGCCTCCCTGACCTGTACCAGTCTCTCGACGGCATGACCGGTGAAGAGATCATCGAACGGGCCAGGGAAATTCGAGAAAAGCGCCGCAGTCCCTGAACGACATCCGATAGACCCCGCCGGCAATCACCGGCGGGGCCACCTCAATCAGTGGTGGGTCCAGCCGTGCTCCCGCCCCAGCCTCTCGATGTAGGCCATCGTTTCGGGCACCCAGGCGCCACCACCCTCCTTCTCGAAGAAGAATTCCGCGCGCTCGACTGACTCCGGTGCGACCTGGTCCATGGTCGCCGATTCGTACAGTCGGCCGTTGAGCATGGTGTAGACCACGTTCTGGCTCTGCTCGATGTCCTCGAGCACATTGCCGTCGATGACGATCATGTCGGCCAGCTTGCCGGGCTCGATGGAGCCGATGTCGTCACCCATCCCGAAATATTCCGCGCCGTCGATTGTCGCACCGCGAAGCGCTTCCCACGGCGAGAAGCCGCCGTGCACCATCGACCACATTTCCCAGTGCGCGCCCAACCCGGCCAGCTGGCCGTGAGCGCCGATGACCACCGGAATACCCAACTCGTTGAAGGCCTTGGCCTGCTCGGCCACGAAGACGTGGTTGTAGTGTTCGTCTGGTGCGGTCTGGCGACGGATCGAACGCGGGTAGACGATGAACTTCGGCACGAACTCGAGCAGGTGCTCGTTCTTCCATACCTCGTAGCGGTCGTAGAAGTACTCCTCGCCCATCAGCCCGCCGTAGGCGACGACGAAGGTCGGCGAATGCACCACTTCGGTCTGGCTCCACAGCTGGCGGATGTCTTCGTAGGCAGTCTTGACCGAGAGGCTATGCTCGATGCCGGTGTGCCCGTCGACGATCTGGCTGAGATTCTGCTCCAGGCGCATGCCGCCCTCGGGCACGACCATCACGTCCAGGTTGCGGCCCGCCTCGAGTACCTGCTGGCGCTGGTCGCGCCGGAGGTAGTTGTAGCTCTTGACCGAGATCGCGCCCAGTTCCTTCTGGCGACGCACGTGGAATTCGGCATCCTCGTAGGAATTCACTTTCGCCGTCGCACCCGGCGCGATGGCCCCGTAGAGGATGCGGCCCGTCGACCAGATGCGCGGCGCCAGCACCTCACCGGCTCGCTGCAGTTCGGCCATCGAGAAGATGGCGGCATTGTCGTTGGACGGATCGTGAATGCTGGTAACGCCGAATGCCAGGTTGGCGATCTGCGACCAGTTCTGCTGCGGCGTGATCTGCCGGCTGCTCATCGGGCCGTGCGCATGGGCGTCGAACAGGCCCGGCAGGACGGTCTTCCCGCTGACATCGATGGTCTCGTAGCCCTCCGGCACGTCGATCTCCTCGGCCGGACCGACCGACTCGATCCGGTGGCCGTCGACCAGCACCACGCCATTCTCGATGACTTCACGCTCCTGGTGGGCGTTACGCATGGTCACGATCCTGCCGCCGACCAGGGCGATGCGGCCGTCGTGGCGGTCCGATTCGACCTCGAAGCCCAGCTCGACACCCTCGGTCTCCGGCTCGGGCAACTCCTCGGGGGCGCCTTCCAGGAAGGCGAAGGCATCGGTCAATTCGCGCTGGTAGAGCGTTGCGCCGTGCGACCAGCCGATGGCATCGCCCTGTGCGGTGAAGTGCAGGTGATCGCCCGCGCGCGCGGAAACCTGGCGCACCGGAAAGGCGTTGACGCTGCCGCCGAGGGTCACCTTGCCGCCGGCCGGGAAGAAGGGAGCGACGTAGGCATTGTAGTGCTCGGTGAACGCGACCCAGCGCCCGTCTGGAGAGACGCGGTATTCGGTCACCCATTCACCCGCCAGGTGCTCGCGCGCATCGTGCCCCTGGAGGTTGACGCTGTTGAGCGCGAGGCCGGACTCACTGCCCTGGGAAAACAGTATCCGCTCGCCGTCGGCGGAGAACTGCGGGTTGCCGCCCGAGTCGTGCACGCGGCGCATGCCGTCTCCGCCCGCGTCGGCAACGTAGATGCCGGTACGTTCCGACCAGGCCGGCGACGTCAGGTAGCCGCCGGTAGTGCGCACGAACACGACGCGCTCGCCGTCCGGCGAGAAGGAAGGCTCGATGTAGTGGCCCGGCTCGTCGCTGACCACCCGGCTGCGGCCGCGGCCGACCGGCGCGATGCGCACCGAACCCAAATCCTCGTCGTGCCAGGTTGTGTAGACCACGTGGCGGGAGTCCGGCGAGAAGCGCGGATAGAACTCCCAGTGGTCATCCTGGTCGGTGAGCCTGCGGCGACGGTCGCGTTCGAGATCGTGCAGCCAGAGGTAGCCCAGCGCCTGGTAGATCGCGTAGCGTCCGTCGGGGCTGCGCTGCGTCCAGCGCGCCATCCGTACCGGGAAGGTGTCGGGGGAAACCTCGACGGTACGCTGCAGGGCGGGATGGATCTTCTTTTCGGCCACTACGTGCACGTCGATGGGCTCGTGCGAGCCGTCCGTGCCGATACGGTGGAAGCGTCCGCCGGTCCAGACGACGATCGACTCGCCGTCCGGCGTCCAGGAAAAGCCCGGGAAATTGCCCATGTCGCCGGAAGTCTCCTGCATGTCGCGCTCGAGTTCGGTGAACAGGGTGCGCTCGATGCCCGATTCCAGGTCCTTGACCATCAGGCGCGAGGTCAGCTCAGTGGGATTGCGCCGCACGAAGGCCAATTGGCTGCCGTCGGGGGAGAGAACCGGCCGCACCGCACCCCCGGGACCGGAGACGACGGTTTCCGTTTCGCCGGTTTCGCGGTCGAGGCGTCGGATGGCGAAAATGCCCTGGTTGGCGTCCTTGTTGTACTCCCAGACCCGACCGGAGGTCATGTCCTGGCTGAAGTAGACATAGCGCCCGTCAGTCGAGAACTCCGGCTCGGCAATGTTCTTCTGGGACTGATCGCCGTGCAGCCGGTCGACCAGCATCACGCCCTGGCCGCCGCCCCGGTGATACATCCAGATGGAGCCGGCCGGAATCGAGCGCTGTGAAACGTAGCCCTTGCGCGCGGCGATGTAGTCGCCGTCCGGCGACCAGGCGGGGTTGTGCAACAGGTGCTCGCTCTCGTCACTGACCTGCTGCAGGTCGGATCCGTCGGCGTCCATGGTCCAGATGTTCTCAGCGCCGTCGCGGTCCGATACGAAGGCGATCCTCGATCCGTCCGGGCTGTAGCGCGGCTGGAAGTTCCAGGCCAGGTCGCTGGTCAGCGCCGTGGCTTCACCACCGCCGATCGGCACCGTGTAAATGTCGCCCAGCATGTGAAAGACGAGCGTCTGGCCGTCGGGGCTGACGTCCACGTCCGACCAGGTGACCTCGTCGGTGTCGATCGTGATCGTCTCCCAGTCGCCCGGCGGTTCGGTCACCGACCAATCGGCATACGGGCCCTTATCGGCGTCATCGCTGTCCCTGTTCTCCTGAGCTAGTACAGGCATGGTCAGAACGAGCAGGAACAGCGTCAGTAGCAATCTATGCAACATTATTACTCTCTCAGACGGTAGATGTGTTGAATCAAGACCTTTCTAAACGCAAAGACGCAAAGTTGATAAAGAGCTTTTGGAATTCTTTGCGTCTTGGCGTCTTTGCGTTTCAAGATTTTCAGGTTTTTTTCTCGTTGGCGACGCCGTGCGGCACGTGACCGGTGGCGACTTCACGGCTGGCGGCGTCGGTGTGGAGGGTCTGGTCGTCGAAGAAGATGTCGGCGCCGAATGAGCGCAGGAAGGGCGCCTTCTCGCGCCCGCCCAGGAACATCGCCTCGTCGATCCGGATACCCCAGGCGCGCAGGGTCAGGATCACGCGCTTGTGCGCCGGCGCGGAACGCGCCGTGATCAGGGCCGTGCGGATGGGGTTTTCCTCCATCGGGTAGGCGGCCTGGATGCGCTGGATGCCCTCGAGCACCCGCTTGAACGGACCGGCCGCGAGCGGGCTGGCCGCCTGGGCGCGTTCGCTCGTGGAGAAGGCCTCCAGGCCCTGCTCCTTGTAGATCCGCTCGGCCTCGTCGGAGAAGATCACCGCATCGCCGTCGAAGGCCAGCTTGAGCTGTTCGGAACGGTTCTCGCGTATGGCTGAAGGCAGGATCGTCGCCGCGGCGTAGCCGGCCATCAACACGCGCCTGACGTCGTCTTCGTTGGCCGACAGGAACAACTGTGCGCCGGAGGGCTCGATGTAGTCGGCCGGACTGGCGCCGTTGGTGAACACCGCCCGCTCGATATTGAGCCCGTAGTGCTCGATCGAGTTGAAGATGCGCAGACCCGTATCGGCGCTGTTGCGCGACATCAGCACCACTTCCACGCCGGGGTGATCCATGCCGTCGTTGTTGAGCCGCAACAGCTTCTCGGCCAGGTGGAAGGCCACGCCCTTGCCGAGAATCTCGTCTTCGCGCTCGCGCTGGTAGGCCATGTAGCGCTCGAGGCCGTGCTCTTCGAAGACCTTGTGGGATTCGTCGAGGTCGAACAGGGCCCGGGACGAGATCCCGATGATCAGGGGCCCCGGCTGGTCGGCTTCGGACGTCTTGGTGGGCTTTTCGGGCATTGGGGGGATTATAACGGCACCACTGGGTTTGATCGTTCTCTGGTTAGCTCGTTGCTTGGTTCGGCAACCGAAGGCGCTGCGGGGCGGGATGGCAACCTGTCAGCAGTCACCATTCGCTTTGCGGCGGAACCGTCCCGCCAAACAACCCGCGCCGAATCAGCAAACCCGCCAACGAGCAAACCAATCACTGAAAGAACTGCTCCGACAGAATCCGCTCTTCCAGCGAATGCTCCGGATCGAACAGCAGGCGATGGGTGATGTCGCGTTGCTGACGAACGTCCACGCGAGCCACATTGCGGAACTCGTCGTAGTCGGCCGTGGCGCTGACCGGTCGGCGCTCGGGCTGGAGCACCTCGAAGCGGACCTCGGCCGATGCCGGCAGGATGGCGCCCTGCCAGCGGCGCGGTCGAAAGGGACTGATCGGGGTCAGCACCACCGCCTCGGTGCCAAGCGGCAGGATCGGACCGTGCGCGGAAAGGTTATAGGCGGTCGAACCGGCGGCGGTGGCCAGGAGAACGCCGTCGGCAACCAGGCGTTCAACGCGCTCGCGACCGTTGACCAGGATGCGGATATGGGCGGCCTGGTTGGTCTGGCGCAGCAGGGCGACCTCGTTGATCGCCACGGCCCGGTGCTTCTCGCCGTCCTGGTCGACGGCAAGCATCTGCAGGGGATTGAGCACCACTTCTCGCGCCGAAGCGATGCGCTCCGGCAGGTCGTCCTCGGCAAAGCGATTCATCAGGAAGCCGACTTCGCCCAGGCGCATGCCGAACACCGGCAGGTTGCGGTCGACGTGCTCGTGCAGCGTGTGGAGCATGAAGCCGTCGCCACCCAGCACGACCAGCACCTCAGCCTCGTCCAGGTCGACCTCGCCATAGCGCTCGCGCAGCGTCCGGGCCGCGTCCTGCGACCCGGGGTGAGCACTTGCGAGAACGGCCATTTTCACGGGCTCAGTCCGAAGTGGCGTGCAATAACTGGCCCAGGCCGTTGACGGCGACCTGCAGGACGGCGTAGTCGCGTGAGCCGGTGTTGCGCATTTCCTCGAGCATCAGGCTGATGCGATCGACCGCCTCGTGGTGACGGCGCATCCAGGCCTTGACCGGCTCGGCTTCATCACCCGCTTCGGTCATGATCCGGCGCGTCAGTTCACGGTGATAGCGGTACAGGTCGTCGCGCAGGTGGCCGCGGGCATGTGCGTGCCATTGACGCTCGACCGGCAGCTCCTCGATCTGCGTTCGCAGCCACTTGAGGCAGAGATGATCGAACAACCGGAAGTAGATCCGGGCGACATCCTCGACATTCAGCTCCTGCATGCGCGCCTCGTCGACGATATCCAGGGCCGAGAAGACAAAACGCAGGCCGGCCACTTCACAGGCGACCTCCTCGGTGAATCCGGCGTCCACGAGCTCGGCCTGGCGCTGGTCCAGCGCTTGCTTGAGTTCACCGTGGAGCAT
>JAZBPT010000122.1:0-6931 GCA_036351755.1 Wenzhouxiangella sp. | reverse complement strand
TTCCGCTGGGACGTCGGCGCCGACGAACTCCACGACGCGCTCTTCTCCGACCGCTTCGAATCCTGAATCGCGAAAACAATCGGCAAACAGGCAACCGACCCGGCCCCGCAGCTGCATGTTGCGGGGCCTTCTTCTTGCCCCTTCCGGACCACGCGACAGCAGGGACCAGAAGCTGAAAAGATCGCCCGGTTCCCAAGCCCGATTGGGATTCAGTGGCATAAAAGGTGAGTCGATCTCGTAATACCCACAAGCTTCAAGTCAGCCTCAGAGGTGTCTGGATGTCACAGACTCGCATTACCGCTTACCCCTTCTTCGCTGCCATTGCGCTTGCCGTAACAGCGCTTTCGCCTGCTTTACCGGCCACCCCGGAGTCGATTCAGGGCGCCGGTCCGACCGAGATCCGCTATGTTGGCTCGGATCCGGTCGATTGCGACCACAGCACGATACAGGCCGCCGTGGACGCCGCCATTTCCGGCGCGGAAATTCGCGTGGTCGAGGGAACGGGATACGGCACGGTCGACATCGGCGATGTCGGCGCATTGACGATCCGCGGCGGCTACGAGATCTGCTCACCATCTGCCGGTGTGACCGGCCGGAGCGTGCTGGATGGTGGAAACAGTTCTACCGTGATCGAGGTTTCCACGACTCTCAATCCCATTACGGTTGTACTGGAAAACCTCACCCTGCAGAACGGGACCGGGGTGGACAAGGCCGGTGGCTTGCACATCGAGGGACCGGCTCACGACGTCTGGCTGCGAAACGTTCGAATTCTCGACAATACCGCGACCGACAGTCCAGGCGACAACAACACCGGACACGGGGCCGGTATTCGCCTCGACAGCTCGGCCGCCAACCTCTACATTCAGGATGCCAGCCAGATCGCCAACAATGCGGCCGATGGCGACGGTGGCGGCATTCATTGCAACGCCGAGGGTGGCTCGACTGTATACGTGACCTTCGAGGACGGTGCCATCCAGGGGAACACGGCCGGCCTTGGCGGCGGCATTTACGCGGCAAACTGTTACATCGAATCCCTCGCCGGTGGTTTTCTCGGCGGCATCTTCGGCAACGAGGCAAGCGGCCCCGGTGGCGGCATCTACGCCAAGGCCGGCAGCACCATTAAGCTTCTTGGCACGGAAGGCCCGACCGGCAACGGCGATCCACACAAGCCCGCCAACCTGGTCAGCAACACTGCTGTCGGCTACGGCGGCGGCGCCTACCTTGTCGGAGCGGGGACCACGATGACCGCCATCGATGCCGTAATTGCCAACAACAGCTCGGACGTCTCCGGTGGCGGCGTGTTCGTACATACCCAGGCATCATTGGACATGTACCGCGCCTACGGCACTGACTGCGTCTCCTTTGACGAACCACTGAGCCCGCCGCCGTGTTCACGGCTCGACAACAACAACTCCCCCGGCGGCGGTGGCGCAGTCGCCAGTATCGGCGGCACCGTAGCCATCAGCCAAACGTTCATGACCGGCAGCAGCGCCATCGGCGACGGGGCGCTCATCCTGCTCTACTCCGCCCAGGCTACGCTCGAGGGCAACGTCGTCCACGACAACAGCAACGGTTCGCTGTTTCTCATCGATGACGGGGCCGAGATGTCACTCGGCTGGTCGACGATCACCGGAAATTCCCCCGGCACCGGCAATCCGATCATTCGTGCCAAAGCGGGTAGCGGCGATACCACCCGGCTGCACCTCTATTCGAACATCATCCGGGAATCGGGCGCGGACATTCTCAGCCAGGAACCCGCCAACGGCGGCCAGGTATTGCTGGACACGGCCGACTGCCTGATCACGCACGAACTTGCCAGCCTGCCCGGCGCCACGCGGAGCACGGTCGCCGATCCCCTGTTCGTCAATCCGGCCGCGGACGACTACCACATTCGCGCCGGCTCACCGGCGATCGACTACTGCGACGACACCAACGAGCCGGTACGACCCGGCGACATGGACGGCGAATGGCGCGGCGTCGACGTCATCGCGGGTGCAATGAACTGGGATGTCGGCGCCGACGAACTGTACGACACCCTCTTCTCCGATCGTTTCGAGTGATGACTGGAGGCGCACGATGAAATTCCGCACCGTTCCGGCCTTGCTCGCCGCCACGTTGCTCGCCGCCTGCGGACAGGAGTCCGCACGGAACGCAGAATCCGTCGAGGGCCTCGAACTGACGTTTGCGCCAATCGAGTACGAGGGGGCCGAGTGTCGAATTCAGCAGACGGCCCGCGTCGACCAGGACCGACACGGTCTCTACACGGTGCGCGGCGAAGGCGTCTATCGCAGCAGCGAGTCGGACCGTATCGCGCGAATTCCGCTGCAGATCCGTTTCCGGGGACTGGAAGGCATCCAGACCGAGCAGGTAATCACGCTGACCGACATGCAGGTGCCCTGCGAGACGGTCGGCATCGCCGTCGACATCGGCGGCTGCACCAACCAGGACCGCAAAAAGGCGCCCTGTCCGCATATCGTCGGTAGGGGCGGCTCGAGCTTTGCGGAGCTGACGATCAAGCAATCCGAAGGCTGACGCATGCAGTGCAGAAGGCCGGTGCCGGGCCGGTTTCAAGATCTTTCAGAAAGTCTGCAGGATTCGCTCACAACCGCTGGTTAGTCTCCAAGGCGCCCCAATGGAGACTCCACATGATTCACGCGCCTTTGAACCGGAAGGGCTCATTCGACCACACCGGGTTTGGAGCCGGAAGCTTCGCCCGGATAGCGGGAATGGCCGTGCTCATGGCGGCACTGCTCACGAGCACGGTCCTGCACGCGACGACATTCACGGTCACCAACCAGAACAACTCGGGCAGCGGCAGTCTTCGGGCGGCCGTGAACGCGGCAAACCTCTCGCCAGGCCCCGACACAATCGCCTTCGACTCCTCGATCGCCTCGATCACACTCAGCACGGGCCAGATCGACATCAGCGAAGCGTTGATCATCGACGGCGATACGACCCAGCCCATCATCAGCGGCAATGGCTCCTCTCGCATCTTCGCCGGAGTCGTGGATGAAGACATCGAGATCAGGAATCTCATCCTCACCGCTGGAGTCACCTCGGCCGACGGCGTCGAACCCGATACCTGCGCCTCCGGCACGGGTGAAGGCGGCGCCATTTGCACACTCGGCCAGCTCAGGCTGGAGAACGTCACGGTGACCGACAGCACGACCTCGGGCAACGACGCGCCCGGGGGCGCCGTCTACTCCGACAGCAGCGTCTTCTGCAATTCCTGCCGCCTGGCGGGCAACAGTACGACCGGGACGGACTCGGGAGGCGGCGCACTTTACGGCTCAGGAAACCTCCTGGCCTCCGACTGCACGGTGGAGAACAATGCAACCGCCGCGAACGGCTCGCCCGGCGGGGGGCTGAACGCCGGAAGGCTGATCATTTACGACTGCCTGATCCAGGGCAATACCACCGCAGGCTCCAGTTCCTTCGGCGGCGGCTTGGCCAACATGGCCTTCGGCCCCGATATTCGCCGCAGCATCGTGACGGACAATCACACCACGGGCTTCGGCTCGGCAGGCGGCGGCCTGTTCATCACTACAACTTCGGCAGCGACCGGGACCCTTCTCGATTCGATCGTCAGCAACAACTCGACTTCGGGCCTGGCCGGATGGGGCGGCGGCGCTTATCTCGACGTCTTCCAGATGCAGATTCAGCGCTCGACCATCGCGAACAACGTCGTTTCGGGTAACAACGCCCGGGGCGGCGGGCTGGCGAGCGAAGGCGGGCTCGAGATCGTCAACAGCACGGTCTCCGGCAATGATTCCATCGGCGATGCGGCATCCGGCGCAGGCGGCCTCTACTTCGATCCCCGGGACGCGTCAGCGCACACCCTCTCCATCATCAACAGCACCATTACGGACAATCAGGCCAGCAGCGGGGTCGGCGGGCTTTTCGCCGGCGGCGGCGACCCGGTCGCCACATCCGTTGCCGTCAACAGTTCCATCCTGGCCGGAAACTCCGGGGTCGACGGCAACTATCTCGGGGAAGTCGGCACGGGCAATGGCGCGACGCTGAACGCCCTGCACGTCCTCTTCGGCGACGCCGGAACGGAGATCAACGGCTCGAGCGCAGCCAATATCGTGTCCGACGACCCGCAGTTGGCCGACCTGCAGGACAACGGCTGCGCGATTCCGAACGCGGCCGGGGCACCCGGCGGGAAAACCTGCGTACCCACCCATCACCCCCTGGCCGGCAGCGTGGTCATCGACGCGGGAGACAACCCACTCAGTCTCGACTCCGACCAGCGCGGCGCCGGCCACCCGAGGTTATCCGGGCCCACTACCGATATCGGCTCGATCGAATACATCGTCGATCAAGTGTTTTCGGATGCCTTCGAGAGCGACTAGCAGGCCTGCGGGGCAAGTATTCACGATCTTTCACAATGCTTGCAGGATTGGCGCAATGGGGTTCCGTACGCTGAAGCCAGGCACTCACAGCGACTGAATCCCATGATGTTCAAGCGCCCGCTCACCGCAGCCCTGCTTCTGATGCTGGCCACGGCCAGGCTACACGCCGCGGTCATCCTGGTCGACCCTTCCGTGACGGTCGCTGCGGACGGCCAGTGCGCCCTGCCGGAAGCGATTCAGAACGCGGACGACGACAGCGCCACCCATGCCGATTGCGCGCCGGGAAGCGGCAGCGACACCCTGGTGCTCACCGCCGGCCACACTTATGCGTTTTCAGCATCCTGGCCCGGCTCCGACAACGCCCTGCCCGTCATCTCGACCGACATGCTCATTGCAGGGAACGGCGCCACCATCGAGCGCCAGGGATCGGCGGGCGCGTTTCGCTTCTTCAGGATTCAGGCGGGCGACGTCACCATCCAGGACCTGACGATGACCGGCGGCCTTTCGGACTTTCCGATGACCGGCGGCGGCGCGATCTTCGTCAGCGATGCCCAACTGACCTTGCAGAATGTCACCTTTTCCGGCAATTCGGCGACCGGCGCCTTGCTGGCCTTCGGCGGCGCCCTGCGCATGGACAGCAGCACGGTCACCGTCCTCGACTCGGCGTTCCGGGACAATACCGTTGCCAGCACCGATCCGGAGGTCGGTGGCGGGGCCGTCGCCCAGTTCGACGGCGAACTGACCATCCGGCGCTCGGCCCTGCTCGACAACCGGGCCGATATTCCCTGCGACACGAACAACCCCGACAACATCGCTTCCACGGGCGGTGCCCTGCGAGTCGAGGCAACCACGAACACCGGCGCACAAACCTACATTTTCGACAGCACTCTAGCCGGCAACCTGGCCCGGGTCGGTGGCGCGATCCACGTGGTGGCCATCACGGACACGGGGGTGTCAGGCGTCGAGGACGTCTTCGTTGAATTGAAGCGGTCGACCATCGTATACAACGATGCCGTTGGCTGCGGATTACTCCCCGGACTCGGTGATGGCATCCACGTTCAGCGTGCCAACGGTGGCCAGGGCCTCGTGCTCTTCGGCAACAACATCCTTCACGGCAACGGCATGGCCATCAACGACGACATCGTCGGCGTGGACTGCTCGGCGAACTCGCCGTCAGTCAGCTTCTTCTCCGGCGAGGGCAACGTGATCGACCCGGACGACCAGTGTCCGACCACCGGCTTCGACGCGATGGCCACGAACCTGTCGTCGGTCATCGACACCAACCGCAACGTCGACCACTACCTGCCGCTGGCCAGCGGACCCGCAGTGGACCTGCCCCAAGCGGGCGTGAACTGCGACCCGTTCGAACCCGACCAGCTCGGGAACTTCCGCGCCGCCGGGCCGGACAACGGCGGCGACCTGTGCGATGCCGGCGCAGTCGAACTGCAGGAAACGCCGACGCTGTTCACGCTGGACGTGACCGTAGACGGTAGCGGAACCGGCACCGTGACCAGCACGCCGGCAGGCATCGACTGCCCTGGCGCTTGCAGCGCCGACTTCCCGGAGGACGAAACCGTGACGCTCGATGCGCAGGCTGAGCCCGGCGACAACTTCGCCGGCTGGAGCGGCGCATGCACCGGAACCGGCCCCTGCCAGGTCACGATGGACCAGGCGCACTCGGTAACGGCGACCTTCACCGGGCCCACGAGCTTCGAACTCGATGTCGTCGTCGCCGGCAGCGGAACCGGCTCGGTCACCAGCACACCGGCCGGCATCGATTGTCCAGGCACCTGTGCCGCCGACTTCCCGGTCGACCAGGTCGTCGAGCTGGAAGCGGTTCCCGACCCCGGCAACGAATTCACCGGCTGGGGCGTGGCCTGCGCCGGAAACCCCAATCCCTGCACGGTCACCCTGGACCAGGACCGGCAGGTCAGCGCGGTCTTCGACAACCTGCCCACCTTCCAGTTAACCGTGGTCGTCGGCGGTACCGGGAGCGGGGCGGTGACCAGTACGCCCGCGGGCATCGACTGTCCGGGCACCTGCTCGGCCGAGTTTCCGGATGGGGAGAAAGTCCTGCTCGAGGCGGTGGCGGCTCCCGGCAGCAGCTTCATCGGCTGGGGCGGCTCCTGCACCGGGACTGGGCCCTGCCTGGTTTCCATGGACGAAGCGCGAACGGTCACGACCGCCTTCGACCAAGCAGTGGACGAGATCTTCGCGGATTCCTTTCAGTAGCGCGCTCAGCGCTCCTGCGCCGCCATCCAGTCGTCGAGCCGGGCCTGGTCGTCCTCGCGCCACCAGTCGCCGGTAGTCGATCGCGCCTCGAGCGCCGCTTCGACAGCATCGCGGTAGCGCTCCACCGAGGCCAGCGCACGGGCCTTGAGGCCCAGGAAAGGATGAGCGGGTGGCGCCTGGCGCGCCAGCCTCGCAAGGCGCTCGAGGGCCGCCTCGCCATGCCCTTGCGCCAACTCGAGCTCGAGCAGCGCAAACTCCACCCGCAGGAACAGCCGGTCGTCCCGCTCCTGCGCAAGCGAGAGCGCGAAGTCGAGATCGCGCCGCGCATCCTCGAAGCGGCCGGC
>JAZBPT010000121.1:0-3351 GCA_036351755.1 Wenzhouxiangella sp. | reverse complement strand
GTCCGAGTACGTCGTCGAGCCGGTTTCTCCCGAGGACGCGGCGAAGGAAATTTCGAAGCTCGAAAAGGAGATGTTCAAGGCGGCCGAGGATCTCGAGTTCGAAAAGGCGGCCGAGATTCGCGACCGCATCCACCAGATCCGCGAGCAGGGTTTCAAGGTCGCGAACTGAACCCCGCCGCGTGTCGACGGCGCAATGGAGTCCGGACGCAATGCCTGAATGGATCACGGTGCTTCTGATCGCGACCGGGGCCGGATTGAGCGTTCCCGTCGGCGCGGCCCTGGCGTCGGTCGAGCGCATCCGCCCCGACTGGCTCGAAGCGGAATTGCGTCATTCCGTTATCGCCTTTGGCGGCGGTGCCCTGCTGTCGGCGGTGGCCCTCGTTCTCGTGCCGGACGGTATGGAAGGCCTCCCCCTGCTTGCCTCCGCCAGCTGGTTCGTCCTCGGCGGTCTGTTCTTCTTCGGGCTCGATTGGTGGCTTGCTCGCAAGGCGACCTCCGCCAGCCAGCTGGCCGCGATGCTGGCCGACTTCCTGCCCGAGGCCATGGCGCTCGGGGCCGTTTTCGCCAGCGGATCGGACACGGCCTTGCTCCTGGCCGTCCTGATCGCCATGCAGAACTTGCCCGAGGCCTTCAATGCCTATCGCGAGATCGACGCCGGCACGCGCGCTTCCCCGGCCAGGATTCTGGTCACTTTCAGCGCCATTGCCCTGTTGGGGCCGGCTGCCGCCCTGGCCGGATTCTTCCTGCTGGTCGAAGCGCAGGCGGTGGTCGCCTCGATCATGCTCTTTGCCTCCGGCGGCATTCTCTACCTGGTGTTCCAGGACATCGCGCCGCAGGCCCGGCTGGAGAAGCATTGGGCGCCGCCGCTCGGCGCCGTGGGCGGCTTTCTCCTGGGCATGATCGGTCACGGGATCATCGCCGCAGGCTGACGGGGGCGCTCCTCGGCCGAAATCGCGCCGGGCCGGATGCTCTCTTGCGTCCATGCACGCGATTGCGCGCTTGCCGTCGCTGCTTCCCCGCTCAGCACGGTCCCGCTTTCTGTGCCATCGACCTTGCCTGTGGTAGTGTTCAAGTCGGGAAGGGAATCCGTGCACGGCCACTCGACAGGGGCGGTGCGATCGGGCCGTTGGCCCGTCCGGCTGGAGATGAGCGGATGAACTTCGAAGGGGTCCTGCGTCGTCTGGAGTCCAACCAGGCACTCGTCGTGCGACTGATGCTGCCAGTGATACTGGCGATGATCGTGGCGGTTTTCCTGCTCGTGTGGTTCACGGGCGGCATCAAGTACGTCTTTTCCCATTCCATGTACGTTCCGATCCTGCTCGCCGGCCTGTTTTTCGGCTGGCGCGGCGGTTTGGCTGCCGGTGTCATCGGCGGGGTGGCATTGGGGCCTTTCATGCCGATCGATGTCACCTCCGGCGAGATGCAGCAGACACTGAACTGGGTCTACCGGCTCGGTTTCTTCTGCCTCATCGGCGGTCTCGCCGGAGCCGCCAGTGATTCCGTGCGTTGGTACGTGCGCCACTTGCGCTGGGCCATGAACCACGACCATGCCACGGGACTCGCCAATCGGAAGGCGCTGATCCGCGAACTCGAGGGCCGGTGCGGACAGGCCGGCGACGCTGCACCCGCCACCCTGGCCATGATCTCCCTGGAGAACGCCGAAGAGCTGGGCATCAGTTTCGGCGCAGGTTCCACCGATGCGCTCGTTGGCGAAATGGCGAGCCGGCTGGACCGGTTGACCCGGGGTGAACTACCTGTCTACCGGGTATCCCGGTCCCGCTTGTGCCTGCTGCTCGAAGGGGAAGACGCTTCCCGGGATCATGAGCGTATCGACCGCCTCTCGGCTCTGTTCGTGGAGCCGGTCGCCCTCGATGGTCTCTCCGTCCACGTCGACGTACGTGTGGGACTCGTGAGACTGGATCAGCCTGGGCGAAGCGCGGAACAGGCCATTCGAAACGCCGAAACCGCACTGGTACTGGCGCGGGAGACTTCCCGGACCAGCGTCACCGCCACCGGTGACGCTCTGGCCTACAGCCGGGAGAACGTGGCATTGCTCGGACAACTCTGGCAAGCGCTCCAGTCCGGTCAGCTGGAAATGCACTACCAGCCCAAGGTCGCGCTGGCATCCGGCAGGGTCACCGGCGTCGAGGCGCTCATGCGTTGGCGTCATCCGGAGCAGGGGATGATTCCTCCCGGCAAGTTCATCCCGCGGGCCGAACAGAGCACTCTCATCGACGATCTGACGGAGTTTGCGCTCTCGCAGGCTTTGAGCGATCTGCGCAAATGGCGGGACTGCGGCATGGAGCTGGAAGTGGCCGTAAACGTTTCCGCGCGGAATCTCGCCCATCGCGGGTTTGCCGAAATGGTCCGGCGCAAGCTGGCGGAACGGGAACTCGATGGCGGTGTGCTGGAACTCGAGGTTACCGAAGGTGCGCTCATGAATGACGTGGGGCGCGTGTCGCGCCTGCTTGCAACGCTCCAGGCAATGAACGTCATCATGTCGATAGACGACTTCGGAACCGGTTATTCGTCGCTGAAGTACATCAGTGACCTGCCGGTGTCGGTGATCAAGGTCGACAAGGCGTTCATCCAGCCGTTGACAGGAATGAACGGGGCGAGACACATCGTCGATGCCACCATCGGTCTGAGCCATCGATTGGGCATGGAGGTCGTGGCCGAGGGGATCGAATCGAGCGACGCCCTGGAGGTGCTCGGCGAAATGCACTGCGATCGCGCCCAGGGGTATTACATTGCCCGCCCCATGCCGGCCGACGAGTTCCGCGCCTGGTTCGGAGAGTGTCGCGGCGAGTTTCCGACCGCGCCCGCGGCCTGAGGGCGCGGACAGGGTTGCGAAGATCGCGCTGGCAGCGGTCGCTGCGCTGCGACTCGGCTGCCGTCAAGAACAGGGTCGATTGATGCGCCGAATTCGAAACGCCTCGCTGCAGGCCTGCTTGCTTGTCAGGGTTGACCTTTGCTCGACAAAACTTCACTAAAGTGGGGGAGTCATCCGAACGGGAGGTAATCATGTCATTCAGCGACAAGCACGTCGCCATCCTGGCCGAAGACGAGTATCAGGAGCTCGAGCTGCACTACCCGCGGTTGCGCCTGATCGAGGCCGGTGCCCGCGTCTCCGTGATCGGTGCTGGCAAGGACGTCTATCACAGCGGCAAGGGCTATGCCGTGGCGGTGGACGAGAACGTGGACGATGTCCGTGCCGAGGATTTCGACGCCGTGGTGATCCCGGGCGGCATGGCGCCGGACAGGATGCGTCGTCACCAATCGATGGTGGAATTCGTCCGCGACCTGAACGAAGCCGGCAAACCGGTGGCCTGGATCTGCCACGCGGGTTGG
>JAZBPT010000120.1:0-7258 GCA_036351755.1 Wenzhouxiangella sp. | reverse complement strand
GTGTTTCGTTGACTTCTCCGCACAGGTGGGAACGCATCAGGCCACCTGGCCGGCCGAGGCGCTGCTGGCGCTGCCGCTCTTTTCGGAGCTCTTCGACGTCTTGCTCTCGCTCTTCGAGCCTGCCCCCCCGTCGGACTTCTTGTCCGACTTGCCGTCGCCGGCGAGGTTGCGCTTGTTGTCCTTCTTGAAGTCGGTCTCGTACCAGCCGCCGCCCTTGAGCCGGAATCCGGCGGCGGAAATCAGCTTGGTGAGCGCCGGCTTCCCGCACTCGGGGCAGTCGACCAGGGGCTGGTCGGAAATCTTCTGCAGTTTTTCCAGTTCGTGTCCGCACGACTGGCAACGGTATTCATAGATCGGCATGGTTCGAAATCCCCGTCTGGATCCTTGGTTGGTGCGTATTGTGGGGGTCGCCGACCCGGTTTTCGAGTCCGGGCGGGTCCAAACCGACTATTATCGCGCGCCCTGACGCGCCGCGCCAATCCGCTATGATTGGCGCATGTCGTTGGCAGCAGCATCACCCGACGCTCTTTCCGCGCTGTTCGAGGGTTTCGATCCCGCGAACTGGCCCGTCGTGGCCGAAAGCAACCAGGGCCGCATCGTGCGCGTGCGATCCGGCGATCTCGACCTGGCCGTCAAGACGCCGCGCGGGCGCGGCATCGCCTGGCGGGCGCGGCAATTCTCGCTCAGACGCGAATACAGGGCCTATCGGCGCATCGAGGGCGTGCCCGGCTTCCCCCTCTGCTACGGACTCTTCGGCGGCTGCCACCTGGCCATGGAATACGTCGACGGCGCCCTGCTCAAGCACGCGACGCCGGCCGAACCCGAACGGTTCTTCGAGAAGCTGCGGGAAGCCATCAAGACCATGCACGCACGCGGCGTGGCCCACGGCGACCTCAAGAGCCGCCAGAACGTGATGGTCGCCGGCGACGGTCGCCCGGTCATCATCGACCTGGGCACGGCCATCGTGCTCAGGCCCGGCTGGCATCCGCTCAACCGGTGGCTTTTCGACTACCTCAGGCAGATCGACCTCAACGGCTGGGTCAAGCTCAAGTACGGCAGCTACGACCGCGTCGACGAGCTGGACCGCCACCTGGTGCGGCGCTCGCGCATCGAGCGCATCAACCACTGGGCGCGGCGCCGGGGGCTATGAGGCCTGCCGGGAAGCCGCCAGGCGTCGCAGGCCCTCCTCGATACTGATTCCTGCCTCGTAGCCCAGGTCGCGGCGCGCCGCCGAGAGATCGAACCAGTGCGCCGTGGCCAGGTGCTCGACGACGAAGCGCGACAGCGGCGGATCGCTCCGGCGCCGCGTCGCGCGCCAGAACCACTCGACCAGCGTGGCCGCGGCCATGGCGACCTTCGGCGACACACGCCCCAGCTTCGGCGTCTCGCCGGCCGCCTCGAGCATTTTCGACAGCATCTCGCCGACCGGCATCGGCTCGCCGTTGGAAATGAAATAGGCTTTGCCGGCGGCCGTTCCCGAAGCGGTGAGGTTGTCGAGCGCCAGCACGTGCGCGGCGGCGGCATTGTCGATGTAGACGGTGTCGATCAGCTTCTCCGGCGCCGGCAGCTTCAGCCGGCCGGCGCGGTTCTTCTCGATCAGGCGCGGCAGCAGCTGGTTGTCGCCGGGGCCCCAGATCAGGTGCGGCCGCAGGGCGCAGACCGACAGCTCGGCGGAATTCGCGCCCAGGGCCAGGCGCTCGGCCTCGGCCTTGGTGGCCGGGTACGGCGCCGGGAAATGATCCGGATACGGCAGCGACTCGTCGCCGCCGTCGATATCGCCACCGGCATGCACCACGCTGGGCGAGGAGGTGTGCACCAGCACACGCACGCCGTGCGCACGGCAGGCCTCGACGACGTTGCCGGTTCCGACCACGTTGGCGGCCACGAAATCGGGCGCGTACAGACCGGGTCCGGCCTTGGCCGCCACGTGGATCACCGCATCCACCCCGTCAACGGCGGCCATCACCGCCTCGCGATCGGAAATATCGCCCCGATGGCAGGTCACGCCCAGCTCCGCCAGCTCGGGGTAGTCCGAGCGGTTGATGGTCGAGACCGAATCGCCGCGCTCGACGAGCTGGCGCACGATCGCCTGCCCCAGAAACCCGCCTCCGCCGGTTACGAGAACTCGCATGGGTTCACCTTCGTTCGATTGACGCAGCACAGGTTAGCTTTTTTCGGGTTTCGGATTTCAGGAACTAGCACCGTCGCCCCGGAATTGACCCGGGGCCTTCCATTCAGTGGCGCCTTCGGTTGGGAGGTCCCGGATCGGGGTCCGGGACGACGCTTTGCGTCGGTTTCAGGTTTCAGGTTTAAGGAGTAGCAATCCGTTACACTCGCCCCCACTTTTCCCAACTGACTCCAGGATTCGAAGCAGCAACATGGCCCAGTACGTATACACCATGCACCGCGTCTCCAAGGTGGTGCCGCCCAACCGCACGCTCATCAAGGACGTGTCCCTGTCGTTCTTCCCCGGCGCCAAGATCGGCGTGCTGGGGCTCAACGGCGCCGGCAAGTCCACGGTGCTGCGCATCATGGCCGGCGTCGACAAGGAGTTCGACGGCGAAGCCCGCCCGCAGCCCGGCATCCGCATCGGCTACCTGCCGCAGGAACCCGAGCTGCCCGAGGGCCAGACCGTGCGCGAGTGCGTGATGGACGGCGTCGGTGAGCTGCGCGACATGCTCGTGCGCTTCGAGGAGATTTCCGAGAAGTTCGCCGAGCCGATGGACGACGACGAGATGACCGAGCTGCTGGCCGAGCAGGCCGAGCTGCAGGACAAGATCGACTCGGCCGGCGGCTGGGAGATCGAACGCACGCTGGAAGTCGCCGCCGACGCCCTGCGCCTGCCCGAGTGGGAGGCGAAGATCGACACCCTGTCGGGCGGCGAGCGCCGCCGCGTGGCCCTGTGCCGCCTGCTGCTGTCGAAGCCCGACATGCTGCTGCTCGACGAGCCCACCAACCACCTCGACGCCGAGTCGGTGGCCTGGCTGGAACGCTACCTGGACGAATTCTCCGGCACGGTCATGGCCGTGACCCATGACCGCTACTTCCTCGACAACGTGGCCGGCTGGATCCTGGAAATGGACCGCGGCCACGGCATCCCCTTCGAGGGCAACTACTCGTCCTGGCTGGAGCAGAAGGAAGCCCGCCTGGCCGTGGAAGAAAAGCAGGAGCAGGCCCGGCAGAAGGAAATCAAGCACGAACTCGAGTGGGTGCGCTCCAACCAGAAGGGCCGCCAGGCCAAGTCCAAGGCGCGCCTGAAGCAGTTCGAGGAGCTGAATTCGAAAGAGGTCCAGAAACGCAACGAAACCCAGCAGATCTACATTCCGCCCGGCCCGCGCCTGGGCGACAAGGTGATCGAGGTCGAAGGCCTCTACAAGGGCTACGACGACCGGCTTCTGATCGAGGACCTGAGCTTCAGCGTGCCGCCGGGCGCCATCGTCGGCATCATCGGCGGCAACGGCGCCGGCAAGACCACCCTGTTCCGCATGATCTCCGGACAGGAAGATCCGGACAAGGGCAGCGTGACCGTTGGCGAGACCGTCGAACTCGGCTACGTCGACCAGAAGCGCGACAGCCTCAAGGACGACCGCCAGGTCTGGGAAGAGATCTCCGACGGCGCGGACGAGATTCACGTCGGCAACTACCGCATGCCGGCCCGCGCCTACGCCAGCCGCTTCAACTTCAAGGGCTCGGAGCAGCAAAAGCGCATCGGCCAGCTCTCCGGCGGCGAACGCAACCGCGTCCACCTGGCCAAGGTGCTGCGCTCGGGCGCCAACGTGCTGATGCTCGACGAACCCACCAACGACCTCGACGTCGAAACCCTGCGCGCCCTGGAAGAAGCCCTGCTGGCTTTCCCCGGCTGCGTGCTGGTGACCTCGCACGATCGCTGGTTCCTCGACCGCATCGCCACCCACGTGCTCGCCTTCGAGGGCGATTCCCACGTCGAGTGGTTCGAAGGCAACTTCACCGACTACGAAAAGGACCTGAAGAAGCGCCGCGGCGACCAGGCCGGGCCGCATCGGCTGAAATACAAGCGGCTGAAAGACTAGGTCCTGTTAGTTGGCTGGTTGGCCCGTTGGCTGGTTAGCTGGTTCGGCAGCTGCCAGCATTGCGGGGCGGCTTCGCCGCGAGATAAGAGTGAGTATTTCGTTCGGTTGGCGCCCGAGCATCCGCGGCCATGCCGCCCACCAATCCTCGGGGCTGCCGAACCAGCGAACCAGCGAACCAGCCAACATTCAAGGCCGAAACGGCCGCGGATCCCACCCCAGCTGCTCGCGCGCCGGCGTGTCGTCGACGACCAGGTCCATGCCCTGGCGTTCGATCATGGCCGGTTTGATGTCGGTCATTCGGCCGGTCAGGTGGGCGGCGCGCACGGCGGGTTTCATCAGCCAGGCCGGCAGGCGCAGCAGGCGGATGTGCCGGCCCTCGGCCGCGGCAACGCGCTTGAGCATGTCCGGATAGGTCAGGGTCTCGCCGCCGGCGAGCAGCCAGGTGCCGGCGCTCCCGGGGCCGGAGATGACGCATTCGACGGCCAGCCGCGCCAGGTCGTCGGCGTGAACCGGGGCGCGCAGGCCGCGGCCGGCGACGGGCACGAAGGGCAGGCGCGAGACCAGGCCGGCGATGCGGCTGACGTTGGCGTCCTGCCCGCCGCCGTAAATCATCGTGGGCTTGAGGAGGGTGAGCACAATGTCGCGCTCGCGGCAGGCCCGCTGCAGCGCTTCCTCGCACTGCGCCAGGGCGGCCATTTGCCGGCGCTCCGCGCGATCGCTCGAGTTCTTCTTGAAAAGCGTACTGGCCGAGCTCAGCGCGATCACTCGGCCCAGGCCGATGCCCTGCTCGACCTGCGAGAGCGCGTGGGCCAGCGGACCGAAGCTGACCAGCGTGCCGGCGCGAACATCGCCCGGTCCGCGTTCGAGATCGTGCTGCAACCAGGTGACGTGGGGCCAGGCCTTTTCCGGATCGCGGCGGGAGATGGCGATGACGCGGACGCGCTGGCCGGCCGTGCGGTCCAGAAAGCACTGCCCGACCGGGCCGCTGGCGCCGAGCAGCAGGATGATGGCGGCCTCGCTCACCGTCGCGTGACCAGGCAAACCGGCGTCATCACCATCGCATGCAGGTGAATCAGCAGCCACCACGCTGAACGGCTGAACCAGCCCCAGCCTTCGCTGCAGTGCTTGTTGAGATAGCGCCACAGGCTCTTGTGCTTGGCCCACATCACGGCGATCGGCCGGCGTCGCGAGGACACGCCGCCGGCGTGCGAGACGAATACGGACGGCACCAGGCGGATGCGCCATCCGGCCTCGCGCAGGCGCGCCATCATGTCGAGGTCCTCGAAATGCATGTGGAAGCGCGGATCGAAGCCGCCGACCTGTTCCAACGCGGCCGTTCGCACCAGCATGCAGGCCCCGGAGACGGCTTCGACGTCGGCGGGTTCCTCCGGCGCGGGCTCGTGCGTCAGGTCGATGCCGTTGACCTGGCTGAACGGCAGCACCTCCGAGAGAACCTGGCGGCGGGTGGGCAGTCGGCGCCGGCTTCCCCGCTGTTCCGCCCCGCGCATGTCGAACACCCGGCCTGAAACCAAAGCAACGTCGGGCTGCGCGTCGAGTTCTTCCACGAGTCTCGCGAGCGAGGCGGGGATGAGCAGGCAGTCCGGATTGATGATCAGCAGGTACTCGGTGCGGACGCTGCGCAGGGCCTGGTTCACGCCGCGACCGAAGCCGAGGTTGCGGTGGGCCCGTCGCACCGTCACGCCCGGCAGGTCGGGAAGAATGTCGACGCTGCCGTCGTCGGAGGCATTGTCGATGACGATGACTTCCGGCGAGGCCGCACCGCGCCCGCGCAGGTTCTCGATGCAGCGAGCCAGCCAGCGGCCCGAGTTGTAGTTCACG
Source organism: Wenzhouxiangella sp. (assembly GCA_036351755.1). Taxonomy (GTDB): domain Bacteria; phylum Pseudomonadota; class Gammaproteobacteria; order Xanthomonadales; family Wenzhouxiangellaceae; genus Wenzhouxiangella. Next base: position 1,370 of record JAZBPT010000120.1, on the reverse strand, counting down.
ATGACCGCGGTGACGCGCGAGATCGGACTTTGCGTCGCGCTCATGGCCGTCCCAGAAGACGCTGCCACCAGGGGCGCGCAAGTTGGGACCGGAGGCGCTCGATCTCGGCATCGCGTTCGGCCAGCAGATGGCCGGCCCGGATGTGCTTGGCCACTTCCTCGTTGTAGTGGCGGTAGACCGACTCCGATCGATCGCCGTACAGCGACAGTCCCGGCACGGGCGGAAGCGATTCCTCGCGCGCCGCCGCCACCGCGATGAAATACAGCGGCGAGTAGTTCGGCGTCGAACCCGAATGGATGGAACCGTCGTCATCGGTCTGGAACTGCCTGCCCTCGGCGCCGGCGAGGTCCCAGAGCGCAGAGACGAACATGAGTTTCTGCCCGTAGAGCCGGAAGGCCGGAAAGCTCGCCGAAACCAGCGCCTCGAATTCGTCGCGATAGAGTTCGCGCACGTGAAAGGGATTGTCGTAGCCCGTCTCGTCGCTGTAGGTCTTGCGGTCGGGAGAGGAGATGACGAGAAAGCCGTCGGGCCGGAGTACGCGCCGAAACTCGCCCAGCAACGTCTCCTGGGCCTCGAGATGCTCCAGCGTTTCGAATGAGACGACCACGTCGAAACTGTCGTCTCCGTAGGGCAGTTGCGTGGCATCGCCCCGCTCGAACGCCAGGTTGTCGCGGGCGTAGCGCTCGCGCGCATGCGCGACGGCGTCTTCGCCGATGTCCAGGCCTGTGACCGAGCGCGCGCGCGCCGCGAGCAGGTGGCTACCGTAGCCCTCCCCGCAGGCGGCGTCGAGCACGTCCAACCCCTTGACGACTTCTGCAGCCCACGCATAGCGATGCCAGTGTTCGTACGCCATCTCGCGCACACACTCGGGCGTGAAGCGCTCGCCGGTGAATTCGAGGGGGGCGGATTCGGACATCGTGTAGTGAGCGATCTTGGAGATATGCCAGTTTAACCGCTCGGGGAAGGGGTTCGGGGTTCGGGATTCGGAAAGCAAGAGAGGTCCCGGATCGGGGTCCGGGACGACGTCGTGGATCGCTTCGGTGATCGGCGCTTCAGGCGACTATTGACCGCTGGCCAGCTCGCTGTAGCGCTTCAGGATGGCTTGTCGCCGGTTGGCCAGGGGATCGGCTTCGATGAAGGTCCGTACGCGATCCATGTAGTCGGGGTAGCGGGCCAGGAGGGTTTCCATCGCTTCGCCGCCGGGCTGGAGACCCAGCGGCCCGAAGCTCGCGCCGCCTTCATGGGCAACGTACGCATCGTCGCAGATGACGTGGCGCCAGCCCGCCTCAATCGCCCGCATGCACCAGTCGTTCTCTTCGCCGTAGCCTCGACCGAACGCCGCCTCGTCGAACAGGCCGATCTCGTCGATC
>JAZBPT010000119.1:0-16310 GCA_036351755.1 Wenzhouxiangella sp. | reverse complement strand
GCCATGCCGCGGATGTCTCGTTTGCCCAGCAGTTTGCGCACGGCTTCGACGTAGATGCGGGTGGGGGCGAGAAGCGCGTCGCCGAGGGTCACGTCGGCGAACGGCGTGTCGAGCGGCTCCTCGCCGAGCTCGATCACCTTGCGGATCAGCGAATAGCCGTTGCTGTGCGGGCCGCTGGAAGCCAGCCCGAGCACCACGCAATCGGTGTCGACGGTCGAACCGTCGATGATGCCCTCGCGCTCGACCGCGCCGACGGCGAAGCCGGCCAGGTCGTACTCCCCTTCACCGTACATGCCGGGCATTTCGGCGGTTTCGCCCCCGATCAGCGCACAGCCGGCCTGCTTGCAGCCCTCTGCAATTCCGGACACCACGTCGGATGCAGAGTCCACGTCGAGCTTGCCGCAGGCAAAGTAGTCGAGGAAGAAAAGCGGCTCGGCCCCGCAGACCAGGATGTCGTTGACGCACATCGCGACCAGGTCGATGCCGATCGTGTCGTGCCGACCGAGCTGGCGGGCCAGCAGCAGCTTGGTGCCCACCCCGTCGGTGCCCGACACCAGCACCGGGTTGCGGTACTTCTCGCCGAGATGAAACAGCCCGCCGAAGCCGCCGAGGCCGCCGAGCACTTCCGGACGGTTCGTTGCCGCCACCAGGGGCTTGATGCGGTCGACCAGGGCGTTGCCGGCGTCGATGTCGACACCCGCATCGCGGTAGCTCAGGGAAGGGGATTTGCGCTCGCTCATCGCGTGTCGCCGGGGTTGGGTCAATGAAGGGGCGTATTATGACGGATCATGCCCGCAACTGACACCGTCGTTGAGCCGCGGCGTCAGATGCGCTAGGCTTGCCCGGCGCCGACGGGCGGGGACTTGTAGCCCGGCGGCCGCATCCAGCAAGCGGAGAAGACGCCATTGAATTCGAAAGCTGAACCCGTCGTACGCCACGGGCCCTATCCGGAACTGACCGTCACGGCCGTCCTGGTCGGCTACTTCCTGGGCGCGATCATCGCCGTTTCCATCGGCTACGCCGCTCTGATTCTCGGCTTTTCGATCGAGGGCTCCGAGCTGGCCGCCATTCTCGGCTTTGCCATCCTGCGCGGGATGCTGCGGCGCAACTCCATCATCGAGAACAATATCGTCCAGACCGTTGCCAGCGCGGTCAACGGCGCGGCCTCGGGCCTGATGTTCTCGGTGCCGGCCTTCTTCATCCTGGGCGAGACGAACTTCGACCCGCTGCTGCTGACTTTCGGCTGCATCGCCGGCGCCTTCCTGGGCATTGCCTTCATCATCCCGCTCAGAAAGCAGATGATCGACTACGAGCGCCTCACCTATCCGGGCGGCGTGGCCGTGGCCACCATCCTCAAGTCGCCGGGCGCTGGCATGAAGAAGGCCATGTACCTGATCGGCGCGGCGGTCTTCGCCGCCGGCGTTCATGTGATCGTCCAGTTCAGCGGCACCAGCTACTACGACCTGGGCAGCCGCATCGGCATGCCCGAGTACATGAACGGTGTCTGGTACCTGTCGCTGCTGACCGTCGGCGTGGGCTTCATCGCCGGGCGCGGCGGGGTGGCCTTCATCATCGGCGGTTTCCTCTGCTACTGGATTCTTTCTCCGTTTCTGAGCATCAGCGGCCTGATGCCGCTCAATCCCGAAACCGGGCAGGCGCTCAGCGACCCGGGCAATCTGCAGGGATTGCTCTACCGGCCGGTGGGCATCGGCATGCTCATCGGCGGTGCGGTCGCCGGCGTGCTGCTGGCCCTGCCGCTGATCGTCACGGCGGTCAAGAGCATGCAGAACGCCGCCAAGAGCGAGGCCGCCCTGGCCCGCGACGAGATGCCCATCAAGCTGCTGTATTTCGCCATCGGCGGGGCCGCGCTGCTGCTGGTGTTCATGGCGGTCACCTCGACCGAGCAGACCGGCTGGGTTCGCGGCATCACCATGGGCGTGGTCGGCACGCTGTGGATCTGGATCGCAGGCGTCATTCTCTCGGAAGCCATCGGGCGCACCAACTGGTCGCCGCTGTCGGGCATGACCCTGATCGCCGTGACCATAATGATCTTCCTGGCGCGCGGCATGGACGACTCGGCCGCGATCATTGCCGCCATCATGGTGGGCGCGGCGGTGTGCGTGGCCATGAGCCAGGCCACCGACCTGATGCTCGATCTCAAGACCGGCTACCTGATCGGCGCCACGCCGCGGGTGCAGCAGATGGGTCAGTTCCTCGGGGCCTGGCTGGGCCCGATCCTGATCGTGTCGCTGATCTTCATCCTGCACGAAGCCTACGGCCTGGGCAGCGACAAGCTGCCGGCGCCGCAGGGCCAGGCCCTGGCCAGCATGGTCTCGGGCATCCTCGGCGGCGACGTGCCGATCGACAAGTATCTCGCCGGCGCCGGCCTGGGCGCGCTGCTCAGCGTCGCCTCGCCGGGTCTGGGCATCACCGCCGGGCTGGGTTTCTACCTGCCGTTCGCCATCGTGCTGACCTATTCGCTGGGCACGCTGGCCCGCGTCATCACCGATTGGCGGCTGGGCCATCGATTCGCCGACGACGTCGGCATTCCGGTCGCCGCCGGCCTGATCGTGGGCGAAGCCCTGGTCGGCGTCGGATTCGCCATGGCCAAGATCTACCAGGGGATGGGCTGATGAAGGCATTCGCAATCTTTCTGATCACGGCCGGATTCATTCTCGGCGCCGTCTTCGCCGTGCTGTCGGTCGAAACCGTCGACTGGCTGCCCTACGGCATTTCGCTGTTTCTCGGCTTTGCCGGCATCGTGCTCTTCCGCAAGGAAAAGTATGCCGGTGCCGCCGACGAGCATCACGTGGCCGGCAACATCGACACCCTGCAGGCGTCGCTGGACAACATCTGCCGCAATCTCGACGAGCTGGTGGGCCGGCGCGCGGACATTCCCCCGCACGAGTTCCGCTTCGAGATCGACCGGCATTTCCGCAGCGACCTGACCGCTTTCGCCGACTCGCGCGAGTCGATGCAGCACGCTTTCGGCCTGCAGGCCTATGCCGACATCATGAGCGCCTTTGCCGCCGGCGAGCGCTACATCAATCGCGTGTGGACGGCTTCGGCCGACGGTTATGTCGACGAGGTGATGGCCTATCTCGAGAAGGCCCAGCGGCAGTTCGCCGAAGCCCGCGAGGCCTTCGCCGAGCAGCGCGGCTGAGCCCGGCCGTTCGCCGGCCAACCCAGAGCAAATCGCTGTGCTATCTTTGCGGCGTGATGCCTCGACTACTGCCATTTCTCGCCTGCTTTCTGCTGTTCGCCGCCCCAGCGGCGACGGCCTCCCTGTATACCGGTGAAGTGCCGGTCGAAGCCGACGCGCGAACCAGTGCGGCCGAGCAGCTCGACGCCCTCGACCTGGTGCTGGCGCGCCTGACCGGCCGTTTCGGCGCCTCGCTGGTCGCCGAGCTTGGCCTGGGCGCCGGCGACCTGGACGATCTCGTGCTCTCGCAGCAGCTCGTGCGACGCAACGTGATCGATCCCGAAGGTGAACCGGACGAGTCGCTTCGCCTGCAGGTCGACTTCGACGAGCCCTCGATCAACGAATTGCTCGAGCGCAACGACTTGCCGCGCTGGGGCCGGGAGCGGCCGGCCGTTCTGTTGTGGGCGGTCATCGAGGACGACACCGGCACGCGTTTCGTCGAAGATCCGCGCCTGGAATACGTGATTCGCGACGAGGCGCGACGCGTCGGACTGGACGTCGTCCGGCCGCTGCGCGACGCCATGGACCTCGGCGAGATTTCCCTGCAGGACGTTCGCGGCGGATTTCTCGGCTCGGCCGAGGCGAGTGCGCGGCGCTACGGCGCGGGCGTGGTCGCCATGCTGGATCTTCGCTTGCAGGAGAGCGATCCCGATTCGCCCTGGTGGACGGGCCGCTGGCGCTGGCGGGTCGAGGGGCAGGACTCCGGCCTCAACCACAGCGGCGAGGACCCCGAGGGGCTGATCCGAAGCGGCATCGAGCGCCTGGCCTCGACCCTGGCGGCGCGCTACGCGGTTGCCGATGTCGGCGGCGAATCGTCAGCCTGGCTGGTCACCGTCGACGGCATCGTCGACGAAGTGCAGTACGCCGAAGTGCTGGGCTATCTCGACAATCTCAGCGTGGTCGACGATGTCCGCGTCGTCGCCGCCGAGGGACGGCAGGTTACCTTCGAAGTCGTCGCCGGCGGTCAGGACATCGAAACCTATCTCGGCCTGGGCGGCCTGCTGGAACTGGAGCATCGCGGCCCGGACCGACACCTTCGCTTCCGGTTTGCGCGTTGAACCTCAGCTTCATCCCCAACCTGCTGACGATCGGCCGCATGGTGGTCGTGCCGCCCATCGTCTGGCTGCTGTTGATCGGCGAGTACCAGTGGGCGCTGGCCCTGGCGGTCTTCGCCGGCGTTTCCGACCTGCTCGACGGCTGGCTCGCGCGCCGCTTTTCCTGGCAGTCGCGCTGGGGCGGCATTTTCGATCCCCTGGCCGACAAGCTGCTCATGATGGCGAGCTACCTCACCCTGGGCTGGCTGGGCGAGCTTCCCTGGTGGCTGATCGGCCTGGTGATCCTGCGCGACTTGGTCATCGTGGTCGGCGGCTACGTCTACTACACCCGTTTCGAGCGATTCGACGCCGAGCCGACCCAGTTGTCGCGCTTCAACACCTTCTGCCAGGTTTTCCTGATGTGGTTCGTGCTGGTTCGCCTGGCCGGCGTGCCGCTGCCGCCGGAGGCCCAGATTGGGCTGGTCTGGCTGGTCGCGGTCATGGCCTTCCTGACGCTGGTCCAGTACGTTTGGATCTGGTCGGGCCGGGCGGTGCGGGTGAGCCGCTCGCGGCGCGAAGACGATCGGGACTCCGATTCCTGAGGTCGCTGCCGTGAGCCGTGCCCAGCTTCCCCTGGCGCTCAAGCCGCCGCGACGGCCGCGCTTCGACAACTTCATCGTCGGGCCCAATGAGGCGGTCATCGCCACGCTGTCGCAAGGCCTCGAACCGGGCGGTTGGACCTTCCTGGCCGGCCCGCCGGGCACGGGGCGCTCGCACCTGCTGGCCGCGTTTTTCGCCGATCGCTGTCGTCGCGGCGAGCGGGCGCATTACATTGCCCTGGGCAAGCCCGAGCAACGGATGCTGCTCGAGCACGCCGACGGCGACTGGGTGGTGATCGACGACGTCGACCGGCTGGCCGGTGACGAGGGGGGCGAACTGGCCCTGTTCAACGCGCTCAACCGCTGGCGCGCCGAACGCACCGGCGTGGTGATGAGCGGGGCGGGGCGCAACGGCTTCGAGCTGCCCGACCTGCGTTCCCGCCTGGGTCAGGCAACGCGCCTGACGCTCAAGCCGCTCGAGGAAGCGGAACTGGCCGAACTCGTGCGCAGTCTTGCCGCCGAGCACGAGGTCCTGCTGGGCCGGGGCGTGGTCGACTACATTCTCAGCCGCGCGCCGCGCAATGCCGGGCGCATGGCCGAGCTGGTGATCGCCGCCGCCCACCGTGCGCTGACCGAAAGGCGGACGCTCTCGGTGCCGTTGGTGCGAGATATCCTGCACGATCGCGCCGGCTGAGCCGGCCGAAATCGCTCAATAGCTCTCGTTGTGGATCCCGCGCATGGCGCGGCCGGAGGGGTCGGCCATCTTCTCGAGGGTGGCGTCCCAGGCTAGCGCTTCGGGCGTGGAGCAGGCCACCGAGGGCCCGCCGGGCACCGTGGCGGCCGCGGCCGGAGAGGGAAAGTGGCGCTCGAACAGGCGCCGGTACAGGCAGGCTTCCTTGGTCGCCGGCGGATTGAGCGGAAAGCGGCGCGCCGTCTCGGCGAGTTCGCGGTCGCTGACCTGCCGTTCGGCGAAGGCCTTGAGCGCATCGATCCAGCCGTAGCCCACGCCGTCGGAAAACTGTTCCTTCTGGCGCCACAGGATCTCGTCGGGAAGCAGCCCGGCGCCGGCCTCGCGCAGGATGGCCTTCTCGGGCCGGTCGGGGCCGGCCATCTTGGCGGCCGGATCGATCGACATGGCCGCATCCAGGAATTCAAGGTCGAGAAAGGGCACCCGCGCTTCCACGCCCCAGGCCGCCATGGACTTGTTGGCGCGCAGGCAGTCGAACTGGTGCAGTTTGTCGAGCTTGCGCACGGTCTCTTCGTGGAAGGCCCGGGCGTCGGGCGCCTTGTGGAAGTAGAGGTAGCCGCCGAAGATTTCGTCCGCGCCCTCGCCGGAGAGCACCATCTTGATGCCCATGGCCTTGATGCGGCGCGCGAGCAGGAACATCGGCGTCGACGCCCGCACCGTGGTGACGTCGTAGGTCTCGATATGGGCGATGACGTCGTCGAGCGCGTCGAGGCCCTCCTGGATGCTGTAGTGGAATTCGTGGTGCTGGGTGCCGATGGCCTTGGCCGCGATGCGCGCTGCGGCCAGGTCGGGCGAGCCGTCCAGGCCGATCGCGAAGGAGTGCAGGCGCGGCCACCAGGCTTCCTCGGTGTCGTCGGATTCCACGCGGTGGTCGGCGTAGCGCTTGGCGATGGCGGCGATCAGCGAGGAGTCCAGGCCGCCCGACAGCAGCACGCCGTAGGGAACATCGCCCATCATCTGGCGGTGAACCGCATCCTCCAGCGACTTCCGCAAGGCGGCGGGGTCGGCCGGCTGGTCGGCATGGGAGAAGTCGCGCCAGGCCGGCTCGTACCAGCGGCGAATCTCGCCGTCGGCGGAGTCGAGCAGGTGGCCGGGCGGGAAGATCTCGACCTGGCGGCACCAGGGTTCGATGGCTTTCATCTCAGAAGCCACCCAGAGCATGCCGTCCTCGTCGCGGCCGTGGTAGAGCGGCATCACCCCGATGGGGTCGCGGGCGATGAGATAGCGGTCGGCCGCCTCGTCGTAGAGCACGAAAGCGAAGATGCCGTTGAGGCGGTTCAGGAAATCCGCACCGTGCCGGCGATAGAGGGCCAGGATGACCTCGCAGTCCGAGCCGGTCCGAAACGCGTAGTCGCCGCACTCGGCGCGGAGCTGGCGATGGTTGTAGATCTCGCCGTTGACGCCCAGGACCTGGCGCCCATCGGGCGACAGTAGGGGCTGGGCCCCGGATTCGATGTCGACGATGGCCAGTCGTTCGTGGGCCACGATGGCCCGGTCGCCGACGTAGATCCCGCTCCAGTCTGGGCCGCGGTGGCGCTGTATTCGGGAGGCCTGTAAAGCAAGACCCCGCAGGCCGGTGCGGCCTGCGGGGATCTCGAAAAGCCCGAGTATCGAGCACATGACGGTCGGTTTTCCGGAGCTAGTCCTTGAGCGTTACCGTGCTGCGGAACTCGACGCCGCGCTCGGTCAGGTGCATGCTGGCGCGCGTGTAATCGTAGATCTCGCCCATCTTGCTCATGGCTTCGGACGGGTTGTTCATGGCGGGTTCCTCGCCCATCTCCTCGAACTTCTTCTGCATGTCTTCGAGCACGCCGCCGAGAATGTCGCCGTAGTTTTCGAAGTTGATGCCGTAGCTGAGGATGGCGCTGCCGCCTTCGCCCGGATCCATCGTCTCGTTGAGCTGAGCCTTCTGGTTCTCGCCCACGGCCAGGCCGAGCGCGGCATCACCCAGGCCCATCCAGGCGGAAACGCCCTCGGGCATGTTGGGGATGACGCCGGCGGGGACCGGCTGGGGCTCGCCGCCCGGCTCGAGCTGCAGCGAAGCCAGCTCGGGCGAGAACATCTGGGCCATGCCCAGCATCATCTGCGGGTTGCGCATGAACAGGGCCAGGGAGCCCTCGGCTGCCTCAACCTGGGAGTTCTCGCCCATGGTCACGTCCTCGACGTTCAGGCGCAGGCCGTGGAAGTTGGTCACCACCGGCGGAATCGGCTGGTTGAGGGCCAGCTGCCAGTCTTCGGCGTTCTCGCGGATGTTGTCGAAGAGCTGGCACTGAGGCGGTGCTTCGACCCAGCCGGCGACGATCTCGCGGGCGAAATCGCGGGCGCCGACGATGTTGAACGCCAGGCCGAATTCCAGCAGGCCCGCCTCGGCTTTCTCGAGGTCGACCGGCGTGTCGGCGATGACCTGCATGCGCTGGGCGAAGGACGGCTCGGTCTCGAGCGTCATGTCGAAAGCCATGAAGGTCTCGCTGATGTCGGTGTAGCCCAGGCTGGCGCGCGGGAACAGTTCGACCAGGGCGCCCAGTTCGCTGCGGCAGGCCTCGTTGCCGGCGATTTCGCCCAGCGGCGTGGATTCGCGGGCGGCCGCCAGAAGGGCGTCGTCGCCGTCGAGCAGCTGGTCGACCACCTTGCCGAAGTCGATGAAGCCACTGCCGTAGGCGGTGTAGCCGCGCTCGTCGGAGAAGCTCTCCAGGTCGGCGATGTCGTAGGCCGTCGTCGGCTGGTCGAGGTTGACCACCCGGCGCAGCAGCGCGGCGTTGTCGGGCACGAAGGCGGCGGTGGCGAAGTTGTCGTCATAGGACAGCGCAAGCCCCACCTCTTCCATCGGAATCCAGAGCACTTCGGCATCCTCGATGCTGCGCCAGTTCGGCTCTGCGCCGCCTTCGCTGGCGATCCGTTCGATGGTGGCGCGGAAGGCCTCCGGGTCGGACAGCTGCCAGTGCATGAAGGGATACATGGAGACGGCGTGGATCGCCCAGTGGCCGTTGGGCTGCAGGCCGCGCTCCTCGAAGGCCTCGCGGCTGTCGATCTGGGCGAATTCGCGCAGCAGGGCGGCCACGACCGGCGCCTCGTCCATTTCCTCGGCGACGGCGGTGTAGGTCTGGCGGTTGAGCTCCGACATCGAAGACAGCGGCGCCCAGAGCTTCTCGGCCAGCCCTTCGGGCATGGTCTCGACGTTGGCCATCAGCCAGGCGGTGTCGGCGTCGATGCGCTGGAACAGCGCCGAGGCGGCGTCGGCCTGCCCGGCACCGGAATCGGCGGCATCCTGCGGCGCGGTTTCCGCCTCATCGCGGCCGCAGCCGGCGACGAGCAGCGTACAAAAGCCGATTACGGCAAACTTGCGGATCATGATCAGTTCCCTCCCGGGGATTTCGGTCGATTTGTGGTACTAGTGTTATACAACACCAACACACTTGTCAAGCGGCGGCTAGTGTCCGGGTGCCTCTTGACGGCCCCATTGGACTCTCTCCGATGGCTGCGGGGGAGTGTATCCCGTCACAACTGGCGGGTCCAATTGAGGCGGGGTTGGAGGGCCGTTTTCGCAACCCGCGCGTCATCCGGATGCCTTAAACTGAAACAGATGAACAAGACGAATCTTTTCCGTACCCTTTTCGCCCTTCCGTTCTGCCTGATCGCCACTGCCGCCGCCTCGGCCGAGGAATCCCCGGCCCGTTGGTATCAGGACGGAAAGACCCTGGTTGCCGAGCGTCGGGCCGCCCTGGACGAGCCGGGCGAGGCCCGCAACGTCATCCTGTTCGTGGGTGACGGCATGAGCCTTGCCACCGTGGCCGCCGCGCGCATCCTGGAAGGCCAGCTCCGCGGCGAGACCGGCGAGGAGAACCTTCTCCATTTCGAGCATTTCCGACATACCGGCCTGTCGAAGACCTACAACACCAACCAGCAGACGCCCGATTCGGCCGGCACCATGACGGCCATGGCCACCGGTGTGAAGAGCTTTGCCGGCGCGATTTCGGTCGATTCGGACGCGGTGCGCGGCGACTGTGCCTCCATGGCCGGCCACGAACGCGTCTCCCTGCTCGATCTCGCCGAGGTCGGTGGGATGAAGACCAGCATCGTGACGACCACGCGCATCACGCACGCCACGCCGGCAACCCTGTACTCGCGCGCGGTCGATCGCGAGTGGGAAACCGACCGCGGCATTCCGCCGTCACAGCGCGGCGCCGGCTGCCGCGACATCGCGCGCCAGCTCATCGAGTATGGTCCGGGCACCATCGAAGTCGTCTTCGGCGGCGGGCGCCGGGCATTCCTGCCCTCCGACCAGACCGATCCGGAAGATCCCGACCAGCGCGGGCATCGCGGCGACGGGCGCAACCTGATCGTCGAGTGGCAGGCCATGCATCCCCAGGGCCGCTACGTCTGGAACCGCGAGAGCTTTGATGCGCTGCCGGACTCGGTCGACGGGCCCGTCCTGGGCCTGTTCGAGCCCAGCCACATGAACTACGAGCACGATCGGCCCGAAGACGTGGCCGGCGAGCCGTCGCTGGCCGAGATGACGGCCCGGAGCATCGAGTTGCTCGACAACGCCGACGACGGGTTCTTCATGCTGGTCGAAGGCGGCCGAATCGACCACGCCCACCACGCCAACAACGCCTGGCGCGCCCTGACCGACGCCATAGCCTTCGCCGAAGCGGTGAGAAAGGCCGACGAGATGACCGGCGAGGACACCCTGATCATCGTCACCGCCGACCACGGCCATGCGCTGACTTTCGGCGGCTACGGCAAACGCGGCAATCCCATCGTCGGACTGGCCGAGCGTCCGAAGGAGGACGGGAAGGGCGGCGGCGGACTGATGCGCGACGAAAACGACCGGCCGCTGACGGTCCTGGGCTACTCCAACGGCCCGGGCTATCGCGACGGCCAGCGGCCGGACTTCGACGAAGTCGATCCGCAGGACCCCGACTACCTGCAGGAATCGGCCGTCGGCCTGTGGTCGGCAACGCACTCGGGCGAGGACGTGCCCGTCTATGCCCAGGGTCCGGGAGCGAGCGTGATCCATGGCGTGTTCGAGCAGAACGCGATCTTCCATGCCATCGTGCAGGCTGTCGCGCCTCTGCGCGAAACGGCCGATTCACTGGCCGGAGAGGACGGCCTGCCCGATTTCGGAAAGCTCGACTGCGTTCAGTCGCCTTCGGCGACCGACTGCTGAGCCTCGGCCAATCGCGCGGGTGTGCCGATGTCCGCCCAGTAGCCGCTGTAGCGTTCGCCGCCGACCTGGCCTTCGGCGATGGCCTGTTCGAGTACCGGGCGCAGGGCCCGGCGGCCCGGCGACAGGCCGGCGAACAGCACCGGGTCGAAGACCGCGATGCCGCTGTAGGTTAGCCGCTCGGCGCCGCCGGCACGGACTCGACCGCTTTCGAGCGAGAAATCGCCCGAAGGATGGTGCGGCGGGTTGTCGACCAGCACCAGGTGCGCCGGATCGGATGTGTCGAATTCGAGGGCGCGCTCGAAGGGATAGTCGGTCAGCACATCGGCGCTGACGGCCAGGAAGGGCGCATCACCGAGCATGGACAGGGCCTGCACGATACCGCCGGCGGTTTCGAGCGCGCCGGGCGGCTCCTGCGAATACCGGATATCCAGTCCGAAGGCTTCGCCTCGCCCCAGGTGCTCGGCGATCCGCTCGCCCAGCCACGCCAGGTTGATCACGACTTCCTGGAAGCCCGCCGCCGCCAGCCGCTCGAGGTGACGCACGATCAGCGGCTTGCCGCCGACCTCGATGAGCGGTTTCGGAGTCGTATCGGTCAGCGGTTTCAGCCGCTCGCCGCGACCGGCCGCCAGGATCATGGCGCGCATGCTCACTCCACCCGGCGCTGGCGCCAGCTTTCGAGCAAACGGTCCAACTCGCCCAGCTCCGGATTGCGGGCGATGGCCTGCTTGAGGTAGGCGAAGAAGCGCGGCGCGTCTTCCAGGTATTTCGGCTTGCCGTCGCGGTAGCGGATACGAGCGAAGATGCCGATGACCTTGAGGTGGCGGTGGGCGCCCATGAAGTCGCAGGTGCGGCGCCACAGCTCGGGGTCTTCGGGCGCGGGCAAGCCGGCGTCGACGGCCTTGCGCCGATAATCCTCCAGCCAGGCGTCGACGCGCTCGTTCGGCCAGCTCAGGAAGGCATCGCGAAAGAGGCAGACCGGGTCGTAGCTGATCGGCCCGCGAACGGCGTCCTGGAAATCGATGATCCCGGGGTTGGGTTCGGCCACCATCAGGTTGCGCGGCATGTAGTCGCGGTGGCAGAAGACCTGCGGCTGGTCCAGGGCCCAGCGGATCAGCGTCGCGCAGACCAGGTCCCAGGCGTCGAGTTCGTCGTCGGTGGGTTCGACCCGCCAGTGGCGCTCGAGAAACCAGTCGGGAAACAGCGCCAGTTCGCGCATCAGCAGCGCGGGGTCGTAGTCCGGGAGCCCGGTCGTGTCGGCCTCGCGCTGGAAGCGGATCAGCGCATCGACGGCATCGCCGAACAGGTCATCGGCATTGTCATCCCCGAGTACGTGGTGGAAGGGCCGCGATCCCAGATCCTCCAACAGGACCAGGCCTCTTTCGGGCTCGTGCGCCTGGATGTCCGGGACATGCACGCCGGTGCCTGCCAGCCTTGCGGCCACATCGACGAAGGTTCGGGTGTCTTCGTGCTCGGGCGGGGCGTCCATGACCACACGCGTGTCCTCGCCGCGGCGAAGGCGGAAGTAGCGCCGGAAGCTGGCGTCGCTGGAAATCGCCTCGCTGCGCCAGTCCTGCCAGCCGAGCTCGCCGGCGGCCCAGGATTCGGCGGCTCGCCTTCTATCGTCTTGCTGGCTCAAGAGGCATACTCCAGCAGCTTGTCGATCCCCGTCTTTCGGCAGGATCTCCAGCTGGCCATCCAGCTTGGCAAGGCGTCGGTGTAGGCGTGCAGGAAGCTCGGCAGTTGCGCGGCCATTTCGTCCAGTTGCCGGTTCTGCGCCTCGTCGATCTGTCCGTGGCTTTCGATCACGCGAGCGAAGTCGCGGTCCAGCCATGGAGGCGGCTTGAGCGCTTGGCGCACGGAAGTGACGCGTTCGATCATCTGGGAGCGAACCTCCAGTAACTCTTGCCGGAGTTGCCAAGCTATCTCTTCGCGTCTGGTTCGGGCCAGTCCGCTCAACGCTCCTGCCAGCAGATCGACGCGCGAGTCGACATCGCCGTGAGGCAGGCGGGTACGCAGCGATTCGATCTGAGCGCTCAGGAATGCGCCTCGGTTCACGCCCCTCGGCTGTTCGATGTCCGAGGGCTGCCAGCGCCTTGGCTCGGGCCGCATGTGGAAAAGCATATGGGGCAGGTTGGCCTGCAGGCTGCCCGGATGGAGAAAGTCCACCAGGGCACCGAATAGGAGGTCCTCATTGGCACCCCTGGGCTGGGTGGGTAGCAACGGGTCACGATTGTCGACCCCCGTCAGGGTCGTGGTCATCAAGGCGTAGGCGGTCGTCACTTCCGGCCGCCGCGCACTGCGAGCGACACGTCGTTGCTCGATCAGCCTGCGGTAGCGGTCCTCGCTTTCGCACAAGGGCTGGAGGTGCTCGGGGCGTTCATCAAACAGCCACTGCAGGCCGGCCGTGCCCGGATCTCCCAGTGTCCCGCTGCTCGTCAGGCGCACCCTGCTGGCGCCCGACAGCTCCGAAAGCAATTGGGGGTCGAGATCTTCGAGCAGTCCGGTGCAGTCGCTCCCCGCCAGCTCTGCCAGATGGCCGGTGCTTGAACCGAGCAGTCGCTGGTGCAGGTCGACGGGGTGTGCTTCGATCGCCTCAAATGGTTGCCCGGGCAGGTCCTGTTCGGGCTCGGGAAAATGCAGCTTCGTCGACTGTTGCCGGCGGAAAGCGGGACGTTCATTGCTTCCGGCCAGTTCGTAGGCGTCGAGTGTGGCGTCGTCGTCGATCATGGCGATCAACTTGCCGGCGCCGAGCAAGAGGGCAAAGTTGAGACTGGCGCCATAGGATGTCTCGTTGCTTTTCGGATCGCCCTCGATGCACCAGCGCAGCCGGTCTGGTTCGGCGCCGGCCTCATGCGCAATTCGGTCGAGCAGCTGGCCTCGACTAGATTGATCGATGAGTGCCAGATTACAAGGAAGCGTGTCGCGATGCCGGTCGACCACTGCGCGCGTGGCGCGGCGTCCTTCGGGGTCGGCATCGTCGTCCAGAACGACAACGTGTTCCAGCCCCTCAGGAAGCGGCCGTCGCGCCAGGCTGGCCAGCAGGCGGTCAAGCGTTTCAGCTCGATGGCAAGTCCGGATGAACAGGCAACCGATCGAATCATTCGAAGGCGCGCAAGTTTCAGTATCCGGGGCCTGCAGCCGCTGCAGGGTTTGTTCCTCACTCAACAGCAACTGGCGCCGAACCAGCTCGTCGAGCGCCTGGCGGACGGCGCCCGTCTGCTGCGGAGGCACGCGCAGGGCGCGGGCGATCTCGCGGGTATGGTCTTCCAGGCTGCGAAAGCGGTTGCACTGACCGAATGCCTGCATAAGTTGTACCGGCACGCGCCGGATCGTCGCATCGCCTTGGATCAGCAGCAGGGCCTGGCCTGAATCGGCCATGCGCGCATCAAAAGGGGGCGCGAGATAACGTTCGGTTTCGGCGCCGGAGAGTGTGCCGCCGCTTAGCGGCATGGAGAAACTGAAGCTGTCGTTGCTCACGGTGTTCCAATCGGTCGATTCACGCCGCAGAGTGTAGCAGTCTGGCAGGCTCGCCCCCGGCTCGAGCCGCGGCCTGGTAGTGCGGGAGGTCCATAAATAATACCAATTCGGTCTTGTTTTGACTCCCTTCCGGCGCCATAATTAACGAGAGCTTTGGACGGGGCGCGAAACATGCTTCGAATCAGCAAGTTGACGGACTACGCCACGGTGCTCCTGGCGGCACTGGCGCATCGTCCCGACGAATGCGTGCCGGCCAGCCGGCTGGCCGAGTTGACCAAGCTGGAGACGCCGACGGTGGCCAAGGTGCTCAAGACTCTGGCGCGCTCCGGCCTGGTTGCTTCGGTGCGCGGCGTCAATGGCGGCTACAGGCTCGCCGAGCCGCCCGAGGAGATATCCGTGGCCGGCATCGTCAGTGCCATGGAAGGCCCCATCGCCCTGACCGAATGCGGGCTCGAGCCGGGCCTTTGCTCGCACGAGTCCGACTGCAGTCTCCGCGGCAACTGGCAAAAGATCGGCCAGGCCGTCGAGAGTGCACTGGCCGGCCTGAGTCTCGCCGACCTGGCCGAGCCGTCCTCGCGCCGAATCGCCATCCGCGCGGAAGTCGCGGCCTCATCGCAACGGGAAATGTCATGAGTCAGACCACCGAACAGGTGCAGGAATACATCCAGCAGCGCTATAAGGCCGGTTTCTACACCGACATCGACGAGGATCGGGTACCCGCCGGCCTGAACGAAGAGATCATCGCCATGATCTCGGCCAAGAAGAACGAGCCCGAGTGGTTGCTGGAGTGGCGCCTGAAGGCTTTTCACCAGTGGAAGAAGATGGTCGGCCCGAACTGGGCGCACCTGAAGCTGCCCCCGATCGACTTCCAGAAGATCCACTACTACGCCGCGCCCAAGCAGGAAAACCGGCCCAAGAGCCTCGACGAGGTCGACCCCAAGCTGCTCGAGACCTTCGACAAGCTGGGGGTGCCGCTGCACGAGCGCGAGCGCCTGGCCGGGGTGGCCGTCGATGCCGTGTTCGACTCGGTGTCGGTGGGCACCACGTTCCAGAAGGAGCTCAAGGAAGCCGGCGTCATCTTCTGCAGCTTCTCCGAGGCGGTGCAGGAATACCCCGACCTGGTGCGCGAGTACCTGGGCTCGGTCGTGCCGCACACCGACAATTACTTCGCCGCGCTCAACTCGGCGGTGTTCACCGACGGTTCCTTCGTCTACATCCCGAAGGACACGCGCTGCCCGATGGAGTTGTCGACCTATTTTCGGATCAACGCCCGCGACACGGGCCAGTTCGAGCGCACGCTCATCATTGCCGAGCCCGGCAGCCAGGTGAGCTATCTCGAAGGCTGCACCGCGCCCATGCGCGACGAGAACCAGCTGCACGCCGCCGTCGTCGAGCTGGTGGCCAAGGAAAAGGCCCACATCAAGTACTCGACCGTTCAGAACTGGTATCCGGGCGACGAGAACGGCGTCGGCGGTATCTACAACTTCGTGACCAAGCGTGGCGACTGCCGCGAGGACGACTCGCGCATCACCTGGACGCAGGTCGAGACCGGCTCGGCGATTACCTGGAAGTACCCGTCGTGCATCCTGCGCGGCGATCGCTCGGCCGGCGAGTTCTACTCGGTGGCCTTGACGCGTAACTACCAGCAGGCCGACACCGGCACCAAGATGATCCACCTGGGCAAGAACACCACCAGCAAGATCATCGCCAAGGGCATCTCGGCCGGCAACAGCGACAACAGCTACCGTGGCCTCGTGCGCATGGCCAAGCGGGCCGAGAACGCGCGCAACTACACCCAGTGCGACAGCCTGCTCATCGGCAAGACCTGCGGGGCGCACACCTTCCCGTACATCGAGTCGTTCAACCCGACGGCCAAGGTCGAGCACGAGGCGACCACCTCGCGCATCGGTGAAGACCAGCTCTTCTACTGCCGCTCGCGCGGACTGGACGAGGAAGACTCGGTCGCCCTGATCGTCGACGGCTTCTGCAAGGAAGTGTTCAAGGAGTTGCCGATGGAGTTTGCGGTGGAAGCCAAGGCGCTGCTGGAGATCAGCCTGGAAGGCGCGGTCGGTTAATGAACGAG
>JAZBPT010000118.1:0-5735 GCA_036351755.1 Wenzhouxiangella sp. | reverse complement strand
CTCTCGCTGACCTGGCAGGCCAGTCCGGGCTGGACGGTGCTTGCTGCCGCCCTCATGATCGCCGAGATCGGTTTCGGTCTGGCGGTGCTATACCTGATCAAGCGCCTGGTCGATGTGCTGACCGCGTCGCTGGATGGCGCCGGAGGCGATATTTCCGCGGCCTTGATGTGGGTGGCGCTGACCGGCGCGTGTTCGCTGGCTTACCTGGCCGCACGCGGTTTCGCGGGGGTCTGCCGCGAGGCACAGGGTCTTGAGGTGGCCGATTACGTGGATTTCCGGGTGCACGATGCCGCAGTGCGCGCGGATCTGGCCTTTTTCGAGAGCCCGAGATACTTCGACACCCTGCGCCGCGCGCGCCAGGCCGGCAACCAGCGTCCCGCACAGGTCGTCGGTAACCTGCTCCTGCTGGCCAAGAGCGCGGTCATGCTGTTGGCAGTAATCGCCCTGATCGCCACCATTCACCCGCTGCTTCTGCCGCTTCTGGCAGTCGCCACGCTACCCATGCTTTGGGCGCGGATGCGATTTACCCGCCGCCTCTACGACTGGGACCGCCAGGCCACGCAGGATCAGCGGCGCGCCGGCTATCTCGACTGGCTGATGACCACCGACCAGCAGGCGCGCGAACTGCGTCAGAACCGCATCGGCGAACTGTTGCGCGACCGCTATGCGCAGATTCGCGGGCGACTGCGCCGCGCACGATTCTCCATTCACCGCCGCCAGGCCGGCTGGGAGTTCGCGGCCGGGCTGATCTCGACCCTGCTGTTCTTTGCGGCCCTGGCCTGGCTGGTGCGCCAGACCGCGGCCGGGCAGAACAGCATCGGCGACCTGGTGCTGTTCTTGATGGTGTTCCAGCGCGCCCAGAGCACGGGACAGGAGCTGGTCCGCCAGATCTCGCGCTTTTTCGAGGACCGGCTCTATATCGATCTGCTGTTCGAGTTTCTCGGCGTCCGACCTTCGATCACGGCACCCGAGCGGCCGACGCCGGTTCCCGAACCGGGTCGGGCCGGCTTCCGTTTCGAGGACGTGTCCTTCACCTACCCCGGCACGACGGCAACCGTCCTGTCGAACATCGACCTGCAGCTGCGCCCCGGCAAGATCACGGCCCTGGTCGGCGCCAACGGTTCGGGAAAGACCACGCTGATCAAGTTGCTGTGCCGGCTCTACGATCCCGACGAAGGACGGATCACGCTCGAGGGAGTGGATATCCGCGACTTCGAACCCATCGAGTATCGGGCCGTGCTGGGCGTGGTCTTCCAGGATTTCGCGCGCTATGCGCTGAGCGCCCGCGACAATATCCACTTCGGCGAGGTGCGACAGCCGGCCTCGTCGGAGCGACTGGCCGACGCGGCACGGCGCGCCAGTGCCGACGAATTTCTCGACGGGCTGGCGCAGGGCTTCGACACGCCGCTTTCGCGCATGTTCGACGGCGGGCAGGAGTTGAGCATCGGCCAATGGCAGCGCATCGCCCTGGCCCGGGCACTGTTTTCCGAGCGCACGCGCCTGATCGTGCTCGACGAGCCCTCCAGCGCGCTCGACCCCGCCGCCGAAGCCGAGCTGTTCGAGAACCTGCGCGAGCGCATCGAGCAGCGCAGCGCCCTGATTATCAGCCACCGCCTCTCGACTCTGCAGCAGGCCGATCAGGTCTGCGTGCTCGAGGCCGGCCGCATTGTCGAACGCGGTAGCCACGATGAGCTGCTTTCTGGCGACAGCCGCTATGCGCGCCTGTTCGAGCAGCAGGGGCGTTTTTACCGGCAGGCGCGGGATGGCTGATCAGGATCGAGCTGGTCTGCTGCAACGCCTGCGCGACCTGCCGGGGCCGGAGCGCCGTGATCTGCTGGCGGCCGCGTGGCGCCTGCCGCTGGCCCATATATCGATGCGCCTGTTGGGGCTGCGTCGCAGTCAGCGCTTGCTGGGTCGGCTCAGTGCCAGAGCCGGCACACCGCCCGTCGAAAAGTGGCAGCGCCGCGCGGTTGCCCTTCGACGCGTCGGGGCGCGCCTGCCCGGGGTGCACTGCCTGTCGCGCTCCCTTTGCCTGTGGTGCTGGATGCGCCGAAGCGGGTTGGATCCGGAGCTGCGTATCGGCGTGCGGCGCGGGGAACGGGGGGCGATTGAATCGCATTCGTGGGTCGAGTTGGATGGGGTGCCGGTCGATGAAAGCCCGGACGTGGTTGCGGCGTTT
Source organism: Wenzhouxiangella sp. (assembly GCA_036351755.1). Taxonomy (GTDB): domain Bacteria; phylum Pseudomonadota; class Gammaproteobacteria; order Xanthomonadales; family Wenzhouxiangellaceae; genus Wenzhouxiangella. The sequence goes on along the minus strand of JAZBPT010000118.1, from coordinate 3,556 downwards.
CGGGTGGTGGATCTGGGGGAACTTGCGCCGGGGAAGCGGCGGTGGCGGGAGTGAGCTGAACGGAGGCAGTGTCGGCGTCGGGAAGGCGCCGGATCCAGTCCGGGACTACGGAGCTTGCGCGGTGTGCGGTGCCGAGTGCCTCAGCCGCGGCCCAGCAGGCGGGAGAGGAGGCCTTTTCGCTGTTTCCTCTTGGGCAGAACGTCGTAGAGCTGCGCGGGATCGACTTCGCGGCCCATGACGAGGGCGCGGGGGAAGTCTTCGGTCAGGAGGCGCGCGCCTTCCTTGCCGATCCACTGCGTGATGCGCTCGCGACCGGGTGACATTTCGGGAATGCGCCGACGGTCGCGGTGGGCGTCGGAGGCCAGGAAGTGGACCAGACCGCGGGTGACCATCTCCTCGGAAGCCTTCAGCGCCGTGTCGCCGAACTTGCCGGTGCACGAACGCGAGGTGACCTGGGCCAGGCAGCCCATGTCGACCCAGTCGGCCAGGCGGTCGGCGTTTCGCGCCAGCTCGGAATTGCGCTCGGGATGCACGATGACCGGCTGCAGGTCCAGCGCCAGGATGTTTTCCAGAATGGTCGTCGCGCCTACGGGCACGGAATGCACCGGCAGCTCGACCAGCACGGCGCGCTTGCGGTCTGCAACGGTCATGGCCGTGCCGGCTCTGAGCTCTCGAGGCAGCTCGGGTACCAGGTGGCACTCGGCCCCCGGCAGGACTTCGAGCTCGATCTCGGCTTCCTTCAGCGCCGCCCTGAGCGCGGCGGTGCGCTCGCGGATGAAGTCGGCCGCATTCTCGTAGACGCCGTTGCGGTGGTGCGGGGTCAGCAGCGACACCGAGATGCCGTCGGCAACGGCCTGGCGCGCCATCGCCAGGCTCATCTCGAGGTTCTTGGAGCCGTCGTCGATGCCGGGCAGCAGGTGGCCGTGAATATCGACCATGCCCCAGGGAAATCTCGCGGTATTGCTCATGGTGGCTTCACCTTACGCTCACGACCGCACGCCGGCAAGCGGCGACGGCACGCCCAACTCCCCCTGTTAAGCGGGACTTCGGCGTTCGTCCGCCGGTCTGCCGCGGGCGGGCCGCTCGATTGACACGACCCCACCGTGGCATTAGTCTGCTAGGGGCAAGCGTCATTCACAAGGGGCGCTCTAAAGGCTTTGCGTACGGGACTTCGAAATATGAACTCAATGTGCAGAATCTTCACCTCGGCTCGGTTCGCGGTGCTGGCAGGCATCCTGCTTGCCGGCAATGTGCTGGCCCAGGTGCCGAGCGGAACGCTTGACATTCGCGGCACGATCCAGATTACGCAGGGTGGAAGCGGTGAAACCATTACGCTCACGGACACCAACTACTCCTGGTTTTCCGGGGACCGAATTCGAGTGACGGACGGTTACGGAATCCTGTACCTCAACGAGGGCAACAGTTTCGGATTTCTGACCGGCACGGATGCGACTCTGAGCATCGATAATGGCACGATCACCGCGGATCTGCCCGAAGGCGACCTGATCTACGCCCTGCAAGGCGAGGATCGGGAGCTGTTCGTCAATTCCTCGGAGTTCACATTCGAGGCGCGGCCCGCCGAAGATCTGGCCCCGTGTCTGGGCCTGACCGCCGCCGGTCTGGTGCAGGCGCCTTCACCAGCCCGCAACCGGGTAACGGTCCAGTCCGGTGAACTCGAAGGCTTCAACGGCAGCCGCACGGTCGAGCGGCTGGTGGAACCCGGAGAGCAGTATGAATTCACGCCGCAGGCCGCCCGGCGAATCGAAATCGACCTGCCGCCGGAAGTAGAGGATCAACTGGATACCGAACGTAGCGCCCTCCCCTGCATGGTGTGGTGGCTACGGCAGGAAGCGGCGGGTGCCGTCATTGCTGGCGCCGGAGCGAGTGCCGGCACGATCGGCATCGGCATCGTGGGCGGCGCAACGGCCGCTTCCGTTGGCTCTCGCATCATCGGCGACGACGATGACGACGATCCGGATCCGGATCCGGTCAGTCCCTGAATCATCGGCATTTCGATTTTTGCGGGAAGGTTTGATGCGCACAACGTGGATACGACACCTCGCCGAGCGACGGATCGTATCCATTGCGCACTTTTCTGGATAGCTGGGGGAACATGTACAAGACCTCGATGATTTTGGCCGCGGCCAGTGTCCTGCTAATCGGTTGCGCAACGGGAGGCAGCGGCCCGGATACCTCGCTACAAGCATTTCAGCAAGACGTTGCCGCTCAAGACCGCACCAGCGAACTCAATGACACGCTGATGATGAAGGCAGTCGAGGGCAGTGGTAGCCACGTCTATCGTGTCGGCGCTGAAGACCAGATTCGAGTCGATATCTTTGGCGTCGAGGACCTCTCGCGGGAGTATCGCGTCAACGGCGCCGGTCGCATCCTGATGCCTCTGGTCGGCGAAGTTTCGGTATCCGGCCTCACCCTGAGCGAAGTTGAACGAGCGATCGCTCAGGCCTACGAGAAGGACTATCTGAAAGACCCCCAGGTATCGGTTGAGGTCACCGAATACCGCAGCCAGCAGTTCACGGTGGTCGGTGCCGTATCCAATCCTCGTGTGTACTCGGTAAGCCGGCAGACCACGCTCATCGAAGCCCTGGCCATGGCCGGCGGCATCAACGATGCGGCGGGAAGCAGCGTCTACCTGACCGATCGGGTTCGCGACCCCGAAACCGGGCGCATGGGCACCCGAACGCTGATCATCGATATCGAGGACCTGATGCACAATTCGGAAGAATACAACCTGGTCCTCGGCGAAGCGGCAATGATCAATATTCCGCGCGGCGGCTTCGTTTACGTCGAAGGCGCCGTGGCCAAGCCCGGTGCTTATCGGCAGCGCGCCGATACTACGGTCCTCAAGGTACTGGCAGAAGCCGGTGGCTTCGTATTTGAATCGGACCGTTCGGATGTGCGCGTGCTGCGCCGCTCCGCCGACGGCGCAGGCTGGGAAGAGCGGCCCATCGACTACAACGCGATTCGGGAGAACCCGGGCAACGACATTGCCCTGCGCAGCGGCGACATCGTGGTCGTCGACAACAGCGCCATCAAGACCGGCTTGTCGAATTTCGGCAAGGTGTTTCAGCCTTTGGCGTGGTTGGGTTTCCGGCCATTGTAGGAGTTTGAGGGTTCTCGCCCCGGAGTCCGGACATTTAGCCCCGGACTCGATCCGGGGTCTTCCACCCGGAAATTTCGGCGGCTTCGGTGGGAAGGTCCCGGCTCTGCGGCCGGGACGATACGGGTTCTGAGGCCCGCACCAGGGCAAGAAGGGGCCGGCACAGTACAAACGGGGGCATCAAGGGCGGGAGTTCAATGGCTGCCGTCGCTCTGGCAGAATGACGAAGGCGCGTATAGCATGGCGCCACGGGGTTTCGGACGGAAGTGATATGAGCGAAGGCAAGGACAAGGATCAACACGGGACACACCTGCAGGCGGTTTCCGCCCGGGGCCAGGAACTGACCGTCTACGATCCCAGCGTCCAGCAGGTCGAGGAAGACGAAACGATCGACCTGCGCGAATATTGGCGAATTCTGGTCAAGCGCAAGTGGACCGT
>JAZBPT010000117.1:0-2426 GCA_036351755.1 Wenzhouxiangella sp. | reverse complement strand
GCCCTTGCCCGTGCTGTACATGCTCGACGGGGGCATCGAGGAGGACCTCCTCCACATCGCCGGCCTGCTGCAGGTGTTCGTTTCCAACGGCAGCGTCCGTCCGCTGCTGCTCGTGGGCATCGAGAACACCGAGCGCCGGCGCGACATGACCGGGCCGAGCGACGATCCACAGGACCAGGCGATCGCCGACCGCATCGGCGGCGCCGAGGCCTTTCGGGCGTTCCTGCGGGAGGAGCTGATTGAAGAGATCGAGCGCCGCTACGACGTGACGAGTGAACGCGCGATCATCGGCGAATCACTGGCCGGGCTTTTCGTGGTCGAGACCCTGGTCAGCGACCCCGGCCTCTTCGAGACTTACATTGCCGCCGACCCCAGCGTGTGGTGGAACCAGTACGACCTGACGGGTCGAATCGCCCAGGCCCTTCAGCAAGAAGCGGCCGGCGAACGCCGGCTGTTCGTGGCCGCAAGCGAAGAGGCCAGCAGCGCCGAACGCTTCCAGGCTTTCATCAAGCAGGTCAAGCAGGCGTCGAGTCGAATGACCTTCGAGTACGCGCCGATGCCGCAGGAGTCGCATGCCACGCTGTTTCATCCGGCGGCGATGAAAGCCCTCCGCACGTTATTTCCCGCCAAATCAGAAGACTGATTTCCTTGCCGTAACCGAGCTCGGGAGCGTCCGCTGGGGACGCGAATCTGTCACGAACTCCCGGTAGAACGATGGAGTTCTGGCGGCAATGGGACCGACCAGTGCTCACCGCGCGTCGTGTCGTAGAGCGGGACGCGAAGGCTTTGCCCTTCGGGCCCGAAGTCGATATCGCGTGCCGGGCTCTTGAGCTCGTCGGGTCGGGCGGCGAGCAGTTCTTCGGGTGAACGGCCCTCGTCGGCGTGGCGGCGTATCCAGGCCAGGGTGCCAAGAACGCGAAGCTTGGCGCCGTAGTCCTGCAGGCGGTGGCGGTAACCCGTGAAGACGGGATTCTGCGCAGCGCCGTTGACCATGCAGCCGATTGGGTTGCCGACACAGGCGAATCGCCACATGTCGCGAGGCGCCGGTTCCGGCCGGTCGCGGCGATCGGCGAGCAGTCGCTCGCGTTCGGCCGGTCCGCACATGCTGTGGTAGCTTTCCGCCGTGGCGCCCAGCGTCGCTTCGCCGTCGTAGAACATCGACCAGGCCAACTTTTCGAACAAGCCGCCTTCGCTCGCGGTTTCCGGCAAGTGCCTGGAAACGGAAGCCATGATGCCGAAATCGCTCCTCAGTGCCCGGCACAGGGACAGATCATCGATGCCCGGAGCGACCAGGGCCTCCTCGCAGGATTCTGGCAGGGGGGTGTCGGCCGGCAGTTCGGACAGCATGTTGGCGAGCGTATGGCCGTACTGGTCGGTTGCCGCCTCGGCGCCGATCAAACGCGTGATCAGGTTATCGGCGTTAGCGCCCAGGCGTCGCCAGGTGGCGATCTCTCGACACGTGGCGGCAAGCGCCTGGTTGGTATTGCCCTGTGCGAAGCGCAATGCATGCCGGGTTCTCGGCAGGAAGACGCTCTGGTAGTTCGGGTTGAGCATGCCCAGCTTGTGGGGTAGTTCCGAGCGCACGTAGTTGTATTCGTGCAGTCGTCCGATGCGCTCGAGCAATTCGTCGTGGCGGTCGATCAGCGCGGCGTAGGCGTCCAGGTCTCCACGCACCCGGTCGAGGCAAGTCTCGCCCCTGCCCCTGCAGAACATCTCGCGATCCGCGCCCTTCGGGCTCAGGTCGGGATAGTCGCGGGCGGCAGAGACGAACGTCGAAAGATCGTCATCATCAGGGCCGGGCACCGGCGGAATGGCCGAGGCCCGCTCGACGTCCTCGGCCATGACGGCGTCGATCTCGTCGAACGGCACGTCCCGATCGATCATCCACAGCAAGGGAAAAGCGTTTTCTCCCTCGGGGTCGGGCTGCTGCTCCATGGCGGCAATCGCCTCGCGCTGTTCCCCGGTCGGGTACATGGACCGGGATATGGCCCAGGCGATCGCGAGTACGACCAACAGGACGAGCAGGGCAAGAAAGCCCCATTTGATGACGGTCTTGAGTCGATTCATGAAACTGCCACGCGTTCTAAACCGCAGATCATGCTAGCAAACGGCCGGGCCGGATTCGATCGCTGTTCTGCTAGTCTTGTCGCAACTCCCTCGTCGATGGTGGTGCGCATGGAAACGGAGGTTCCCTTCTGGGACATGGTCATTCGGCTGCTGGCTGCAGCGGGCTTCGCTTCGGTGATCGGGCTCGAGCGTGAACTCAACAAGCGCCCCGCGGGGCTGCGCACGCACATGCTCGTCTCGCTGGGTGCGGCGGCCTTCCTGCTGGTGGGCTACGAGATCCTCTTCGCCACCGCCACCGGCGATCCTTCGGCGCAAATCGATCCGACGCGAATCGTCGAGGGCGTCATCGGCGGCATCGG
>JAZBPT010000116.1:0-18543 GCA_036351755.1 Wenzhouxiangella sp. | reverse complement strand
GCGGTCGGGTCCTTGCGGCGCTTGAGCGCCTCGGCCCAGGCGGCGGCGGTTTCGACCTTGTCGGCCGGGCGCCAGACGTCCAGGTTGGGAATCATGCGCAAGCTGGTGGTGTGCTCCACCGGCTGGTGGGTGGGGCCGTCCTCGCCCAGGCCAATCGAGTCGTGGGTGTAGACGTGGATGGCGCCGGTGGGGATCAGCGCGGACATGCGCACGGCGTTGCGCGCGTAATCGCTGAACACCAGGAAGGTGCCGGAATACGGGATAAAGCCGCCGTGCAGGTACAGGCCGTTGACGATGGCGGTCATACCGAACTCGCGCACGCCGTAGTAGATGTAGTTGCCGTTGGCCGCGTCGTCGAGCACGTCCACGCTGCCCGACCAGTTGGTGTTGTTCGAGCCGGTCAGGTCGGCCGAGCCGCCGATCAGCTCGGGCAGGTGCGGGGCGAATTCCTCGATGCTCGCGCCCGAGGCCTTGCGCGTGGCGACCTTCTTGTCGTCGCCCTGCATCTTGGCCAGGATCTGCTCGACCAGGCCGTCGAAGTTATCGGGCAGCTCGCCTTTCATGCGCCGCTCGAACTCGGCGGCCTTTTCCGGGTGCGCCTTCTTGTAAGCCTCGAAACGCTCGTTCCAGGCCTTTTCGGCGGCCGCGCCCTTCTCGCGGGCGTCCCAGGCGGCGCGGATATCGTCGGGAATCTCGAAGGGAGCGTGGTGCCAACCCAGCTGCTCGCGGGCAGCCTTGATTTCGTCCTCGCCCAGGGCGGCGCCGTGCACGCCGGCGGTGCCGGCCTTGTTGGGGGCGCCGAAGCCGATGGTGGTCTTGCAGCAGATCAGCGTGGGCTTGTCGTGCACGGCGGTGGCGCGGTCGATGGCGGCCGAGACGGCCTCGGCGCTGTGGCCGTCGACATCTTCGACCACGTGCCAGCCGTAGGCCTTGAAGCGCGCGGGGGTGTCGTCGTTGAACCAACCGTCGGTGTTGCCGTCGATGGAGATGTTGTTGTCGTCGTAGAACACGACCAGCTTGCCCAGCTCGAGCGTGCCGGCCAGGGAGCAGGCCTCGTGCGAGATGCCTTCCATCAGGCAGCCGTCGCCGGCGAAGACCCAGGTGTGGTGGTCGACGATGTGGTGCTCGTCGGTGTTGAAGCGCGCGGCCAGCAGCTTTTCGGCCAGGGCCATGCCGACGCCATTGGCCAGGCCCTGCCCCAGCGGGCCGGTGGTGGTTTCCACGCCCGGCGCGTCCTTGCGCTCGGGGTGGCCCGGCGTCATTGAATGGAGCTGGCGGAAGTTCTTGAGCTCTTCCATCGGCAGGTCGTAGCCGGTCAGGTGCAGCACGCTGTAGAGCAGCATCGAGCCGTGACCGTTGGAGACGACGAAGCGGTCGCGGTCCCACCAGTCGGGATTGGCCGGGTTGTGCTTGTGGTGGTCGTTGAAGAGGACTTCCACGATGTCGGCCATGCCCATGGGCATGCCCGGGTGGCCTGAGTTGGCGCGCTCGACGGCGTCCATGGCCAGCGCCCGGACGGCGTTGGCGATTTCTCGGCGATCGTTGATCGGCTGGGTCATGAAACTGTGCTGCCTGCTTGGTATTTGGGCGAGGAAGCCGCACATTTTACCCGCCCCGGCCGGGTGCGGGGCAAGGCGCCGGGGCCGGCGACCGCTCACGCGCCGGCCAGCCGCGATTTCGAAGCGAGACAATCGCGGGAATTTCCGGGACTTGCGCGATTTTTTGCGAGTGCATCCTGCGCAAAAGCCTGATACACTGAAAACTCGGAAAAACTTTATCGCGCCAGCGACGTCAAAGCGGGGGCAGACTGGCAGCTTTTTCGACCAAACGGGTACGAGGGAAATGACTCGCTTCAAGCACATCCTGATCATGTCCGCGCTGATCGCCGCCGGGGCCCAGGCCCAGACGGTGGACGACGTGCCGTGGTCGATCGTGCCCGACAGCCAGGCCAGCGAGCAGGCCGCCGCACAGGCGCCGGTGGTGCAGGTCATCGCCGACCGCTCGCCGCTGGGCCTGCCCGGCGAACGCCCGCGCCTTTCGATGACCCTGCCGCTCAATGGCCGTCGCGGACTGGCCGCGGCCGACGACGACGGTGAAGGCAGCGCCTTTTCCTGGTCGCTGAAGGCCTGGCAGATGAACACTGCCAGCCTGGCGCACATCCAGTGCAGCCAGGGCATGATGACGATGAATTCCTACCTGGCGCAGGACTGCCGCTTCGTCGACCAGCCCCTGCCCAGCGATTCGGTGAACCTGCTGCAGGTCTCCGGCGACTGGATGGCCGCCCCCGGCCTGCAGCTGGGCTTCAGCGCCTTCCGCGGCGACGAGACCCCGAGCCGGGCCGAACAGCCCTTTGCCTTCGACCTGGACCCCGAACTGCTCGCCCGCCGCCCGTCCGAGACCACGGTCGACGGCGCCGTCGAGGGCCTGGACGTCAACGTCAGCTTCGGCATCCAGACCGAGCGCATCGGCGATTTCCTGGTGGGCCTGCAGCTGGCCCGCTATCGCCAGCGCATGAGCCTGGCCGAACTGGGCATGCCCTTCGAGTCGCTGGGCACGCGCAACGACACGCTCTACAGCAACTCCGCCCAGGTCCTGCTGGGCTGGCGCCGCGGCAACTTCAGCGGCGAGATGATGGGCCACCACCGCGAACTGCCGCTGTGGATGGGCGCCGACCAGGCGCCGGGCACGCTCAACTCCTTCGACCTGGAGTTTTCCTGGCACGCCCAGCGCAACGCCTCGCTGTCGATCGGCGTGAGTAACGTCATGGACGCAGCCCCGCGCGCGGACGAGGCCAGCGCCGACGCCGCCGCACTTGAAGATCCGCTCGAAAGCGTCTACGGTCGCATTCCCTACGTGCGCTACAAGCAAGACCTGTAAGCTCATTTCGTCTTAACCTGATCTAGAACTCACCGGGGGTTTCCTGGACATGCCCACTGTCGCCTTCCGTTTCAGCACCGCGCTGATCGCGCTTGCCTTCTGTTCCGCTGCCCTGGCACAGGAATCGTTTTCCACCCTGGAAGAGAGAATGACCGGCCAGGAGTTCATGGAAACCGGGCTGCACAAGCTCAGCAGGGAAGAACTGGCCGCGCTCAACCAGTGGATTCGCGAACGGTCGCTGACGCAGGAGGAAGCCATCGAGCTCAACCGCCAGCGCGCGCAGCAGGGCGGCGGCATGACGGCCGACCAGGACATGCGCGGCTTCGAGGATCGCGGCAGCAGCAACGCCCCGCCCATCAACAGCCGGCTGGTCGGCAACTTCAACGGCTGGCGCGGCGACACCCGCTTCGAGCTGGAAAACGGCATGGTCTGGGAGCAGAGCGCCCCGGACACCTACTACGTCTCGGAAGTCGAAAGCCCGCGCGTGACCATCAAGCAGGGCATGTTCGGCGGCTGGCGCCTGCAGGTCGAAGGCTACAACAAGCAGGTCCAGGTCGACCGCGTCGAGTAAGCGCGGTCAGCCGCGCGGGCGCCTGGGGCGGTTGCGCTCCATCTTGAGCCAGAACAGCCACACGCGCCCGGCCAGGTAGGCCACCCCACCCAGCACGATCAGCCCGATCGGCAGCACCGGCGGCGGCAGGGTCCAGCCCTGCGGCTCGGCCAGCCACCACCAGATGGCGCCGACCACCAGCGCGGTCATCGCCGCGTAGGTCACGTTCTTGGACTGCCACACGCGACGCCGCCACCGGCGCGCCTCCAGCCGCGCGACATCCGCCTGAGACATCTCGCCCAGCGGTAATTCGCAGTGGGCGCAGAAGGTACTTTGGTCCGAAATTCGTTTTCCGCAGTTGGGGCAGTTGATTAGTGCCATCGGTCTAGTTTAGCGGGCCTGTTGTGTACGTTGCCAGTTTGCAACCTTCTCAGCCCCGATCAGGAAAGAATCTGAGCGTCACACACAACCCACCAGAATCCCGATTGGCAAACTCGATTCGCCAGCCATACAGGTCGCACAGTCGCTTCACGATCGACAGCCCGAGACCGGAGCCCTTCGTGCCGCCGGCCTGGTGGCCGCGGAAGTGGCGGTCGAAGACGTGGGGGAGTTCTTCTTCGTCGATGCCGGGGCCGGTGTCGAGGATGCTGACCTCGCCGGGCTGTATGCGCACGCGCACTTCGCCTTCGGTGGTATAGCGAATGGCGTTGCCGACCAGGTTGCCCAGCACCACGGCGATGACCGCCTCGGGGGCGATGACGCTGACCTGCTCGCGCTCGTCGACGGCCAGTTCGAGATCGCGGTCGCCGACCAGGGGTTCGTAGTTGCCCACCACCTGGCGGGCGATCTGGGCGACGTCGTGGGCGTGACCGTTGCCGTCGGCGTCGCGTTCAGCGCGCACCAGGTGCAGCAGCGCGGTGGTGATATCGGTGGACTGGCGCGCGGCGCGGGCGATGCGTAGCAGGCGCTCGCGGGTGCGCTCGTCCTGCTCGGGCTGAGCCAGCAGCAGCTCGGTGGCCCCGCTGATCACCGCCAGCGGGGTGCGCAGCTCGTGCGAGACGTCGGCGTTGAAGGCCTTGTCGCGCTCGACCAGGTCCTTGAGGCGGTGGGCGTAGTCGTCGAGCGCGGCGGCGAGCTGGCCGACTTCGTCGTCGGGGAAATGCCGCGCCAGGTCGCCGGGCGGGGCGTGCTCGTCCATCGCCTCGATGCGCCGGGCCAGTTCGGTCACCGGCGCCATGACGCGGCTCGACGACCAGATGCCCAGGGCCAGCGAGAACAGGATGAAGATCAGCACGGCCGCGGCCAGGGCGATCTCGAGGCGGCGCGCCAGCTCCTGGTTTTCCGAGACGTCGTAGGTCAAGAACACCCAGAAGTCTTCTTCCTTGCGCACCGCCGCCTTGTACTGCGCACCGTCGGTGGTGACGTCGTGCACGCCGCTGGAGAGGCTGCGGAAGGGCTCGGGCACGATCTCGGCCCGGCCCGGCCGGGTGACGTAGCCTTCGATGCGGGTGTAGAAGGGCTCGACGAGCGTGGGGTCCTCGCGCAGGCCGGCGACGTACTGGTCGATCTCGTCGGCCAGGGTGCGCGAGATCAGCGCGTCGACCAGCCAGCTCTGCACGAGCAGCACGGCCGCGGCGAACAGCACGCTGAGCAGCGTGCCGAACACCAGGAAAGAGAAGATCAGTCGGCTTCTAAGTCGACGCCGATACTTCATCCGGTGCCACCAGGCAGTAACCGATGCCGTGCCGCGTCTGGATCAGCGGCTGATCAAAGGGCTTGTCGATGGCCGCGCGCAGGCTGTGGATGTGCACGCGCAGGCTGTCGCTGTCGGGCAGCTCCTCGCCCCAGACGTGGTGCTCGAGTTCGCGGCGGGTGACCACCGCCGGCGAGGCGGTCATCAGCTTCTCGAGCAACTTGAGCCCGATCGGGTTGAGGTCGATGGACTGGCCGGCGCGCTTGACCTTGAGCGTCTCGAGATTGAACTCGAGATCGGCCACCTGCAGCTCGCGCGGCTTGACGCGCTGGCCGCGGCGGGCGAGCACTTCCAGCCGCGCTTCGACCTCGCGCAACTCGAAGGGCTTGACCAGGTAGTCGTCGGCGCCGGATTCGAAGCCGGTGAGCTTGTCCTCGAGCTGGTCGCGCGCGGTGAGCATGAGCACCGGCGTGTCCTTGCGGCCGTCTTCGCGCAGTTTGCGGCAGACTTCCAGGCCATCCATGCCAGGCAGGGCCAGGTCGAGCACGATGGCGTCGAATTCGTTGACGACTGCCAGGTGCAGCCCGGTGACGCCGTCGTAGGCGTAGTCGACCTCGTGGCTCCGGTCGGAGAGGAAATCGCCGAGGTTGGCGGCGATATCGCGATTGTCTTCGATGATCAGGATCCGCATCAGCCGATTATTCCCCTCAAGTCGAAAGTGCGGTAAAAAAATGCCCGGACGGAGGGGTCGACTCCGTCCGGGCCCACATTGCCCCGTAACCGTCGGTGCAGAAACCTGGCTCGCGCTTGAAGCACCAACGGTTGCGATATTACGCCCGGATCGGTTAATCGGACGTTAAACGCGACAGAAAATGCCGTTACGGCGGTAAGTTGCGTGTTAAATGCGCCCGCTCAACGTTCGTCGTCGATCAGATTGAGATCCTGCAGCTTGCCCGACAGGGAATCGGCGTCGCCGCCCTCGCTGAGCTTGACCGCCAGGCGCAGGTCGTTGGCCGAATCGGCGTGGCGCAGGGCCTCCTCGTAGGAGATCAGGCCTTCCTGGTAGAGCTCGAGCAGGCTCTGATCGAAGGTCACCATGCCGTGGTGGCGCGAGTCCTTCATGAGCTCCTTGAGTTCCTCGATCTTGCCCTTGCGGATTTTCTCCTGGATCAGCGGCGTGTTGAGCAGGATCTCGAGGGCCACGTGGCGGCGGCTGCCGTCGATGGACGGCACGAGCTGCTGGGCGACCACGCCCTTGAGGTTGAAGCTCAGATCGAGCAGCACCTGCGGATGCCGGTCTTCCGGGAAGAAGTGCAGGATGCGGTCCATCGCCTGGTTGGCGTTGTTGGCGTGCAGCGTGGTCAGGCACAGGTGACCGGTTTCAGCGAAGGTGATGGCGTGCTCCATGGCCTCGCGCGTACGGATTTCGCCGATGAGGATCACGTCGGGCGCCTGGCGCAGGGTGTTCTTGAGCGCCACCTCGAAGCTCTCGGTGTCGATGCCCACCTCGCGCTGGGTGACCAGGCTCTTGCGGTGCTTGTGCACGAACTCGATGGGGTCCTCGATGGTGATGATGTGCCCCGAGGCCTTCATGTTGCGCTCGCCGAGCATGGCCGCCAGGGTGGTCGACTTACCGGTGCCGGTGGCGCCCACCAGGATGATGATGCCGCGCTTTTGCATCGCCAGCCCCGACAGCGAATCCGGCAGGTCGAGCTCCTCGAAGGTGGGAATCTTGGTCTCGATGCGTCTGCAGACCATGCCGACGCTGTTGCGCTGGTAGAAGGCCGAGACGCGGAAGCGGGCCACGCCCTCGAGCGAGACGGCGAACTGGCACTCGTGGGTGGTGTGGAATTCCTCGCGCTGCTCGGCGGTCATGATCGAGTCGATGATGTCGCTGACCATTTCGTGGGTGAGCGCCTCGCGGGTCAGCGGCTTGATCTTGCCGTGCACCTTGATGCAGGGCGGCGCACCCACGGTCACGAACAGGTCCGAGCCCTTGGAGTCGTGGAGTTTGTGCAGCCAGTCCTGGATGGTGTTCATGCCGTCTCCTTAAACGCTGGTTTGTCGCCGCCGGCTCAGGCCAGCGCCGACTTGTTCTGGGCCTTGCGAACGGCCTCCTGCTTGTTGACCAGGCCGCGGCGGACGAGCTCGATCAGCGACTGGTCGAGGGTGGTCATGCCGGCGTTCTGCCCGGTCTGGATGGCCGAGTACATCTGCGCGACCTTGTCCTCGCGAATCAGGTTCTTGATGGCCGAGGTGGCCACCATGATCTCGTGCGCGGCCACGCGGCCGCCGCCGACCTTCTTGAGCAGGGTCTGCGAGATCACCGCGCGCAGCGATTCGGACAGCATCGAGCGCACCACCGGCTTTTCGTCGCCGGGGAAGACGTCGATGATTCGGTCGATGGTCTTCGGCGCCGAGGAGGTATGCAGGGTGGCGAAGACCACGTGACCGGTCTCGGCGGCGGTCAGGGCCAGGCGCACGGTTTCCATGTCGCGCAGCTCGCCGACCAGGATGATGTCGGGGTCTTCGCGCAGCGCCGAGCGCAGGGCCTGGTTGAAGCCGTGGGTGTCGCGGGCGACCTCGCGCTGGTTGATCAGGCAGCGCTGCGGCGTGTGGATGAATTCGATCGGATCCTCGATGGTGAGGATGTGGCCCGGCACGGTCTTGTTGAGGTAGTCCATCATCGCCGCCAGCGTGGTGGACTTGCCCGAACCGGTCGGCCCGGTGACCAGGATGAGCCCGCGCGGCACCTCGACGATGTCCTTGAAGATAGCCGGCGCGTCGAGATCGTCGAGCGTCCAGATGTCGTTGGGAATGACGCGGAAGACCGCGCCCATGCCGCGATGGTGGTGGAAGGAGTTCACACGAAAACGCGCCAGGCCCGGCACGCTGTAGGAGAAGTCGACCTCCAGGTTAGCCTCGTAGTCGCGGCGCTGGTGGTCGTTCATGGTCGAGTAGATGAGCTCGGCCATCTCCTTGTTCTCGATCGCCGGCGTGTTGATACGATGAACGTCGCCGTCGACGCGGATCATGGGCGGCAGACCGGCCGAGATGTGCAGGTCGGATGCCTTGTTCTTGACGGTGAATGCGAGTAGCTCTGTAATATCCATGGGGAAACTCCCTGCCTGTGGCCTTCGGCCTGCCGGTGACGTGTGCGGCTCCGCCAAGCGGGCGGCCGAAGCACACCCCCGTTGTCCAGCACACCAACCGATCTTAGCGTAACTCGGCCATGAATCAAATCGCCTCGAAAACCGCCCGGGAACGTCTCGACCGCACGCGCGAGCGCATCGACGCGGCCTGCCGCGACGCCGACCGGCCCGCCGGCACCGTGCGGCTGCTGGCCGTGAGCAAGCGCAAGCCCGTCGAGGCGATCCGCGAACTGCACGAGATCGGCCAGCGCGCCTTCGGCGAGAACTACGTCGACGAGGGCGTCGAGAAGATCGCCGCCCTCGGCGACCTGGACCTGGAGTGGCACTACATCGGCCCGATCCAGTCGAACAAGACGAAATTGATCGCCGCGCACTTCGACTGGGTGGAATCGATCGACCGCGCCAAGATCGTGCGCCGCCTCGACGACCAGCGCCCGGAGGGCCTCGCGCCGCTGAACGTGCTCATCCAGGTCAACCTCGACGACGAATCGCAGAAAGCCGGCTGCGCGCCCGAAGAAATCACCGAACTGGCCGACCGCATCGCCGCCTGCGAAAACCTGAAGCTGCGCGGCCTGATGGCCATCCCCGCCCCCCGCGAGGACCAGGCCGAACAGCGCGCCGTGTTCGCGAAACTGCGCGGCCTGTTCGAAGCCCTGAAAGAGACCCACCCGCAAGTCGACACGATCTCGGCGGGAATGACGGGCGACCTGGAAGCAGCCATCCTCGAAGGTTCGACGGAAATTCGGGTCGGAACGGCGTTGTTTGGGCCGCGCGAATGATATTGGTTGGCTCGTTCTCGGGTTAGCTGGTTGGCTGGTTCGGCAGCCTCCGAGCGGTGCGGGGCGGCTGCGCCGCGAGCTGCACTGCCAGTTTGATCGGTATTCGCGGCCTGGAGACCGCTCCCACAAACAACTGGCGCTGGCCTGGTAGGAGCGACCTCCAAGTCGCTATTCCACATTTCGTTTGCCCCAACCATTGCGCGGCTTGTCCGCCCGCAATGCGCTCGGGAACCGAACCAGCCAACCAGCGAACAAGCCAACGCCTCCTGACTGGCACCCGTCACCAACACCCATCTACAATGAAAAGCATGGACAACACAACGATCACTTTCATCGGCGGCGGCAACATGGCTCGTGCGCTGATCGGCGGCCTGATTGCTGATGGCATGCGGGCTGAATCCATTCACGTGGCCGATCCCAGCGCGGAACAGCGGAAGTCGCTTTCCGACGACCTGGGCGTGACGGTTCACGACGATAACGCCGAGGCGGTTGCCGACTCCGGCGTCGTGGTGGTGGCGGTCAAGCCGCAGGTCATGGACGATGTGTTGGCCTCGGTGGCCGACGCCATCGACGGCGACACCCTGGTGATTTCGGTGGCCGCCGGCATGCCGCTGGCGCGCATCTGCAAGGGCCTGGACGGCCACGATCGCGTGGTGCGCGCCATGCCCAACACCCCGGCGCTCTACCAGGCCGGCATGACGGGGCTGGCCGCGGCCGGGGGCGTGAGCGACACCGACCGCGAGCGCGCCACGCAGGTGCTCGAAGCTGCCGGCGAAGTCGCCTGGGTGGACGACGAGGCCCTGATGGACGTGGTCACCGCCGTGTCCGGCTCGGGCCCGGCCTACTTCTTCTCGCTGGTCGAGCAGCTCACCGCCGCGGGCACGCGCGCCGGCCTGCCCGAAGCCACGGCGGCCCGGCTGGCCCGCCAGACGGCCTTCGGCGCCGGCACCATGCTGGCCAAGTCAGACGTCGATGCCGGCGAATTGCGCAAGCGCGTGACCTCGCCGGGCGGCACCACGGCGGCCGCGCTCGAGAGCCTGTCGGAAAACGAGTTCGAGCGGATCGTGGATGAAGCCGTGCAGGCCGCGGTCAAGCGCGGTCGCGAGCTGGGAGAAGGCTGATGGGCGGTTCGGCCAACCAGGCGTTCTCCTTCCTGATCGAGACGCTGTTCCAGCTCTACCTGGCGGCGCTGATGCTGCGCGTGCTGCTCGAGGCCTTCCGCGCCGACTACTACAACCCGATCTGCCAGGCGCTGATCAGGATCACCGACCCGCTGGTCAAACCGCTGGCAAAGATCCTGCCCCGCGTGGGATCGGTCAGCATGGCCGGCATCGCCTGGCTCTACATCCTGGAAGTGGTCCTGCTGGTCATCCTGACGACCCTCAACGGCTGGGCGATGGCCTGGTCGACGCTGCTCCTGCTCGCGGCCCTGCGGCTGGTGCGCATGCTGCTGGTGCTCTACCTGGTACTGATCATCGTCAACGTGATCCTGTCCTGGGTGGGCCAGGGCTTCCGCCACCCCATCGTGCCGCTGATCTACCAGCTCACCGAACCGGTGCTCGCCCCCATCCGCCGCATCCTCCCACCCCTGGGCGGCTTCGACCTCTCGCCCCTGGTGGCCCTGATCGCCATCCAGTTCCTGATCATCCTCCTGGGGGTCTGAGCCGGGTTGTGGGGGCAATAGCTTTTTGCCTCACGCCAAGGCGCAAAGGCGCCAAGGTCGCCAAGTGAAGAAGGGAATACACTATGGTGTAAGGGCATGGGTGGCTGTGCCCTTGATCCTGCATCAGATGCACCTGTTCGCTTTCTTTTTCTTTGTTACTTGGCGACCTTGGCGCCTTCGCGCCTTGGCGTGAACCCGACAACGGCTCTAACACCGCCACCGCTTGCCGCGCCGCCCCGACACGGCGTAGCATCGGGGACAGTCCAATGGCAAAGGCACAAGACATGAATCGACAGTTCGCGGTTCTTTTCATCACGGCATTTGCCCTGCTGCTGGCGTCGCTTTCGGCGCAGGCGCAGCAGTTCGAGGATATCGGCGACTATCACGTGCACTACAGCGCGATGAACACGCGCATGTTGCCCGCCGAAGTCGCCCGCGCCTACGGCATCACGCGCTCGGGAACCCGGGCGATGATCAACATCACGGTGCTGCGCGCCGCCGACGGCGACGGGGCGATGAGCGAACCGGTGCGGGCAACGGTGAATGCCTCGGCGATCAACCTTACCGGACAACCGCGCGACATCGAGCTGCAGGAGATCACCGAGGAAGACGCGATCTACTACATCGGCACCTTCCGCATCGCCAACGAGGAGACGCTGACCTTCGACATCAGCGTGCGCCCGGAGGGCAGCAGCCAGCCGCCGTCGGAATTCAGCTTTCAGCAGAGGTTCTACGTCGAAGAGTGATCAGCGCCCGCTCATGAACCGTCGGGCGCGGCCATGTGCTTGCGCTTGATGAATTCGTGGTGGGGCACGCCAAGCAGGTCCGAGAGCCGGCGCAGCAGCTGCTCCTCGTAGCGGTCGATTCGCCCGTCGGCCCAGGCCACGCGCCACAGCCACTCGACGAGCTGGTCGCGCTCGTCGCGATCGAGGTGGGCCTTGAGGTCGCGGGTGAAGTCGTGCAGGGACACGGCCTCGCGGCGGAGCTTTTCGGCATCCTTGAGCATCTGGCCCAGCTCGGCCCGGTCGATGCCGAAGGCGTCCTGCATGGCGTCGTGGATCACCGCCAGCTCATCGTCGTCGCGATGCTCGTCGGTGGCGGCCATCTCGAGCAGGATGATGGCGGCCGCCCGGGCGATGATCTGCAGATCCACGGTCTCTTCGGCGCTCGGCGCCACCCAGGACTTGAGTTGATTGAACCAGTCAGTCATGGCCGGGGATTCTCGCAGATTCGGGGTTAACATATCGCCATGACACCCGAACGCAAGGCCCGCATCGAGCAGGTGGCCGCCGGCCGGCATCCCGACCTGACCGTCTTCCTCGAGCGGGTGCACAAGGCCCACAACGTCGCCGCCATCCTGCGCACCTGCGATGCGGTGGGCGTGCTCGAAGCCCACGCCGTACCGCCCACCGGCGGCATCCCGCCGCTCAATCACACCGCGCAGGGCGCCCAGCGCTGGGTCAAGCTGCACCGCCACCACGATGCCGTCGAGGGCCTGCGTTCGCTCAGAGCGAAGGGCTTTTCGCTTTACGCCGCGCACTTCTCGGACAAGGCAGTCGATTTCCGCCAGCCCGACTACACCCAGCCGACCGCCATCGTGATGGGCACCGAGAAGTTCGGCGTCAGCGACGAGGCCCTGGCCGAGTGCGACGGCGAGATCGTCATCCCCATGGCGGGCATGACCCAGAGCCTCAACGTTTCGGTCGCCACCGCCCTGATCCTCTACGAGGCGCAGCGCCAGCGCCAGGCCGCCGGCATGTACAAGCCGCACTCGCTGGAAGAAGAACCGTGGAAAAGCCTCGCCGAATCCTGGATCCAGCGCGACCTCGACCGGCGGAAGAACCCACCGCCGGAGCCTGAATTCGAGTAGGTGCTGTATTGGATCACGCAGAGCCACAGAGGGGCAGAGTGCGCAGAGAAAACAAGAGCAAGCAGCATATAACCACGGAATTCACGGAAGACACGGAATAGAGAACTTCAGGCCGAACGTCCTTTGCCCTTTAAAGAATTTCAGTGTATTCAGTGTTTTCCGTGGTTGAAGGTTTTATCTTGTCTCTGCGTTCTTTGCCCCTCGGCGGCTCTGCGTGAAAACCAACAGCACGGCCTAGGGATACAGCAGTGACTCCTGCCAGGTGTCGTCGACGAGGTCGAAGCAGACGCGTTCGTGGAGGCGGAACTCCCGGCCGTACCAGAACTCCACGCGGCGGGGCATGACGCGGAAGCCGGACCAGTGTTCGGGTCGTGGCACATCCCGGCCTTCGAATTTCTTCTCGAACTCGGCCACGCGCGCGAGGAACTCCTCACGACTTTCCATCGGACGCGATTGCCGCGAGGCCCAGGCTCCGATCTGGCTGCCGCGGGGACGGCTGGCGAAGTAGGCATCGGCTTCCGCGTCGCCGACCCGTTCGGCGTGGCCGTCGACAAGCACCTGTTCGGCGTTCTCCCGCCACCAGAAAACCAGCGACACATCGGGATGCGTCTCGAGGTGGCGGCCCTTGCGCGAGCCCAGGTTGGTGTAGAACACGAAACCGTCGGCGTCCATGTCCTTGAGCAGCACAGTGCGCGCCGCCGGTCGACCCTTGCCGTCGACGGTGGCAAGGGTCATGGCCGTGGGCTCGGGAATCCCGCCGTCCTCGGCACGCTTGAAGCCGTCGCGGAAGCGCTGAACCATGGCATCGGTCATGGAAACGAATCGGGTCATTGCAGCATCTCCTGGTAGCCGGAGCGGTAGTCGGGGTGGATCATCCGGTAGCCGGACGCCAGCAGTCGGGCATTGGAAACGCGCTTGCCCTGCCCGCCGGTGGATTGCTCGCGAACGGGCGTCGGCGCATGCAGCCGGCCGGCCAGCCAGTCAAGCACTTCGCAGCGCGGCGTCGGTGTGCCGTCGCTCGCACAGTAGAGCGGTGCTGGATCATCGAGCAAGAGCAGGTGTTCGAGTACCCCGGCGCAGTCTTCGGAATGAATGCGGTTGGTCCATTGCGGCGGGCGCTCGCGGCAGCGCGCTTCGCCCGCTGCGACCTTGCGCAGCAGGTAGTCGCGGCCCGGGCCGTAGATGCCCGCGAATCGCACGACCACCGGCTCCGGCGCCGATCGGCCGGCGAGCGTTTCGGCCTCGACCAGCACCCGGCCGTTGAACCGTGCCGGTTCGGTGGCGCTTTCCTCGTCGACCCACTCTCCCGAGTCCTGGCCGTAGACCGCCGTGCTGGAGACGAACAACAGGCGGCGCGTGCGAATGCGGTCGAACAGGTTGGCCAGGCCCTCGAGATACGCGGACCGGTAACCGGCCTCGTCGTAGGCGTCGGGGGTGGCCTGGTAGACGACGGCATCCCAGTCGGCGTCCAGTCGAGCCAGGCTGGCCGGGTCGCTCAAGTCGGCGCGTAGGGGAACAATGCCTTCCGGCAGGGCTTTGGTGTTCCTGCGCAGGCCGTGCACCTGCCAGGTATCGCCGGCCAGTCGAGCAGCGAGCCGGACGCCCAGGTCACCACAGCCGGCGATCAGCAGGCGCTTCACGTCGTGGCCGGCTCCGGTGGCGAGCCACCGCCGTCGTCGTCACCACCGCCGGAAGTCCTGGGCGGCAGCTTACGCAGCCAGATCAGCCAGACAACCAGCGCGTCGAGAATGATCAGCGCCTGCCACAGATAGAGGTGGAACCACTCGAACCAGGTCATGTTCCACTGGCCGAGATAAAACAGACTGATGATGCGCACCAGGTTCAGCGCCTGGATCGCCACGAAGCCGATGGCGAAGCCGATCAGCTTGTGCTTGAACGAAGCGGGAAACGCGAAGATCGCCGCAAACAGGATGATCAGCGCCTCGACGCCGTTGCAGCCAGGCTCGATGCTGACCGCGAACCCCGACTGGATGTCCTGGATGACCTTGCCCGAGGAAGCGACGCCGCTGTCGAACAGCTCAATCAGGAAAACGCTGACCTTGGCGATGCCGGCCGTGAACGGCAGGATCACGTGCTGTTGCACCGGCTGGAGAACCTCGACGGTAAAGAGGCCCAGCAACAGAACGACGAAGAGAATCGAAAAGCGCAGCATGATCCGGTCCGAGCACTCAATGACGAAGGGCGATTATGGTACCAAACCGCCGCGAGGACGGTGCGATGGCGGTGATCGCGGAGGGGCCGGAACAGGTCCGTCGTGATAGCATTGAACCCCGGTTGATCATGGCCTTTGCCGCATTGAATGAACAGTCGTTGGCACGACCCGATCATCGCCGACCGGCGCAGCGCCGCCGCGCGGACGGCATGAGCGAAGAAGCCGAACAGGCCATGCCGAAACGCGTTTTCCTTATCGGCCCCATGGGCTCGGGCAAGACGACCGTGGGCCGACGACTCGCACGCCGCCTGGGGATGGACTTTCTCGACCTCGATCTCGAACTGCAGGCGCGTTGCGGCGTCGAGGTGGCGGTCATTTTCGATATCGAGGGAGAATCCGGATTCCGCCAGCGCGAATCCGCGCTGCTCGACGAGCTGAGCCAGCGCAACGGCCTGGTACTGGCCACCGGCGGCGGCAGCGTGCTCAGCGCCGAGAACCGGCGCATGCTGACCGAACGCGGCCTGGTCGTCTACCTGCAAACCAGCGTGGACCAGCAGCTCAAGCGACTCGAACGCGACAAGCAGCGCCCGCTGCTGCAGGCGCCCGACCGGCGGCAGCGCCTGACCGATCTGGCCGAACAGCGCGATCCGATCTACCTGTCCTGCGCCGACCTGGTGGTGCGCTCTTCGAGCATTTCTCCACCGGCCATGGCCGCGAACGTGGCACGAAGAATCCGGCAACACGTCGACGAGGCGCAAGCGTCATGAAGGTCACCCAGGTACGAGCCGCCGGAGGCAGCTATCCCGTTTATGTCGGCCAGGGCCTGCTGGCGATGCCCAGCATCTGGCAGCGCCACCTCGACGGCCGCGTGCTGGTGGTCAGCGACGAGACCGTGGCCGGGCTCTACCTGGAACGGGTCGGCGGCGTGCTCGACGAGGAAGGCCGTCGCTGGCGCTCGCTGGTGCTGCCCGCCGGCGAGGAAGCCAAGACGGTGGCTAACTGGCAGCACGCGCTCGATGCGCTGGTCGAACTGGGCGCGCAGCGCGACGCAACGGTGCTGGCGCTGGGCGGCGGCGTGGTCGGCGACCTTGCCGGATTCGCGGCTGCCAGCTACATGCGCGGCATCCGGGTCGTGCAGATGCCGACTACCCTGCTGGCCCAGGTGGACGCCGCCGTGGGCGGCAAGACCGGCGTCAACCACGCCAGCGGCAAGAACCTGATCGGCGCCTTTCACCAGCCGGCCGCGGTGGTTGCCGACATCGATACCCTGATCAGTCTCGACGACCGGGACTACCGCGCCGGCCTGGCCGAAGTGGTCAAGTACGGCGCGATCCGCGACGAGCGCTTCTTCTCCTGGCTGGAGAGCCGGGCCGAACCGCTCAACGCACGTATGCCCGACGCGCTGCTGGAGGCCGTACATGCCTCGGTGCAGCACAAGGCCGAGGTCGTGGCCGCCGACGAGCGCGAGGCCGGCGAGCGCGCGCTGCTCAATTTCGGCCACACCTTCGGCCACGCCCTGGAGACGGCGACCGGCTATGCGCGTTACCGTCACGGCGAGGCCGTGGCCATCGGCATGGTGCTGGCCACACGGCTGAGCGAGCTGCTGGGCAAGGTCCGGGTCGGGACGTCCGAACGCCTGGTCCACCTGCTCGAACGCCTGAAGCTGCCGACTGCGCTACCCGGCGACGTCGAGCGCGAGCGCCTGCTGGCCCTGATGCGCCTGGACAAGAAGAACCGCGCCGACCGGATTCGCCTGGTGCTGCTCGAGGAACTCGGGCGTGCCACGGTGGAGACCTGTCCGACCGACGACATTCGCGAAGTACTGGAACGTTCATGACCCCGAGATCCGATTCACTTTTCATGCGCGCGCTGCGGCGCGAGCCCGTCGAACGCACGCCGATCTGGCTGATGCGCCAGGCCGGACGCTACCTGCCCGAGTACCGCGCCACGCGCGAGAAGGCCGGCAGCTTCCTCGACCTTGCCGGCACACCGGAACTCGCCTGCGAGGTCACGCTGCAGCCGATCCATCGCTACGGCTTCGATGCCGCGATCCTGTTCTCCGACATCCTGATCCTGCCGCACGTGATGGGCCGCGGGCTGGGCTTCAAGCCGGGCGAGGGCCCCTATTTCGAGCGGCCGGTACAGACCGTGGCCGACATCGACGCGCTGCCCATGCCCGACCCCGAGGACGACACCGGCTACGTCATGGACGCGGTGCGCCTGATCCGAGAATCCCTGCCGGACGACACGCCGCTGATCGGGTTTGCCGGCAGCCCCTGGACGGTGGCCACCTACATGATCGAGGGCCGCAGCAGCAAGGACTTCGCCCGCGCCAAGCGCCTTCTGCTGGCCGAACCCGACGGCGCCGAGCGGCTGATGAATCACCTGGCCGACGCTACCGCCGACTACCTGGCCGCGCAGGTCGCCGCCGGGGCGGATGCGCTGATGGTGTTCGACTCCTGGGGTGGCGTGCTTTCGCCGCGCCTTTACGAAAAGTATTCGCTGGCCTCCCAGCAGCGCATCGTCGACAAGCTCAAGCAGACCTGCCCGGACACCCCGGTGATCCTGTTCGGCAAGGGCTGCGGTCAGCACCTGGAGAACCTGGCCGAGACCGGCTGCGCCGGTCTGGGCGTGGACTGGACCCTGGACCTGTCGGAGGCGCGCGGGCGCGTGGGCCACCGCGTGGCGCTGCAGGGCAATCTCGACCCGGCCGTGCTGTTGACCAACCCCGAGGTCATCGCCGCCGAGACCCGGCGCGTGCTCGACAGCTACGGTTCCGGCCCCGGCCACATCTTCAACCTGGGCCACGGCATCACGCCGGATGTGCCGCCCGAGCACGTCTCCGTGCTGGTCGAGACCGTGCGCGAGCACAGCCGGGTGAAGTGATGCTTCGCCGGCTGGTCGCGCTGGCGCTGGCGGCCCTGCTCGCCGCCTGTGCCACGCGTCCGGTCGACGATGTGACGGTCCACATCTTTTCCAACCAGCCCGGCGACGAGCGGGTGCAGGCCGTGGGGGATCTACTCGAGCAAGCCGGCTACAATCATCGGATCACCTACGCCGAAACGCCCGGGGGACTGGAAGTGGCCGAGACCGTGATCGTCCACGGCGACGGCGCCGGGGCCTTCAACCGGGCGCAGGAACTGCGGGCGCTGCTGGCCACACCCGGCGGGGACATCCGGATCGCCCGCGAGGGCTACGGCAACCACCACTTCACCGCCGGCAACCTGGGCGTCTACATCCACCTGCCCGCTCCGCTGCGGGAACCGAAACTGAAAGTCCGCGCCCACCTGGCCGGGGACTGCGGCGAGCGGCCGGTCGAACTGTTCCTGCGCGTCGATCGCAGCTACCGGCTGAAGAAGCAGCGCTGGCGAGACGAGTACACCCTGGTCGATGCCGGCAGCGAGTTCGGCGAGTGGCGACCGAGCGGTTCGGGCTATGGCCTGACCACGCCAATTGGCACGGAGTGGTCGCTCGAGCCACCGCTGGATTCCGACCCGGCGTTGCGGGTGTATTTCATGCGCGGGCATCCCGAATTCGACGGCTGCCGGCTGGCCGAGCCGCTCTAGAACCGACGCGACGGAAAACTCGCGAGGGAACCACGGAGTGCAGGCCCGGTCGGAACGGGTACGGGCGGCGTGAAACATGACGCTACTCGTTCCACACATCCGAGCAGGGAGGGCCGCTCATGGGATCCGTTGTTCGCTACCTCGCCACGGTCGCCATCGCCGCGATCATTACGCTTTCGGCGTTCTACCTGATGCACCGCCTCATCGACCACGACGCCGC
>JAZBPT010000115.1:0-10420 GCA_036351755.1 Wenzhouxiangella sp. | reverse complement strand
GCGCGAGTGGGAAAGATCGCCGAACGCATCAACGGCCTGAGCCTGCGTGAACGGGCGCTCCTGATGCTGGCCGTATTCGCGGTCATCTTCCTCATCTGGGATTTCTCCACCATGCAATCGCTGGGGCTGCGCCAGGAGACGGTCCGGACCGAGCTGGAGAACGTTCGCGAGCGCGTCGCTAACCTCACCCAGAATCTCCAGCAACTGGCTAGCGAACGCGGGCGCGATCCGAATCGCGAGCTCGCCGCCGAACGCGAAGCGCTGCTCGAAGAGATCGACGCGCTGGAAGTCCGCCTGGCCGAGCGTCACGGCGGCATTGCCACGCCGAGGGAATCGGTATCGGTTCTGGCCGGGCTGCTCGCGCGGCGCGCCGGGGTCGATATCGTGGCACTGGAAAACCTGCCCCCGGGCCGGCTGGAAAGTGCATCGGGCAGCCCCGTGCCCGGGCTGTTCGTGCACCGCGTCCGTGTAGTCATCGAGAGCGACTTCAATGGAATCCGCAACTACCTCGACCGGACCGCGGAACTGCCCCGCGGCGTATTCTGGGAGTCGTTGCGGCTGACCGTCGATGAATGGCCGACCAACCGCGTGGAGCTGATGCTCTACAGCGTCACCCTCGACGATCGCTGGCTGGGAGTCTGACATGCGAATGATTCCGCTTCTGTTCACGCTCTCCCTGGCGAGCACCTCGTTCGCCCAGGGCGAAGTGCGCGACCCCACCCGACCGCCGACAGACGCGGAGATCGCCGCCTGGTTCGGCAACGGGTCGGGCGAAGAGCAACGCGCGCCCTTCCGGCTGCAGTCGATCCTGCTGGCGCCGGAGCGCCGGATCGCCATCATCGACGGCCAGCGCCTGCGCGAGGGAGAGCGCCTCGGCGAAGCCGAAGTCCGGACCATCGAGCCCGGCCGCGTCGTACTCGTTCGCGCCGGCGAGACAATCGAATTGAACATCGACACGCACCTGACCAACGACAACGACGGATTCTGAGACCGATGCTGCCCATGGACAACAATCCAGCAAGATTCCTGACCGCTGCAGCGCTCGCCGCCGGCCTGGCGGCCTGCGCCACGACCAGCGACCGGGCCGCGGAAATCGACCGCAACATCCGCAGCGAACTCGAAGCCGCGGCCACGCGCGAGGCGCCGGACGTCGAGGAAACGAACGACATCCTGATGCCCGAGGCCGCTCCCGCCTTCGAGCCGCCGCCGGAGGAGCGTTTCCACGTCACCGTCGAGAACGCGCCGGCACGTCAGTTCCTGATGAGCCTGGTGGCCGACACCGACCTGAACATGGTGGTCCATCCCGATGTCGAGAAGTCCATTTCACTGGAGCTGCGCGACGTGACAATCACCGAGGTCATGCGCATCGTGCGGGAAGTCTACGGCCTCGAGTACAAGCGCACGGAAACCGGCTATATCGTGCGCCCGCCCCGACTTCAGAACCGCATCTACGAGGTCAGCTACCTCGACGTCAACCGCAAGGGTTCCTCGCGCACGCGCGTGAGCTCCGGGCAGTCCACGGACAACCCCGACGCCCTGCAGGACGAATTCGGCGGGCAGGGATCCACGCAGACCCTGCCCGGTCAGAACGGCGACGACATTGCCACCGGCACGCGCATCGAGACCGAGAGCGAATCGGATTTCTGGGCCCAGCTCGAGACGGCCATCGAAGGCATCTTCGACAGCCCCGAAGGTCGCAACGTGATGCTCAACCCCATCTCCGGCGTGGTCGCCGTCCGCGCCATGCCGCACGAACAGCGTGCCGTGGCCGAATTGCTCGAAGCCATCCAGGGCAGCGTGCAGCGCCAGGTCATTCTCGAGGCGAAGATCGTCGAGGTCGAACTGCGCGACGCCTATCGATCGGGCATCAACTGGCAGGCCCTCGAGGACGTCGACGGCCGCTTGCTCGGCTTTGGCCAGGTGGCCGGCCCGAACGTGTTCGGCGACGGACGTTCGGCGATCAGCGAACAGCCGTACGCGGTCAGCCCCGGCGAAGTCGTCCAGGGCTTCGAAACTCAGGCCTTCGGCGGCAGCACCGTGCTGACCGCCGATACGGGCAGTTTCAACGCCTTCATCGAGCTGCTCGAGACGCAGGGCGTCACGCGCGTGCTGTCGAGCCCGCGCGTGGCCACCATCAACAACCAGAAGGCCGTGATCAAGGTCGGCACCGACGAGTTCTTCGTTACCGGCGTGACCGGCCGCACGGCCACGGGCGGAGCCAGCACCACCGCCGCCAGTTCCGTGGAGCTGACGCCGTTCTTCTCGGGCATCGCGCTCGACGTCACGCCGCAGATCAGCCGCCAGGGCGACATCATCCTGCACGTCCACCCGACCGTCTCGGAAGTGCAGGACCAGACCAAGACCTTCACCGTCGGTGGTGAACAGGAATCCCTGCCCCTCGCCTTTTCGAGCGTTCGCCAATCCGACAGCATCATCCGGGCGCGCAACGGCCAGGTGGTCGTCATCGGCGGACTCATGCGCGAGTCCTCCGAACAGAAGCGCTTCGGCACGCCGGGCCTGAGCCGTATTCCCCTGCTGGGCCAAGCCTTCGGCAGCCGGCAGGAACAGACCGTCAAGACCGAACTGGTCATCCTGCTGCGGCCGATCGTCATCGACTCGCCGCGCACCTGGGCGAGAGAAGCCGAGGGGGCGCTCGACCGGCTCGGCGAGATGGGCGACGACACCTGGCCGCGCTGATCGCTACGCTATGTACCTGGACCACTTCGGACTCGACCAACGCCCCTTCCGGCTCACGCCGCACCTGGCCTTCCGCTATCCCGAACCCAGCCAGGTCGACGCGCTGACCACGCTACGGGTAGCCCTGGAACAGGGCGAGGGCTTCATCAAGGTCGTCGGCGAAGTGGGGCTGGGCAAGACCCTACTCTGCCGGACCCTGCTCGAACAGCTCGAATCCCCGTTCGTGACGGCCTGGCTGCCCGACCCGCACCTGTCGCCGGGCACGCTGCGCACCGCGCTGGCGCGCGACCTGGGCATCGAACTCCCCGCTCGCCCGACCCAGCAGGTCGTGCACGAGCGACTCCAGGAGGAGCTCGCGGCAATGGCCGCGCGCGGCCTCCGGCCGGTGCTCCTGATCGACGAGGCCCAGGCCCTCCCGGCCAGCACCCTGGAGACCGTGCGCCTGCTGACCAACCTCGAGACCGAGCAGCGCAAGCTGCTTCAGGTGGTCCTTTTCGGCCAGCCCGAACTCGATCGCCGGCTGGCGATGCCACAATTCCGACAACTGAGGCAGCGCATCACCTACTCGTGCCGGCTCGAAGCGCTCGATCGCGACGGGGTGGCCGACTACCTCGCTCATCGCCTCGAGCGCGCCGGCGGCAGCGAGCGCCTGTTTTCGCCGCGCTCGGTCGCGCGGATCGCCCGCGCCAGCGGCGGCGTGCCCCGGCTGGTCAACGTGCTCGCCGACAAGGCCCTGCTCTCGGCCTGGGGCCGCGGCAGCGCCGAGGTGACGCCCCTCGACGTGCGGCGCGCCGTTGCCGACACCGAAGACACCGCCGGACAGCTCTGGTGGCCCCGGCTCGCGCCCGCCGCCCGGGTCGCGGCCTTCAGCCTGGTCGCCTTCGGCGCCTTCCTGGCCTTGGAAATGCTCGCGGGAGGCGCAGGATGAGCCTGATCAACGACGTGCTCAAGGACCTGGAAAAGCGCAATGCGGCGGACGGGAGGCGTGAACCCGGACCGACCGAACGGCCGCGGGCGCGGCGCGCACGACGGCCGTCGCCCCGCTGGGCGCTCTGGCTGCTGGCCGCCATTGCCGTGGGCGCCGTCCTGCACCTGAGCCTGGACGGCAGCCCGCGGATCGGCGACGGCCGCGAAGCGCAAACGCTGACCGCCCGAGCCGGCACCACTCCGGCGGACACCGCAGCGGATGCCGGAATGCCCGAGACGCAAAGCTCACCGCCGTCTCCCGCGCCGATCCAGCCCCCCGAATCCCGCCCCACCGAACCCCGGCTGGCGCAAAGCGACGACCCGTCGCCGCGCAGGCCGGCCGAACCTGAGTCCGAAGGGACGCCTTCGCGCTCGACGGGCGATGCGAAAAGCACCGACGCCACTGCGCAGCGCCGGGTCGACCCGGAGCGTGAAAGGGACCGCCCTTCACGACAGGAGCCCGCCCCGCCCGAAAACCCCGAGCCCCTCGAGAGCGCACCGGCTCGGGAGAGCGAGCCAGCGCCGGAACCGCACATCTCGATTCGCCGCGCCGACGGCGAGGCCGCACAGGACGATCTCCTGGCAACGGCCAAGCGGATGCTTTCCCGCGGCCAACTCCAGCGCGCCGAGTCCCGGCTGAGGCAGCTGATCGAAGAAAGGCCCACACTCGCCGAACCCTACGAGCTGCTTGCCGGCGCCCTGATGCGCCGCGGGCGGCACGAGTCGGCCATGCGCGTCCTCGGCGACGGACTCGACCATGCAAACGAGCCCGCGCCGCTGGCCGCCCTGCTCGGCCGGCTACTGCTCGAGCGCGGCGAAATCGCCCGGGCCCGCGACATCCTGCGCAGCCACGCGCCGGCGATGGCCGAGGCGCCGGAATACCATCTGCTGCTGGCCGCCTCGCACCGGCAGGCCGGCGATCACGCCGCTGCGGCCGAGCACTACCGCGCGCTGACCGGCGTACTCCCGCGCAGCGGCGCGGCCTGGGTCGGGCTGGGCGCCTCCCTGGAGTCGCTGGAGCAACCGGTCGAGGCCGCGAAGGCCTACAATCGGGCCCTCGAAGGCGACGACGACCGGGCGGCCCGCTTCGCGCGCCAGCGCCTGGCCGCGCTGGCGCCCATCACCGGAGAGCCGCAATGAGCAACGTGCGCAAGCCGCGACAGAAAATCCGCCTGGGCGACCTGCTGGTCAAGCACAAGATGATTTCCGAGCGCCAGCTCGAGGACGCCCTGGGCGAACAAAAGCGCTCCGGCCACAAGCTCGGCCGGGTACTGGTGCAGATGGGGCATGTCACCGAGGACGACCTGCTCGATTTCCTCGGCCGGCAGCTCGACATCCCGGTCATAGACCTCAAGCACTACAACTTCAAGCCGCAGACCGTGCGGCTCCTGCCGGAAACCCACGCCCGTCGCTACCGCGCCATCGTGCTGGCCGAAAAGGACGATGAGCTGACCGTCGGCATGGCCGACCCGACCGATATCTTCGGATTCGACGCGCTCAGGAGCATCCTCAAAAAACCGATCAACATCGTGCTGGTGCGCGAATCCGACCTGCTGCGCACCATCGACATCGTCTACCGCCGCACCGAGGAGATCTCCTCGCTGGCCGAGGAACTCGGCGAGGAGCTGTCCGAGAGCGACTACGACATCTCGCAGCTCGAAGACGACGAGGGCCAGGTCGACGCCCCGGTCATCAAACTGCTGCAGTCGATGTTCGAAGACGCCGTGCAGATTGGCGCATCCGACATTCACATCGAGCCCGACGAATCCGTCCTGCGCATTCGCCAGCGCGTCGACGGCGAGCTCCAGGAGCAGGTCATCGAGGGTCGCCGCGTGGCCTCCGCCCTGGTCACACGCCTGAAACTTATGGCTTCGCTCAACATCAGCGAAAAGCGCCTGCCCCAGGACGGTCGCTTCTCGGTGCGCGTCAAGGACCACAACATCGACGTGCGCCTGTCGACCATGCCGATCCAGTACGGCGAATCCATGGTCATGCGCCTGCTCGACCAGTCGGCCGGGCTGCTCGAACTCGACAAGCTGGGCATCCCGCCGGAGATGGAATCGCGCATCCGCCGCCTGGTCAATCGGCCCTCGGGCATGGTGCTGGTCACCGGGCCCACCGGCTCGGGCAAGACCACGACCCTCTATGCGGCGCTGAACTACATCAACCAGTCGCGGCGCAAGATCATCACGGTCGAGGATCCCGTCGAGTACCGTCTGCCGCGAATCAACCAGGTTCAGGTCAACCGCAAGATCGGCCTCGACTTCGCCCGCGTGCTCCGCACCGCACTGCGCCAGGACCCGGACATCATCATGGTCGGCGAGATGCGCGATCGCGAAACCGCCGAGATCGGCCTGCGCGCCGCCATGACCGGCCATCTGGTTCTTTCCACGCTACACACCAATTCGGCGCCGGCCACGGTCATGCGCCTGGTCGACATGGGTGCCCAAGGCTTCATGGTGGCCGCCGCGCTCGACGGTGTCATCGCCCAACGCCTGGTCCGCCGGGTCTGCGATTCCTGCGGAGAGGAAACCGAGCCCGACCACGGCCAGCTCGCCTGGGTACGTGCGCGCCTGGGCGACGAGGCGGCCGACGGCATCCGTTTCCGCTCCGGGCGAGGCTGCGCCTACTGTTCCAACACCGGCTACCGCGGGCGCATCGGCGTCTACGAGCTGCTGGAAATGGACGACGAACTCACCGACGCGCTGCGGCGCATGGACACGTCTGCCTTCTCCTCGCTGGCGCGCAATCGCAAGGGCTACCGCCCGCTGCTCGACTGCGCCCTGGACTACGCTCGCGAAGGC
The DNA here is from genome assembly GCA_036351755.1 of Wenzhouxiangella sp. Lineage (GTDB taxonomy): Bacteria > Pseudomonadota > Gammaproteobacteria > Xanthomonadales > Wenzhouxiangellaceae > Wenzhouxiangella. Next base: position 3,953 of record JAZBPT010000115.1, on the reverse strand, counting down.
ATCACGTCGCTGGAAGAAGTCACACGCCTGGCCGGGGGGCTCGACGAGTTGCTCGACAGCCAAATGGATAGCATCACGGTCGGTGACGAGGTGTCCTGATGAGCGCTTTCCAGTGGCGAGGACGCAATGCCCGCGGGCAACTGGTCGACGGCCGGGTCGAGGCGGAATCGACCGATGCCGTCGCCCAGCAGCTGATGCGCCTCGACATCACGCCGATCGAAATCGAGTCGGCGCCGGCGGTCGAATCCGAGAGCATCTCGCTGAGCCAGCGCCTGGGCATGGACAAGCCCGGCATCAACGATCTGATCCTGTTCACGCGCCAGATGTACACCTTGAGCAAGGCCGGCGTGCCGATCATCCACGGCCTGCGCAACGTCGGCGAATCGACCCGCAACCCGCAGCTGCGCCACGCCATCGAGGATGTCGTCGACGCCCTGGAGTCCGGTCGCGACCTGGCCAGCGGCATGGCGCAGAACCCGAAGGTCTTCCCGACCATGTTCGTCAGCATCGTGCGCGTGGGCGAGAGCTCGGGTAATCTCGAGCAGGCTTTCTCGCAGCTGACCGACTACCTGGAGCTCGAACGCGATTTCCGCGCCAAGCTCAAGCAGGCCCTGCGCTACCCGATCATGGTGATCACGGCCATGTTCATCGCGGTTGCCATCCTGATGACCTTCGTCATCCCCACCTTCGCCGAATTCTTCGACCGCTTCGACGCCGAGCTGCCCCTGCCGACGCGCATCATCATCGGCGCCTCGAACTTCACGGCTGATTGGTGGTGGGTGATCCTGCTGGCGATCGGCGCGGCGCTCCTGGGCTTCCGGGCCTGGATCCGCACCGAGAACGGGCGCTATCGCTGGGACCGGCTCAAGCTGCGCTTCCCGGTGGTCGGCAAGATCCTGTTCCAGGGCACGATGGCGCGCTTCGCCCGCACTTTCTCGATGACCTATCGCTCCGGCGTGCCGCTCATCCAGGGCCTGACCCTGACCGCACGCGCCGTCGAGAACGAGTACATCGGCCAAGCGGTCAACGACATGCGCACCGGCATCGAACGCGGCGAGTCGCTCTCGCGAACGGCGGCGGCGACCGGCCTGTTCTCCCCGCTGGTCCTGCAGATGCTCGGCATCGGCGAGGAAACCGGCGACGTCGACAGCATGCTCACCGAAACCGCCGAGTACTACGAACGCGAGGTCGACTACGACCTGAACAATCTCAGTGCCTACATCGAGCCGATCCTGCTGATCTTCCTGGCCATTCTGGTGCTGGTGCTGGCGCTGGGCGTCTTTCTTCCGATGTGGGACGTCGGTCGTGCCGCGCTGGGCTGACCGCGCGATGCCTGCCCGCGATCAGTGCGGCTTCACCCTGTTCGAACTGATCATCGTCATCGTCCTGGTCGGGCTGCTGTTCCTGATCGCGTCCTGGCGCCTGCTGCCGCTGCGCGGCGACGCCGAGGCCGCCCATGTGGCCACGACCATTGGCGCGCTGCGTTCGGCGCTCGGGCTGGAAGTGACGGAGCGCATCCTCGAAGGGTCGCTGGAAAGCGCCGCCGAACTGGATCGGGCCAACCCGATGAACCTGCTCGCCCAGGTACCTGCACGCTATCTTGGGGAAGTCCCGTCGGCCCAGGGCGCCGACATCCCACCCGGGAGCTGGTACTACGACCGGAGCATCCGACAACTTCGTTACCGCCTTCGATTCCCCCAGTACCTGGCCCATCCGCCCTACGACACACCGGTCGAGCTGTCCTGGCAGGTTCGCTTGCGCTATGTTGATAATGACGGCGACGGGCGGTATAACGCGCAGGCCGATTCGCTACGCGGCATCGCCCTGGAGGCGATGAACAACCCGCAATGGCCCGATCCCGAAGAACACATTCCCGAAGTGCTGGAGAATTCATGAAGCAGGCGGCGGGACCGCGCCACGATGCCGCAAGCCGGGAGGCGGAGCGTCGCCGGGTCCGTCTGCGGCGCCTGCAGCTGGCCACCCTGGCCTGGTTTGTCTCGATCCTGCTCACCGGGGCCGCCTGGGCCCTCGGCATTCTCGAAGTCGGCTTCGTCGAAATGGGCCTTCTGGTCCTCATCGTCCTGGCCAGCCTGCTGTTCTTTCACCTGGCCTTGCGCAGAGGATGGTCTCGCGGGTTCAAGGACCCCAGTATGACCCTGGCGCACATCCTGTTCGCCATCTTCATCGGCCTGTGGATCATCGCCAAGGCCGGAGAAGGCCGCACCATCCTGCTGACGCTTTTCATCATGGCCGCGTTCTTCGGCGCTTTCCAGCTCAGGCAGCGGGAGTTCATGCTGGTGGCGCTGGTCGCCGTGGCCGGCTACACGGCGATCGTGGTGCATGACATCCTCACGCAGCAGATCCAGACCTCCACCCAGGTTGTCGTGCTCGAACTGGCCGGCTTCGCCACCCTGATGGTCTGGCTGGCCTGGTTCGGCAGCTACATGGCCAACCTGCGCCGCGCACTGAGCCGCCGCAACCGCGAGCTGCAGGAAGCCACCAAACGACTGCGTCACCTGGCCGAGCACGACGAACTCACCGGCCTGCCGAATCGCCGGCGGCTGATCGCACAACTGGAAGACGCGGCCTCGCGATCGGTCAAGGGCGGCGCCGCCTTCTGCATCGCGGTGCTGGATCTCGATCATTTCAAACTGATCAACGATCGTCACGGACATCAGGCCGGCGACCAGGTCCTGACCCAATTCGCCTGCCGGGCCGCCGCGGTTCTTCGCGGCGCGGACCAGCTTGTTCGGGTCGACGACACGGTGGCCAATATCGGCCGTTTCGGCGGAGAAGAGTTCCTGGCCATCCTGCCAGACACGGATCTTTCGGGCGGCGGGCTGGCCGCCGAACGGCTGCGCAAGGAAATCTCCGAGAAACCGTTCACCACCTCCGATGGGCCTGTCGAGTGCACGGTCTCGATCGGCGTTGCCGAGCACCAGCCCGGCGAGGGCGTCCACCGCACGATCGCGCGCGCCGACGAAGCGCTCTACGCGGCCAAGAACGGCGGCCGAAACCGGGTCAAGACGGCATGAGCACGTCGGTCATTCTCGTCTCGACGGTACTGGTGGTCCTGCTGGTGCTGGCCATCGCCCTGCTGACCGGCTCGCTGGCGTTGCTCGCCGGCGTTGAAGGCGGCCATGAGCGCCGGGGCGGATTAACGGCCGCCCTTCGCCTGCTCGACCGGCAGTGGCAGATCGAACGCCTGGTCTACCGTCACCACCGAATCTTCGGCCTTCTGGTGATTGCAGCCGGATCGTTCTGCCTGTGGCGATTGACACGCACGGAACTGACAGCCGTTCTCGACGGCCGCTCCTCTGCTTCAATACTGCTGTGGGTGCTTTTGGCCGGCCAGGCCTTCAATCTTCTTGTCGGCCTGGTCGTGTTCTTCCGGCCGAGCCTGCTGAAACCCCTGGAGACCATAAGCAACCGCTGGCACGAGTGGGACGTCTCGGGAGAATGCCGCCCATCGAAGGTACGGTTGACGGCCATATTGCTCGCACTGGTCGGACTGGCGGTCCTGTTCGCCTCGGCCACACTACTATTGCAGCAGATGGCACCCGTCCTGGGCTGAAATCCGGGCGCAGAATCTGACAAATCCCGTCACCCCGGCCCTTGCTGAGCCCCCGAAACCCTCGTTCAAACCCCATTTTCCGCCCACTTTTGGCCTGGCACAGAGAATGGCATAGATAATGCATGGCATTAGCCGTGGGTCGTTACCCCCGACGCAGTACCGAGACGGCTGCGGCCGGTTCGACACTGCAGGCACGACCTTCCAATTCGACCAGGGCCGCGGCCCGAGTCGGAACAATTAACCGAAAGGAGATCTGACCAATGCAAAATATCAATATCCAGAAGACCCAGGGCGGTTTCACCCTCATCGAGCTGGTGATCGTCATCGTCATCCTCGGCATCCTGGCCGCCGTGGCCGTGCCGCGTTTTATCGATCTGAG
>JAZBPT010000114.1:0-45947 GCA_036351755.1 Wenzhouxiangella sp. | reverse complement strand
GGAGGTTCGAGCCCTCCAGCACCCACCAGGATTAGGAGTGGTAGTTCAGTTGGTTAGAATACCGGCCTGTCACGCCGGGGGTCGCGGGTTCGAGTCCCGTCCACTCCGCCACTAATCAGCAGGGCGCCCGATGGGCGCCCTGTTCATTTCTGACAATCGAAACTACAACCGGGGTCATACAAGGATCATGCTTCAGGCCATTCGTGATCGCGTAACCGGGATCGTCGCCATCTTCGTGCTCGGCCTGTTGGCCGTTCCTTTCCTCTTTTTCGGGCTCGACAGCTATATGCGCGGCGTGCCGCAGGATGCCGTCGCTGTCGTCGGGGATGCCGAAATCTCGGCCAGCGAATTCCAGACCAGCTTCGCGCAGTATCGCCAGCGCCTTCGTCAGCAGCTCGGCGATCGCTACAGCGAACTCGACACCAACCAGCCCGCGGTTCGCCGCGAGCACCTGGAGGGCATGATCGACCAGCTGCTGCTGCGCCAGTACGCCGAGGACCTCGGCTTGCGCGTCAGCGACCAGGCGCTGGCCCAGGTCATCCGCGACATTCCCGCCTTCCAGATCGAGGGGCAGTTCAACCAGGATGTCTACATGCAGGCCTTGCGGGGTGCCGGTGAAACGCCGGGTAGCTTCGAGCAGAGCTTGCGCGAGGATATCCAGACCAGCCTGATTCCGCAGGCACTGTCCGGCTCGGCCGTAGTGACCGAAACCGAAGTCGACCGCCTGATCAGCCTGCAGCGCCAGACGCGGCAAGTCAGCCTCGTCCAGGTGCCGGCCGCGGAGTTCGAAGAGCAGGTTGAAGTCTCCGAGGAGGATGTCGAGACCTATTACCAGGACAATATCGACAGCTTCACGACCGAGGAGCGCGTGCGCCTGGCCTATGTCGAACTGCAGCCCGAGGCGCTCATCGAAGAGGCCGAGCTCAGCGAAGAGGAATTGCGGCAGCGCTACGAGAGCGCGCGCCAACGCTACCTGACGCCGGAGGCGCGTCGTGCATCCCATATCCTGATCACGCCCGAAGGTGCCGGTGATGCCGAGTCTGCCGAAGCGCTGGCGACGGAACTGCGTGAGCGTATCGCCGGGGGCGAATCCTTCGAGGAGCTGGCGGGCGAATATTCCGGCGATCCGGTGTCGGCCGAGCAGGGCGGCGATCTCGGCTGGATCGAGCCGGAAGATATGGTGGCGCCCTTCGAAGAAGCGCTCTACGATCTCGCGGCGGCCGGCGATGTCAGCGCTCCCGTCGAAACGCAGTTCGGCTGGCACATCATCCGCCTCGACGAGATTCGTCCGCCGCAAGGCATGAGTTTCGAAGAGGCTCGCCCGGAGATTCTCGAGGAACACCTCCAGCGTCAGCGCGAAGATCTCTACATCGAATTGTCGGAGCGGATGGTCGACCTGGTTTATGCCGACGACAGCAGCCTGGAGCCCCTCGCGGAGGAACTCGGCCTCGAGATCAAGGAAACCGACTGGTTTACGCGGGCCGGCGCCGAAAACGGTATTGCATCGAACGAAGAAGTGGTTCAGGCGGCATTCTCTGACCTGGTGCTGCTGGACAAGGCGGTGTCGGACCCCATCGAAATCGATCGCAATCACATGGTCGCGGTGAAGGTACTCGAGCACGAGCCGGCCGAGCCGCGTCCGCTCGAAGCGGTTTCGGACCAGATCCGTCAGCGCCTGGTTACCGAGCGTGCCCGCGAGATGGCCGAAGAGCGTGCCCGGGCGCTAATGGAGCGCGTGCGCTCGGAGGAGGCTACGCTCGAAAGCGTGGCCGATTCGGAAGGCCTGGAAGTCGTTTCCGCGGATTCACTGGGCCGGCGTGATTTTCAGCAGGGCCCGGCTTTCCTGCGCGAAGTCTTCCGTTTGCCCGCTCCGGGCGAGCAACCGACCCTGCACGTCCTGCCGAGGCAGGGCGGTTATGCGGTGGTCCGGCTGGAAGGCGTTCAGGCCGGCAACCCCGCCGAGGCGAGCGAAACCGAACGCGACATGATGCGGCGCCAGCTCCGCTCGAGCAGGACGCAGGAAGCGCTCGAAGGCCTGATCGCGAAGTTGCGCGAGGACACTGAGATCAGCGTGGTCGAGGATCGACTCTAGGGTCGATCCTGCTGCCGAAAGAAACGAAAAAAGCCGGGCACAGCCCGGCTTTTTTGTGCCTGCGGAGCCGTTGGGGCTCAGTCCAGGCCGGCCATCCCGACGATGCTGTATCCGCCGTCGACGTAGGTGATTTCTCCGGTGATGCCGGCCGCTAGGTCGGAGCACAGGAAGGCTGCGGCGTTGCCGACGTCTTCCTTGGTGACGTTGCGCCGGATCGGCGAGGTTTCCTCGACGTGCTCGAGCATGGAGCGAAGCTTTGACACGCCGGAGGCGGCCAGGGTCTTGATCGGGCCGGCCGAAATGCCGTTGACGCGAATGCCGTCCGAGCCCAGTCCGTGGGCCAGGTAGCGGACCGATGATTCCAGCGAGGCCTTGGCCAGCCCCATGACGTTGTAGCTCGGCATGGCGCGAACGGCGCCGAGGTAGCTGAGCGTCAGCATCGCTGCGTTGCGATCCTTCATGAGGTGACGGCCGGCGCGTGCCAGGGCCGGAAAGCTGTAGGCCGAAATGTCGTGGGCGATTCGGAAGCCCTCGCGATCGACGACGTCGGCGAACTCGCCCTCGAGTTGCTCGCGCGGCGCGTAGCCGACCGCGTGCACGATGATGTCCAGCTCGCCCCATTCCTTCTCGATGGTTTCGAACACCGCCTCGATTTGCTCGTCGCTTGCGACGTCCAGCGGCATCGTGAGACTCGATCCGGTTTGATCGGCAATCTTCTGGACGCGCGACTGCAGCTTCTCGTTCTGATAGGTGAACGCCAGCTGGGCACCTTCACGGTGCATGGCTTCGGCGATTCCCCACGCGATGGAGCGGGGGCTTGCAACCCCGACGATCAAGGCTTTCTTGCCTTCGAGCATGCCCATGATTCCGTTTTCCTTCTTGTCAGTTCCGGGAGTGGGCAGATTGTAACGGCGCCCATGCTAGAATAATACCAACCGACCGGTCGGTCGGGTTATGGTTCGGGGAGGCAATATGGCCGTCAGCGCCAAGCGCAAGGAGGATTCTGCCGGTGGCCGGCAACGCCTGCTGGAGGCTGCGGCCGCCGCATTTTCAGAGAGCGGCTACGCTGCCTCGTCGATCGCGGCCATCGCTGGCCGCGCCGGCATGAGCAAATCCACGGTGTTTCATCATTTTCCGTCCAAGGAAGCGCTGTACCTGGCAGTCATCGGCGAGGCCGTGGACGACTTCGGCGAACGGCTCGACCGCTTCTTTTCCGCCTCCGGCGACGTCGCCGCGGCGCTGCGGGGCTTTCAGGAAGAGCATCTTCGGCACATGGCCCGTCACCGACAGGTCGTGCGCCTGATCATGCGAGAACTGCAGGATCCCGCCCTGGACCACCAGCGCCCCCTGATTCTCGAGCTGCTTTCGACCAATTTCACGCGGCTGGTTCGCCAGCTCGAATCGGCCCGCGAACATGGCGACATTCGAAGCACGGCGCACTGCCAGGTCGCTGCCCTGGTGCTGTTCGCAACCAATGCCTTCCTCTTCCAGCACGCCGGAGAGCTCGCCGGCCTGCCCGGTCTCGGTCTGGTCGAACGGCCCGACGAGATCGCAAGCGCCGTCATCGACCTCATCTACCACGGGCTCGAGCCCGCCGCCTCCAACGGAGCCTCAGCATGAAGAAGAGATTGGTTTGGATCGTTGTTCTGGGCCTCGTCCTGGCCGCCTGCGGCGAGTCGGAGGAGGCAGGGCAGCAGGAGTCCGCCACCCCGGTCACGACCACCACGGCGGAGGCCAGAAGTGTGGAGCGGGTCGAGCTGTCCGTCGGCCGGCTTCGGGCCAATTCGGCGCCGGCGGTCTCGGCCGAGACGGGCGGCCGCATCCGACAGGTCCACGTGGATGTGGGCGATGCGGTCGAGGCCGGCCAGGCGCTTGCCGATATCGATGCGGAAGTGCAGCAAATCGCCGTCAACTCCGGCCGGGCCGAGATCGCCCGGCTCCAGGCGCTCCTGGACAACGAGCGGCGACGCGTCCGCCGGCTGAGCGATCTCGCAGAGTCGCAGTCCATTGCGCAGGAGCAACTCGACGAAGCAAGGACGGCGGTCGAGTCGCTCAAGGCGCAGCTGGAGGCGGCCCAGGCCAGGCTGGAGGATGCCGAGTACAACCTGCGCCAGACCACGATCGTCAGCCCCGTCAGCGGTCGGATCCAGTCCCGGTTCATCAGCGTCGGCGACTACGTGACGCCCGGCATGCGCGTTTTCGAGCTGGTTTCGGGCCAGGCTCTGCAGGCCTTTCTGCCGCTGCCGGAGCATCTGCAGGGGGAGGTCGAGCTCGGACAGCCGGTTCGCCTGGCGGCCCCCGCACGTCCCGACGATTGGATCGAGGCGGAGGTGACCGATTTGAGACCGGTCATCGGCGAGGGCTCGCGTGCCATCGAGCTGATCGTGGCTCTCGACAATCCGGGCGGCTGGCGCGCGGGCGGGTCGGTCACGGGGCGTGTGATTCTCGAGCGCCATGAGGGCGTCGTGGTACCGCCCGCGAGCGTGGTCCGCCGACCGGCCGGAGAGGTCGTCTACGTGGTCGAGGGCGGACGCGCCCGGCAGCGATCGGTTCGAGCGGGCCTGCGCGGCGACGGCTGGGTGGAGATCGCCGAGGGGCTCGAAGCCGGTGAAACCGTGGTGGTCGATGGTGCCGGCTTCCTGACCGACGGTGCGCTTCTGGAAGTTCGTGATCGGGGAGCGGGGGCATGACGCTGCCGGAGTTGTCCATCCGCCGGCACGTGCTGGCCTGGATGATCTCGGCCGTCATGGTCCTTTTCGGACTGATCGGCTTTCGCTCCATCGGCGTCGATCGTTTCCCCGAGATCGAGTTTCCGGTTGTCTCCATCACGACGGTACTGCCGGGCGCCAGCCCGGAGATCGTCGATGCCAGCATCACCAACATCGTGGAAGGTGCAGTCAACAGCGTACCCGGCATCGACTACATCCAGTCCAACTCCTCGCCCGGGGTGTCCAACGTCATCGTCACCTTCAACCTGGCCAAGGATATCGACGTGGCGTTCAACGAGGTGCAGGCCAAGGTCAATCAGGTCGTCCGCGAATTGCCCGAGGATGCCGATCCGCCGGTCGTCGCCAAGGTGGAGGCCGGTGCCAGCGCCATCATGTGGATTTCCCTGCAGGGCGATCGCACGCTGCAACAGCTCAATCAATACGCCGACAACGTCATCCGCAAGCGGCTGGAGACGATCGACGGCGTGGGGGAAGTCCGTATCGGGGGGCGGCGGGCGCGCACCATCCGGGTAGAAGTGGATCTCGAGCGCATGGCTGCGTTCGGCGTGACGGCGCAGGACATCCGGACGGCATTCGCCACCGAACACGTCCAGTTCCCGGGCGGGTTCCTGGTGTCCGGATCGACCGAGTCCCTGGTCAAGCTCGACCTCGAGTATCACTCGCCGCGGGCGCTGGAGAACATGGTCGTGCGCCATGTCGACGGCGCGCCCATTCGCATCTCCGACTTTGCCGAAGTGATGGACGGCCTGGCGGACAATCGTTCCATCGCGCGCTTCATGGGTGAGCCCACCGTGGGCCTGGGCATCGTCAAGATTGCCGGCACCAACACGGTGGCCATCGTGGATGAAGTCCGGCGACGGCTGGATGAGCAGATCATCCCGCAGCTCCCGCCCGGCATGACGATCAAGATCGCATCCGATGATTCCGAACTGATCGAGGAGATCGTCCAGGCCCTCGAGGACCATCTACTGGAGGGAACCCTGCTGGCCGCCCTGGTGGTGCTGTTCTTCCTGCGCAGCTGGCGAGGGACCGTGATCATCGCGCTGGCCATTCCGGTCTCCCTGCTGGCCGCAGTGGCTGCTATCTACGCACTGGGCTATACATTCAACACCATGACCCTGCTGGGTCTGCTGCTGCTGATCGGCGTGGTCGTCGACGATGCGATCGTGGTCCTGGAAAATATCTATCGATTCCGCGAGGAGGAGACTCCGGATCCGATCGAGGCCGCCATCGGCGGCAGCAATCAGGTCTTCTTCGCGATCATCGCCACCACACTGACCCTGGTCTCGATTTTCGCCTCGGTCATTTTCCTCGGCGGCATCATCGGTCGCTTCTTCGAGTCCTTTGCGGTGACGGTGACCGTGGGCGTGCTGGCCTCGGCCGTGGTGTCGCTGACGCTGACCCCCATGCTCAGTTCCCGCTTCCTGAGGGTGCGCCGCAAGGGCGAGGAGCACGGGCGCTTGTATCACGCCCTGGATCGCTTCTTCGAATCCATGAACGGCACCTACAAGCGGGCGCTCGGCTGGAGTCTGCACCGTCGCTGGGGCGTGCTGCTCCTCGCCACGCTGGTCGTTCTGACCTCCGGCTTCTTCCTCGCCGACATCGACAAGGAATTCGTGCCGGAGGAGGACGAAGGCCGATTCGTGGTTTCCTTCCGTGCCCCCCTCGGGACCGGCATCGAGGCGACCGATCGTTACCTGGCGCAAATCGAGCAGGTACTCGGCGCCCAAGAGGAGATCCGGACCTACTTCACGGCCATCGGACTGGGCGAGGCCGGCGAAGTCAATCGCGGCATCGCGTTCGTTCGCATGGTCGATCGCGGCGAGCGGGATGTATCGCAGCAGGTCTTCCTGGACCAACTCAGGACGGAGCTGGCCGGCATTCCCGGCGTCCTGGCCTTCGCCGCGCCGCCATCGATCGTCGGCGGTCAGCGAGGCGATCCCCTCCAGTTCGTCATCAACGGACCGGATCTCGAACGCGTCGCCGAACTGGCCGGACGCATGCGTCAGCGGCTCGAAGCCATCGAAGGCATGGGGCGGCTCGACCTGGACCTGCAGCTGGATTTGCCGCAGCTTGACATCGATGTCGACCGCGTCCGGACCGCCGAAGCCGGCTTGAGTTCGGCGGACGTCGCCTTCGCGGTCAACATGCTCGTCGGCGGCTACGACATCGCCCGCTACAACGATGAGCCCGGGGATGGCGAGCGCTACGATATCCGGGTCAAGGCCGCTGAAGGCGAGGTCACCCGTCCTGCAGACCTGGGACGGATCTACCTGCGCTCGCCGGAGGGCGCGCTGGTGCGCTTCGATTCGCTGGCCACGGCCCGCGAGACGGTGGGGCCGGCGGTGATCACCCGCTTCGATCTCAACTACTCCGCCGACTTCTACGGCAACCCCGACATACCGCTCGGCGAGGCGGTCAACGCCATCAATGCCGCCGCCGAAGACATCCTGCCGCTGGGTTACCAGGTGGCCTACAAGGCCCAGGCGCGCGAGTTCCAGCAGACCGTCGGCTACGTCCTCTTTGCCTTCGTGCTGGCCGTGGTCCTCGTCTATATCGTGCTCGCGAGCCAGTTCAATTCCTTCATCCAGCCCTTGATCGTGATGACCGCCCAGCCCCTTGCCGTCATCGGAGGGGTTTTCCTGCTCTGGCTGACCGGTCATTCACTCAATATCTACTCGATGATCGGCATGGTGCTGTTGGTCGGGCTGGTGGCCAAGAACTCGATTCTGCTCGTCGACCTGGCCAACCAGTTCCGTGAACAGGGGCAGGGCGTGGACGAAGCCTTGCGCAACGCCTGCCCGGTTCGACTCAGGCCGGTGCTCATGACGTCCTTCACGGTGATCCTGGCCCTGCTGCCACCCGCGCTCGGCCTCGGTGCCGGTGCCGACACCAACGGCCCGCTCGCGGTCGCGGTCATCGGGGGTATGCTGAGTTCGACCTTGCTGACCCTGGTCGTCGTCCCGGCCGCCTATTCGCTGGTTGAAGGCCGGCTCGGCCGGCGACGAGCGACAACAGACATTTCCGAGGAGTCCTGACATGCAGTGGATCGCGATTTCCGGCAGCCTCCGGAAGAACTCCTTCAACACCCGGTTGGCACACCTGATCGCGGATCGTGCTCCGAAGGAGGTTCGCGTGGATGTGCGGACGCTTCACGGCGTCCCCCTTTATGACGCGGACCTGGAGGAATCGAGCGGCATTCCCGAAGCGGTCGAGTCCTTGCGGTCCCGCATCAAGGTCGCCGACGGCCTGATTATCGTCTCTCCCGAGTACAACGCGGCGATGCCCGGGGTGCTGAAGAATGCCCTGGACTGGCTGACCCGACCCGGCGAGGAGATGAAGCCGACGTTCGGGGGGCGACCCACCGGGCTCGTCGGCGCGACCCCCGGTGCCTGGGGGACGGCATTCGCCCAGGCGGGCGCCTTGATCAACCTGCGTCAGTTGGGCTGCCACCTTCACCCCGGCTACCTCCGGGTATCCGGCGCGGGCGACCTGTTCGGCGACGATGGCCCGGTCGACGAGGGGCTGGCGAAGCAGGTTGATCGCTGGATCGAAGGGTTCAGAGCGTTCATTCGCTAACGGGCCGGAAGGCCCTTTCCATCGCCTGCAGCGGCGGAGCGCTTGGCGTATGATGCCCGCGCCCCGTCATGATTGAATTACATGAAATACCGCGCCGAAGTCGACGGTCTGCGGGCCGTCGCCGTGCTACCCGTCATTCTCTTTCACGCCGGCCTGCCGCCATTCAGCGGCGGATACGTCGGTGTGGATGTCTTCTTCGTGATCAGCGGCTATCTCATCACGACGATCATCACCCGCGAGATGAGCCGGGGACGCTTCAGCCTGGTCCATTTCTACGAACGACGAGCGCGCCGGATCCTGCCGGCCCTGTTCCTGGTCATGGTCTGTTGCCTGCCGTTTGCCTGGTTTTTGCTGTACCCGGGTCAGATGAAGGATTTCGGTCAGAATGTCACCGCGACGGCATTGTTCTCGTCCAATTTCCTCTTGTGGCTCAAGAGTGGCTATTTCGCGACGGCCTCGGAGATGAATCCCTTGCTCCATACCTGGAGCCTGGCCGTCGAAGAGCAGTACTACATCCTGTTCCCGCTCATCCTCATGCTGCTGTGGCGCTCGGGCATGCGCAGCCTGCTGGCGTGCCTCGCCATTCTCTTCTTCCTCAGCCTCGGCGCATCCTGGTGGGCCTCTGTGCACGCACCCATGGCCGGCTTCTACCTGATCCCCTTCCGGGGTTGGGAGCTGTTGCTCGGCTCCTTTTGCGCCTTTCTCGCGCCGCGGATGACCGCGCGTCCGGGATTCGATGACCTGTTCAGTTTCTCGGGTCTAATGCTGATCCTCGGTGCGGTCTTCGCCTTCGACGCCGAAACCCCGTTCCCGGGCGTGCATGCCCTGGTGCCGACAGCGGGCACGGCAATGGTCATCCTCTTCGCCCGGGACGGATCCCTGGTGCAGCGTCTGCTCAGCCAGCGAATGCTGGTCGGGGTGGGCCTGATCAGCTATAGCGCCTATCTCTGGCATCAGCCCGCCTTCGCCTTCTACCGGCATTACCATCTCGGGGAAGCGTCCACGACGGTGCTGTTGTTGTTGGCGCTGTTCTCGCTGCTCGCGGCCTGGGCCAGCTGGCATTTCGTCGAACGACCCTTTCGCGACCGGGCGCGCTTTTCCCGGCGATTCATCTTCGGCGCCTCGGCTGTTCTGATCGCGGCATTCGCCGGCGCGGGTTACTACGCTCACGTCAATAACGGCGTCATGCCGCGCGACTACGACATGCCGGAGCTGAGGCAATTCGAGCCCGACAATCGGGCCCTGCAGGAAGAAAGCTGGCAGCCGCTGAGAGACCGTGCCGGTGAGGCGAGCTACAACGTCGAGGGCAACCCCTCCGACCGCCGGCTGTGGTTCGACCTATCCGACAAGCGCCTGCCGGTGCTGGTCGTCGGCAACTCTCATTCGAAGGACATCTACAACATCCTGAGTCTCAGCGAGACATTCGCATCGCGATTCCAGCTGGCCCGGTTCGGCGCGCAATTGACCGAACTTGACGAACCGTCGCATGCCTTCTATTCGAGCGAGAACTACGAACATGCGCGTGTCGTGATCATCGCCTCGCGCTACAAGAATGACGATGTCGCTGCGCTCGAGGACTTGCTTGGGTTGATGGAAGCCGACGACAAGCAAGTGGTGATCGTCAACAACATCTTCGAGTTCGATGAGTACGGCGATCGGACGCTGGCCGACGTGATGCTGCTGGAGGCTTATCACGATCCGGAAACCGAGCTGGGCGGCGCGGGCATGGTGAGACGAATCAATCGGGTGCACTTCGAACGTTACCGGGCAGGCGAGGGCAGGCGGCCCGGCCTGGCCCGGATCAATCGCTCGCTCCAGTCTATTGCCGAAGCGCGGTCGATTCCCTACCTGGATCGAATGGATTACGTCTGTTCTCGAGCCGAGGCATTGTGCCACGCCATCGACGAACAGTATCGCAAGCACTTCTACGACTATGGTCACCACACCCTGCAGGGCGCCCGCTTCTTCGCGGGGCGAGTCGACCGCATCGGCTGGATTGCGGAGCTCGAGGAATTCGCCTCCGAGCCCTGATGTCGGGCCCGGATGCCCAAGATGAGAAGAATGGCGCCCCGGACAGGAGTCGAACCTGTGACCTGCCGCTTAGGAGGCGGCTGCTCTATCCTGCTGAGCTACCGGGGCATTCAAACGCGGGCTGCATTTTCAGGGAGCCGAAATACTAACAGAAGCGTCCTCGAGACGCCCGGCGAGAAAACGACCTCGCCAGCCGTCCAGCCAGTCCGGCCGCTCGCCTCGGACTAGTCGTGTGAGCTCCTTCTTGCTGGCGATGACCGCCGGCTCGATGGCCAGCTCCTCGGCGATCGAGCGGACCGCCTTCTGCGCCACTGCCACTCGATCGCGGTCCTCGGGGCTGAGCGGTTCGATCCATTCCGGCCGCTCGAAGTCGGTACCATCGACGTTGGCCAGGCGCTCCTCGATGGCCGGTCCGAAGCGCCGGCGTTGACCGCCCGGCAGTTTCCGGATGAGATTGTCCAGTTGCCCCGCGCTGGCCTGGGCGAGCTCGGTCAGCTTGTCGTCGGCCATGACGAAGCGGCGCGGAAGGTCCCGTTCGCGTGCGATCTCCTCCCGCCAATCGGCCAGCGCCTGCAGTCTGGCCAGGTCCGGAGTCTCGAGGCGCGCCGCACCCTTCACCCGGCCGAGCGTCGGCGCGTTGTCGCCGGCGCGGGCGCGTTCGACGATGCGGGCGCAGTCCTCGCGGTGCCATTCGAGCCTCCCGGCGCGATCGAGCAGTTCCTCGAGCCGCTCCTTGAGCCTCGGCAGCCAGATCACGTCTTCAGCGGCGTAGTGCAGCAGGTCTCGGGCCAGGGGGCGCTTGCACCAGTCGTTGCGAGCCTTGCCGCCGTCGAGCTCGACGCCGAGCACCGCCTTGACCAGATGTTCGTATCGCTGTTGTAGCGGCAGCCCGAGCATCGCGGCGGCAACCTGCGTATCGAAAAGCGGCTTCGGCCAGCGTCCGCCGACGGTGTGCAGGATCTCGAGATCCTCGCCCACGCTGTGGAGGATCTTCACGGTGTCCTCCGCCGCCAGGAGGGCGCCGAGCGCTTCGGGGCGGGGTACGGCAACCACGTCGATCAGCCAGACTTGCCGTCCGTCGCTGACCTGAATCAGGCCGGGGCGAGCGTAGAACGTCCGTTCGCGCACGAACTCGGTATCCAGCCCGAGAGCGTGATTGCCGGCACATTTCTCGCAGGCTTGTTGAATGGACTGCTCGGTATCGAGGTAATCGGCTTGCTCGACGGCCCGGTGCGCGGCCCGGACTGTCTCCTCCGCTACCGGTTGGGGGGGCAATTCAGCATGCTTCAATGGTGGATCTCCGTTCGGTGCGGTGGTTGTCGCAGGCGTCTCGATACGCTATTTTCACACATTCGGTCGGTGTGCCTGCCATTGCGAGTGGGCAGGGGACAGTCTCCAAAGGGAAGCGCCGATCCTTCATTTTTACCAGCAACAGGAGCTGTGATTCAGATGAGATTTCTGCTGTCTGCAACGAGCGTTGTCCTGATGCTCGCTTCCTGGGCCGTCCACGCCCAGGACGAGTCCGGGTCGACGGAAGGGGCCGAAGCCGAGGCGCAGGCCGAGGAGTCGGAAGAGCAACGGCGGGTTCGCCGGCTGGGCGATATGGTGGGCTCGGACACCGACGAGTTCGATATCGATTTCGAGAATCTCGATATGCCCGCACAGCCGGTCGAAGATGTTCCGGAAGTCAGTCTGCCCGACCCCGATCAGGATGCGGAACTGCAGCGGCTGCTGCGCCAGAGGGCGTTCGTTCCCAACGACCAGGAAACGCTCGACGCTCTGGGCGATCTCCTGGACCAGGTCGAGGCGGATATCGAACAGGCACTGGCCCAGGGTGACCTCGCGCTGGCCCAGCAGCTGGCCGGCGTCGTCGCCGAAGTCCAGCCGGAACGTGCCATCATCGGTGAGGTCCAGGCGGCTGTCGAGCGCGAGAATTCCATCGGGCAGACGCTCGAGCAGGCCACGGCCGCGCTCGAAGCCGGTCGCCTGACCGAACCCGCCGGCGACAATGCAGCCGAGCTGTTCGCCCAGGTGCTGGAGCTGGAACCCGGCAACGAGACGGCCCAGGCCGGGCTCGTCGAAACGCATCAGGCCGTCGTCGCCGACGCTGTGTCGATGGCGCGCGAGGATTTGGATTTCGAGGGTGCCGAGGCCAGGCTGGTCCAGGCCGAAGGAATCCAGGAGTCGCCGGAAGCGGTCGCCGAGGCGCGTGACAACATCGCGCAGTTCCGCGAGCGCCATATCGATGAACTTCACCAGTCCGTTCTCACCCATATCGACGAGGGTCGCTACGACCAGGCCGAGGAAGCCATAACCGAACTCGTGGCGCTGGGGCATGAGCGCGAGCGTGTCGAGGGGCTGCAGGCTTCGCTGGCCGACGCGCGACTGTATGGCAGATTTGAGCCCGGGCAGGTCTTCAGCGACCAAGTCGAGCGACTCGGCCGCTCGGGCCCTGAAATGGTCGTTCTGCCGGCCGGCAGCTTCATGATGGGCTCGCCCGAGGACGAGGACGATCGCATGGCCAACGAAGGCCCGCAGCATCGCGTCACCTTCGATCGCGGCTTCGCGCTTTCTCGTACCGAAGTCACGGTCGGCCAGTTCGCCGAATTCGTCAATGCAACCGGCTATCGCACCGACGCCGAGATTTCCGGTGCGTCCAGGGTCTACGACCTGGATACCGGGCGCATGGACGAGCGCAGCGAAGTCAACTGGCGGCTCGACTATTCGGGCGCCGAGGCCGACGACAACCTGCCGGTGATCCACATCTCCTGGCGCGACGCCAACGCCTACGTTGAATGGCTCTCGCAGGAAACCGGGCGCAGCTACCGCCTGCCCTCGGAAGCCGAGTTCGAGTACGCCCTGCGTGCCGGCACCCAGACGCCTTACTGGTGGGGCGACGGCTCCCCGCCGGAGAACGACATGGAGAACGTCACTGGGGATCGTGACGTCTCGCCGACCGGGGCGCGCTGGAACGTCGCGTTCCGCCGTTATTCCGACGGCCACTGGGGACCGGCGCCGGTCGGTACCCTGATGCGCAATCCCTTCGAGCTCAACGACATGGGCGGCAACGTCATGGAGTGGGTCGAGGACTGCTGGCACGACAGCTTCGTGCGCGCGCCCGAAGACGGCTCGGCCTGGGTCAATCCCGGCTGCGAACGGCGGGTGATCAAGGGCGCTTCATGGTCCAGCACGCCCTCGATGTCGCGTTCGGCCTTCCGGATTTCCAGCTCCACGGCCAGTACCGATATGCGCGTGGGTTTCCGCGTCGCTCGCGACCTGTAATACCGCTCTCTGCATGGACCGGGCCCGCCGGGCCCGGTCCGCTCCTGTCCGGACTCTTTCTTCCGCCCTCCCGCGATCCTGCTTGCGCGATATTTAGCAAAGTCTTATATTAGATAAACAGGATATTCACCGTGCTCGACGCGCCCCGTGATCGGACTGGGTGAACGAGCCCGATACCGAGGAGGAGTCCATGGCCAGAATCGTCATCATTGGTGCCGGCATCGGCGGCGTACCGGCAGCCTACGAATTGCGCGACCGACTGGGTTCGGCGCACGAGATCACCGTCGTCGGCAACCAGCCGTATTTCCAGTTCGTGCCGTCCAATCCCTGGGTGGCCGTCGGCTGGCGCGACGCCGAAGCCATCACCGTCGACCTGGCCGGGCCGATGGAAAAGCGCGGCATCCGTTTCGTCCACGACACGGCCAGCAGGATCGATCCCGAGGGTCAGACGGTCGAACTGTCCGGCGGCGACTCGCTCGAGTACGATTACCTGGTCATCACCACCGGGCCCGAGTTGGCCTTCGACGCCATCGAGGGTTTGGGGCCGGACAGTGGCCACACCCATTCCATCTGCACCTTGTCGCACGCGGAGAAGGCCTGGGCGGATTACCAGCGGTTTCTGGAAAATCCCGGCCCGATCGTGATCGGAGCGGTCCAGGGCGCGAGTTGCTTCGGTCCGGCGTACGAGTTCGCGATGATCGTCGATGCCGACCTGCGCAAGCGCAAGCTGCGCGACAAGGTGCCGATCACCTTCGTGACCAGCGAGCCCTATATCGGGCATCTCGGACTCGGTGGCGTCGGGGACTCCAAGAGCCTCATGGAACACGAGTTGCGCGAGCGCCATATCCGCTGGGTTACCAATGCGCGCGTCGACCGCGTCGAGGCCGACACCATGCACATCACCGAAGTGGACGAAGACGGCGAGGACCGCCGCAGCCAGGAGTTGCCGTTCCGGTTCGCGATGATGCTGCCGTCCTTCCGCGGTGTGCCCGCGGTGGCCAACACCGAGGGCCTGTGCAACCCCAAGGGCTTCGTCAATATCGACGAATACCAGCGCAATCCCAATTACCCGAACATCTATTCGGCCGGCGTTTGCGTGGCCATTCCCCCGGTTGAGGAAACGCCGCTGCCCGTCGGCGCGCCGAAGACCGGCTACATGATCGAGTCGATGATCACCGCGATCGTCCACAACATCGCCGCCGACATGGAGGGCAAGCCGGTCGAGTCGCAAGCGACCTGGAACGCCATCTGCCTGGCCGACCTGGGCGATTCCGGTGTGGCTTTCGTCGCCCTGCCGCAGATCCCGCCGCGCAACGTCACCTGGGCCAAGCAGGGCAAATGGGTGCACTGGGCCAAGATCGCGTTCGAGAAGTACTTCCTGCGCAAGGTGCGCAAGGGCCACGCCGAGCCGGTATACGAGCGCTACGTCCTCAAGGCCCTGGGCATCACGCGGCTGACTGGGAAATAGAAAGAAGCAAGGGTGGTGCCGGGAGCGGGAATCGAACCCGCACTGCCTTTCGGCAAACGGATTTTGAGTCCGATTTTTAGGTGCCTGATGGTGTTGTATGTAGGCAGATAGTGCTTGAAACATCAATGCTTTGGGGCCATACTGAATCCGATGCACTTGGACCGCATATGCCTACATATGCCTACACAGTGCCTACACGGCAAAGCAACGGATTCAGAAAAATGCGCATTACCAACACGAAGGTATCGGAGCTTGGCCTGCCGGAAGAGGGCTACAGGCTGCACTGGGATGATGATCTAGGGGGCTTCGGTGTCCGCGTCACGGCAGCGGGCGCTCGAAGCTACATCGCAGAGGCTCGGGTTAACGGTAAGACGTGCCGCGTCACGATTGGGAAGCACGGCACCTTTACAGCAGATGAGGCTCGTAAGATTGCCAAGGGCGAGCTGGGGGACATGGCAAAAGGCATCAACCCGAACGCCGAGCGCAAGCGCCGAAAGGTCGAATCCCAGACGCTCGCAGATGTTGCTGCGGACTACATGAGCAATCGCCAGACCCGAGCGGGCAAGCCGCTCAAGGATCGGACCAAAGCCGACATTCGACGCCACCTAAAGGCCAGTTTCGACGATTGGAGCGGCCAGCCGGTCGCCAAGATCACGAGGGAAATGGTGGCAAGCCGGTACTCGGCACTATGCCGTCGGTCGCTCGCTCAGGGGAATCAGGCCATGCGCATCCTCAGGGCGCTGATTGAATGGGCAGCGGCCAGCCGAGACGCAGAGGGCAAGCCGATCATTGTGGACAATCCTGTCACTGTCCTGAACGAGCGCTCGCTGTGGCGTGAAGTGCCTGCACGGCAAAACAAGATCGACAAGGGTGATGTCGGCCGATGGTGGAGTGCGGTGCAGTCCATGCGGGCCGATCCGTCGCTAACCCGTTCTAGCCGGTCCGCCATTGATCTTGTGGCGCTTATCGCTCTGACGGGCTTACGGCTGAGTGAGGCACGATCCCTGAGATGGGATCAAATCTGCCTGAATGACCCTAGTGTCACACTGACCGACACCAAGAACCGGACGGATACCATCTTGCCGCTGTCGGACTTGGCGGCAGAGATGCTCCAAGAACGGCAGGGCGACGGCAAGGGATTTGTATTCCCTGCACGGTCGGGTAAGGGCTATCTCAAGAATGCACGCGGCCAGCTAGAGCTGATTGCCAAGCAAACTGGTGTCCGCGTCACTCATCACGACCTGCGCCGAACGTTCATCCAGACCGGCCTGAACTACCTGCCCAAGAAAGAGCGCATCGAGATTTTCCGCATCAAGCTGCTGAGTAATCACGCGCTGCCGAAGAACGACGTAACCTTCGCCAGCTACGCGAACGATCCCGACATGCGCTTCCTGAAACCTGAGGCGGACCGCATCTCAGATTTCTATGAGGCTCAGCGTTGCACCTTCGAGGCTGACAACGTGGTCAGCATGGAGGGCAAGCGCGCATGAATGAATCTCCTAAAAGATTGGATCAGTATCTGGACTCACTCAATTGTGAGCATGGGCCAATACTACGCGATGCTGATGCAAAACATAATGCATATGACTCAGATGCGGCGGCGGTTATATTCGGGCACTTGGCGAATTCGCCGATGACCATATTGCCTCGTGCATTTGTAGGCTCAGCGAAGGAAGGCGATAGGGATGCCATCGGTCGTGTGGCTGGTGATTTCTCCGAGTGGCTTGAGTTTCATCTTGCCGACCAGTCCGACGTGTCGACTCAATACAGGTATGTGATGGGCTTTATCTTGGATGCGCTTTGGAAGATCAGCGAAGGGGAGGAGCCGAACAATGCATTTAACTGGACTGGTGCATCCAGTGGACGGCCAGGACCAACCCTTGTTGAAAAGATACGACGGCAAATGATTGCAAGCTGTGTGCTCGCTGTCAGAGATCGGCGCGGCCTTAATGTCAATCAAGCGGTTGCTGTTGTCTCCGAGGAGAATGATATTCCCGAGGATCAGGTCTGGAGCTACTACAAGCAATATAAGGATGCTCTGCAAAATTCTGCGGAATGAATGACCGAATTCCCGCCGTGACGGGAAACTAGGCTTAGCATCAAACTTTGTCTTAACCCATACGGTTAGGACGAAGTATGCACAATCCCACCAAAGCGGGGACTCAGTTCCTCGACACCATCGACGCGGCCCATTATCTCGGGCTGCAAAAGTCTACGCTTGAAGCATGGCGCTGCCGAGGCGGCGGTCCTCAGTTCGTGAAGCTAGGTCGTGCCGTTCGATATCGGCAGGCTGATCTAGACGCATGGATCGAAAGCCGCGTCCGTCACAACACTGTGGAGGCGGCTTGAATGCTGAGGGATGGAATGGCCCCCGCCCCTGGTCCGGGCGGGGACACAAGTAGGCGCTCTGGCGAACGCGGGCACAAGTATATCTCCGACGCTCTCTTCGCTCAACTGCTAGAGCTGAGGGTCTCCGACTTTCGAACGCTGGTCAATAAGGGCGTGCTCCCGGTGCCGTGTCGGTCGACGGCATTCTCTGACTATTGGTTCCAGGATACCGCGTATCGAGTGTTGCACGAGGTCGACGCAGGCGTGATCTGGATCGGGATGCGCAGACGTGGCTAGGGGCAACGTCAACAACAAGGGACGGCGCATTAAAGGCGGTTTCCTGATGGTGCCTCATGAGGTACTCAGGAGCGATGCTTACAGAAGTCTATCTCCAAGTGCGGTAAAGCTACTGGTCGACATAGGAGGTCAGTACGTCGGCAACAACAACGGCGACTTGTGCGCCAGTCTCACGACGTTGCGACCGATGGGCTGGCATTCGTCTGCAACACTCACACGAGCGCTCCATGAGCTTCTGAATGCAGGGCTGATCGAACGCACTCGGACAGGTGGGCTAAACATGGGGCCGCACCTGTATGCGTTGACCTGGCAGCAGATTGATGAGTGTGTGGATAGGCATGGCAACCCGAAGCATGACGCGAAGCCGACGTCGAGACCGTCGGGTCTGTGGAAGGGTCAGAGGTCGGCAGCATGAAAAACACAATCACCATTCCATATATGAAGCGGGCAGGTTCAGTTATTGAAGCTGCTACCCCTGATATTGGGCAGATACTGCCCTTTGCTGATTCAGATTCTGAACCTGTAGGGGCGTTATTTGGCCTTTCACTGCTTCAGATTCTGAACACCCTTATATATCTAGCCATAGGCAGGGGGGATTACTGGCGATGTGCTCGACATTGTTGGAAGGGTAGAGGCAATGCAGGTTATTCGAAGTACGAGGTGGCGTATGCAGTACGAAATTGAACAGTTAGGGGGCTGGCGCGTTGGTGATCTGGCCGATATTCAGACGTTGGGGCGTGTCCGCGTAGAGGCGCTGAGACCGCCTTCAGAGTGTATTGTCCGCACAAGTAGCGGGGCAACCTGCCGTGTTGGATACAAGGCGCTGAGACGTGTTCAGCGTGGCGCAGAGAGAGTGTGCTAATGGTCCCAATGATCGGAACGTGTGGAAGCGTAGGGGCCGCGGGGGTGTCTGTTGGTTACTCACTCAAAGGGATGATGCTGTGAGCCGGAAAAAAGACTCTACACGGGCGATTGAGTTCATCGAAAGCCTGAAGGTTCCAGAGGGGCCACGGGCAGGTCAGAGGATCAAGCTGGCGCCATTTCAAAAACGATTCATCCGGGGCGCCCTTGCTGCGGGCATCCTCGTGGCCGTTCTCTGCGTTGCACGAGGGAATGGGAAAAGCGCGATCAGTGCGGGGACCGGGTTGGGTGCCTTGTTGGGTGTATGGGATCGACAGCCGCGCCGGGAGGTGCTGATTGCAGCGCGTACTCGTGACCAGGCCCGCATTGTGTTTGACTTCGTTGTCGGCTTCATTGAGTCACTGGACGAAGACCTGCGAGAGCAAATCACCATTCGACGCAATCCACGGCTCGAAGTGGAGTTCGACGGCGATGGCGGTGGTCATTTGCTCCGAGTCATTGCCGCCGATGCGAAAAATGCGCTCGGCTCCGCGCCGACGTTTGTCATCATGGATGAAAGGGGGCACTGGAAAACTGATGCTGGCGACGATCTGGAGGCGACGCTGTTGTCCGGTCTCGGGAAGCGGAACGGCAGGGCGCTCATTATCTCGACAAGTGCGTCCGGTGATTCGCATTCATTCTCGCAGTGGCTCGACAATCCGCCGCCGGGAACCTATGTGCAGGAACATCGGCCCGCGCCTGGTCTGCCTGCCGACGATCTTGATTCACTACTTGAGGCAAACCCAGGGGCGAAGGCGGGTATTGGCTCAAGTGTGAAGTGGCTCAAGGCACAAGCGACCCGCGCCATCGCTCGTGGCGGCTCTGCCCTGTCGAGCTTCCGGCTGTACAACCGAAACGAGCGTGTCAGTGGTGAAAGTCGAAACGTCTTAATCACGGTCGATGAATGGCTGGACTGTGAGGTCTCCGAGCTTCCGCCGCGTGAAGGCGGGGCCGTGGTCGGTGTCGATCTTGGCGGCTCGGCTTCTGTGTCGGCAGCGGCTTTGTATTGGCCGAATACCGGACGTATGGAAACCTTCGGGGCATTCCCGACCAGTCCGTCATTGTCTGACCGTGGCGCCCGTGATGGCGTCTCAGACAGATATGTCGAGATGCAAGATCGTGGCGAGCTGGTCACATTGGGGGATCGTGTCGTGCCCGCCGCCGGATTCCTCACGGCCATCATGGATCGACTGGACGGTGCGCCCGTGACCTGTTTCACGGCTGACCGATACCGGCAAGCTGAGTTTGAAGAGGCTATGTCCGCCGCTAGTCTTCGCGTTCCGGTGGTCTGGCGAGGGCAGGGCTTCAAGGATGGCGCCGAAGACGTTGAACGATTCCGTCGCGCCGTCTTCGACGGGGAAGTGCAGTCGGCACCTTCGCTGCTGTTGCGGTCCGCATTCTCTGACGCGGTGACGCTCTCTGATCCTGCCGGAAATCAGAAACTTGCTAAGGGTCGGAGTACAGGGCGCATTGATGCCGCCGCCGCTGCCATCCTCGCAGTCTCAGAGGGTGCCAGACGCAAGGCTCGGCCACGACCTAACGCACGCGCTCCACAGTGGGCATAAGGGGGCCATCTAGGCGGGTCGGCAAGGATCGGCGCTGGCCTGCACTCAGATTACAGGCGCTGCGTCGTGATGGCTGGCGTTGTGTGCAGTGCGGAAACCGGGTCGGATTGGAGGTCGACCATATCAAGCCGGTGCGGGATGCGCCCGACCTGGCCTTTGAGCTGGGCAATCTTCAAGTCTTATGCACGAGCTGTCACGCGAAAAAGACCAGGCACGAGATGGGCTTTCCTGAGCTGGAAGGCGAGCGGCTGAAGTGGCGTAACTTTCTCAAGGGCATGTAAAAAGTACTTGACACGTTCGGGGCTTATACTGTATATTTGGACAGTAATAGAGAATGGCCTTTCTGTACTCAAAAGGAACGAATTTTTATGTTGCAAAGCGCGCAAATTAGCAAGCGCCAGTCGGAGATTCGGCAATCACTTGCCGACTTGGCTGGCAAGGAAAATCCGAGCGAAGACGAAGTCCGCTCGATGGATGAACTCGACAAGGAATATCGCTCGAACGAGACTCGCTTTCGTGCGGCCCTCACGGCTGAAGACGAAGAGCGCCGGGACGCGGGTAAGGAACTCGAAACCCGAGAGGGTAAGGAATGGGACGACCTGATTGGTCGTTTCGAGCTGCGACAAGCCGCGTTGAACCTGGACGAAGGCCGCGCCCTTGATGGTGCGACGGCAGAGATTGTGCAGGAACTTCGCTCGCAAGGTGGTTATCGAGGTATCCCGATTCCTTGGGCGGCGCTCGAACAGCGTGCAGGCGAGACGATTGCCAGCGGCACACCTGACCCGGTTCAGACGCGACAGATTATCGACCGGCTGTTTCCTCAGTCCGTCGCTTCGCGGATGGGCGGCAGCATGGTCAACATTCAGCAGGGCGAAAGCGAATACCCGGTAACGACCAGTTCAATCACGGCGGGATGGCAATCGTCTGAGACTGGCGACGTTGCCGGCCCGACCGTGTATGCCACGACCGACCGACCGCTGGCGCCCGATCACACTCTGGGCATTCAGGCGAAGATCACGCGCAAGGCAATGAAGCAATCGGGCAATGCGCTCGAACAGGCGGTGCGTCGTGACCTGAATGGGGCTATTGCTGCCGAACTCGACAAGGCCGTGTTTCTCGGCTCGGGTGCTTCCGGTGAGCCGGATGGGATCATTGCCGACGCTTCCGGTTACGGCATTACCGAAACCGACATTAGCGCCGCTGCTGATTGGGCTGCCTTCCGTGCGGCTGTTGTTCGCTTTATGAAGGCGAACGCCGCGAACTCTCCCGATGCCGTGCGTCTGCTGATCCGTCCCGAGGTCTGGTCCGATATGGACGATACGCTAATCTCGGGCACGGCGGTTTCGGAGTGGGACCGCATGGTCCGCAACATCTCAGCAGGCAATATCGCCATGTCTCCGAATGCCCTGAATGAGCCGGACAGTAATGGCTCGACTGCGTTGCTCACGACTGCGGCCGGCGGTGTGCCGCCGTTCTTCGTCGCAACCTGGGGCGCTGTCGATCTGATCCGCGATCCGTATTCCGATGCGGCTTCGGGTCAACTCCGACTGACGGCGCTTACCACGATGGACGTTACCGTCGCCCGACCGGCACAACTCGAAGTGCTCAATAACATTTCGTGATGCTTCACGGGGTAGCAGAGGGGGGCTTGTCGGTTCGCCAGGAACCGGACGGCTCCCATATTCTCACGGGGCGTTTTCCGTATAACACGACGGCTACCATTTCCGATGGTGGTCGTCGTGGCCGTCCGCGTAAAGAGCAATTTGCTTCGGGTGCATTTTCTTATCGGGTTGATCTGCCCGATGAGGATATACACCTGCTGGTCGGTCATGACTACGGCAAGCCGCTCGCGTCGAAGTTACAGGGGTCACTGTCGATTACCGACGGTGAAGACGCTTTGACGTTCGAGGCGCGTATCTCGCCAGAGGTAGCCGATACATCTTATGGCCGTGATGCGCTCGCGTTGATTGGTGCCGGTCTGGCCGTGGGGCTGAGTCCTGGTTTCAGGATTCCGCCAGAACGTGCTGTCGAGAAGGCGGAGTCGGTCGAAGAGGAAGACCCGTCGCAGGGGGATGCTCTCATTCGGACGATTTATGCAGCGTTGCTCTATGAGCTTTCAATCGTGACCCGACCGGCTTACTCGGAATCACAGGTCGAATCCCGTGACTGGGATATTCGACCCGTGCGTCGAATGCCAACTGCGTACCGATACAGATGATTATTCGACAGGACGAAGGAACGCCGACAAGTTACCCGACCATCTCCGGGCTGTCGACGGCGGCGGATGCACTTAATCATGATGCGCTATGGAAGCGTATCGAGGATTGGATTGCATACCGTTTCGGTGAACGTGAGGTTATCTGGACTGTTATCGGTCCGGGTAACTTCATTCCGCCGTTGACGCCGTACACGGTCGACACGTCCGAGAAGTGGAACGGCTCGGAGTTTGAGACGGTCACGCTCAAGGATGCGCCGCTCGGCTTCGAGCTGGATGATGCGACTTATCGCATTACGGCCACGGTCGGCACGACCGATGATCCGCCGGAAGCCGTAGTCGAGGCATTTACCCGCCTTGCCGAGTATCTTGCCGACGATGCGCAAATGTCTCGAACCGTGAACGGCCAGACGATACGGCTCGGCTCCGGTGTCGAGTACCAGGCCGAACGTCCGAACGCTTGGCAGGCGAGAGCGTTGCATCTCAGTGGTGCCGCTGATCTTCTCAGGGGATACCGCAGGCCATGAGCTTAGATGCGCTTATCGAGAGAGCCGACGAAATCTTCGCGGTATGGGGCAAGGAAATCACTTATCGGGTTACTCCCATGAGTGGCCCGAGCTATGACCCGACACCAGGCACGCCGGTCGACTACACGGTCAACAGCGCGCCGCCGGTAGAGTACGCGCAAGAATCTGTCGGAGATGTGGGCGGTACTCAGATTCAACTGCACGACCTTCGGGTGTCGATTGCAGCGAGCGGTCTGCCTGTCGTGCCTCATGTTGGTGATGGTGATGAGAATACCGCGCTGATCTTCGACGGCAAGGTGTATTCGATTATTTCAGTGATGCCGAAATTCTACGGCGAAGACGTGGGGCACTACGATTTGCAGGTGAGGCTATGAGCTTGTTTGGAAAATTGTTCAAGCGCGATAGAGAGGAAAAGCGCGAATCCTTTACCGACATGGCGATGAGCTGGCGTGCTGATTCCATCCGTGGGCGTCGTGGGATTGCTGAACTCACGGCCACGGCGCAAAGCTGCATTTCCCTATGGGAGTCCGGGCTGTCCCTGGCCGAATCGAATGAACCCTATCTGACGCCGGAGACGATGGCGCTCACGGCTAGGGGGTTGGGGCTTCGAGGTGAGGCGCTGTTTCTGATCCGAGGGGATCGTCTGGTTCCGGTCTCCGACTACGATGTCACGACAAGGGGCGGTGTACCGACCGCGTACCGGGTGACGGTAGCCGATACCGGCGGCGGGCGGACCGAAACCGTACTTGCTCCGGAAGTGTTGCACTTCAAGGTCGGGGCCGATGCGTATTCGCCCTGGCGAGGCACTGCGCCATTGAAGCGGGCAAGTCTCACGGCGGGGATGCTTCACGCTGTCGAGGATGCGCTTGCGGAGACCTTCGAGACCGCGCCGCTCGGCTCGCAGATTGCGCCGATGCCGGAAAATCCCGACGTTGATAACGAATTGCTTGCCCGGAGCTTTCGTGGACAACGTGGTCGGGTGCTGTTGAGGGAATCGGTCAACGTCACGGCAGCGGGTGGTCCGGCTCCGATGGCGGACTGGAAGCCGTCGGACCTGTCGCCTGATCTATCGCGCTCAATGACGGCTGAGACGCTCTCAGCGGCCCGCAATGCCATTTCGCAGGCTTTCGGGGTGCTTCCCGCGCTCCATGACCCGGCGGCGGCTGGTCCGGTCGTGAGAGAGGCTCAGAGGCACCTTGCTCAGTGGATGCTGCAACCGATTGCGGCGGGTATTGCTCAGGAGTGTGCTGGGAAGCTGGGCAGTGACGTGAGCATCGACGTGATGAAGCCGCTACAGGCATACGACGCCGGTGGTCGTGCCCGCGCCCTGACGGGTGTAGTCGAGGCAATGGCAGCTGCAAAGGCGGCGGGGCTGTCCGAGACCGAGACGCAGACGGCACTAGATTTTGCAGGGGTTGACCCATAGCCGGACGGCTATCTGCGCGGTGCGCGGTGGTCCGTGTGTGCAGCCATGCGCGGGCCAGGGTTTGGCTGGTGATGCTTACCTAGACGTCACCAGAGGCGACGGCACTTTTTAGGGTTTGGGTGCGCGGTCGCCTTTTATTCCCGGTCCCGAGAGTTTTCAGAATCTGATCCCTGCTCGCTACTTGCTTCGTTAACGCCAGCGTCCCGCAATGCCTTCAAAATCTGATGGTAGACAACTTCTTTACCCTTGGGGATTCGCACCGTTACCTGTACGAGGTCCGAACGCTCTAACCGCTTCACCGACGGGAAGGAATCGCTTCCGGCTGCTTGTACAGCATCACTAAAGAGTCTTTCCGCTTGTTCGGTGGTCAGGCTCTTGACAACGAACTGCCGCAAACGATCTTTAGGCGCTTCCCATTTACAGGCGTCGTCAAGATCCTCGCCAAGTACACGGCAAATTTTTTTAGCGAGTTCAAGTGTTGCCGGGCATGGAACCTTGACAGTAGCTGCTCCTGGGTTACTTACGTCTGGTTCAATTGACGGCACGCCGCCCGAATGGGATTTGCATTCTCCCAGAATGTTCTCGAAGGAAACGTCGGCATTTTCTTGGCTGGTGCTTATTCTGAGGTAATACATTAGGTCCGCTCCGGCGCTGAGGTTTAGAGTGAGGCCGCCCGGAGGCGGCCCCATGCCCGCCTGTGTCGGTTCACTGTGCCGGTGGCGCACACCTGACAAATCGGGCTGGCACGGTCTCGGTCGGCTACTGCCTGACGGTCCCGACCGTGCATGTCCATGATGCCGTCGAATGCCGGTGGGGGCAATCAGAGTTCGGCGGGGGAGGGTGTAGGAAAATTGCTCGCCATACCGCCAACCTGCCTACACAGTGCCTACATGGTGAAATGTTCGAGGGCTTGCCCGCCTGGCGCTGATCGGCTGCAAGGCCCGTAGTTATTTGGTGCCGGGAGAGGGACTCGAACCCTCACTGCCTTTCGGCAAACGGATTTTGAGTCCGTCGCGTCTACCAGTTCCGCCATCCCGGCAGCGGGAGGCTTATTGTCTTTGCCGCGATGTCGTTTGTCTAGCCCGAACGATTCATGATCTGCCGTAGCGAGGGCGTCTCGACGTCCGCAACAGGTCGTTGATGAGTCGTTCGGGCTAGTCCGAGTCCAGGCTCAGCGGCGTCGGCTTCGGGCGGTACCAGTGGCCCTCGACCGGCTTGAACACGCAGCATTCGTCCATTACCCCGGAGTAGATGTGGATGGTGATGGCCGGCTCCGTTTCGCTGGGATTGGCGATGGTGTGGTGTTCGTGCGGGGGAATCAGGCTGCCTGCGCTGCCCACGCCCGTTCGCATCGTGGTGCGCGGCTCCAGCCGGAACTCGTCGCTGCCGCGTTCGACCAGCTCGTACTGGACGACTTCGATCTCCCCGTGCCAGACGGCCTCGACGCACCACATGCCGGCATGGTCGTGCAGCGGCGTGCCCTGGCCGGGCCCCCAGGTCATGGCCAACACGGTATAGCCGAGTTCCTCGTCCTGGTGCAGCAGCCGGCGGCAGTAGTGGTCCGTGCTGTAGTCGTAGACGCAGTCGGGTAGCTGGATGCTCTCGTCGGCCACCAGCTCGCACAGGCAGCGGCGCAGGTTTTCGGTGATGTCTTCGGCGCAATCGGCCGATACGGCGCGATGGATCTTTTCGATCATTCGCGACTTTCCGGGGAATTCAAGCGTCATTGCAACCACTTCCTGATCGGTTTGCCAAATGTCGGGACGTCGGCCAGGAAGGCGTCATGCCCCTGGACGGAGGGCAGGGCCTGGTAGGCGACGTCGTTGCCGCTGGCCTCCAGCGCCGCGGCCAGGTCCTTTTGCTGTGTCAGCGGGAACAGGATATCCGTCTTGACGCCCAGCACGAGAGCCTCGCCGGAGAAGCAGCGATCGAACATGCGTTTGAGCGTCTCGGAGCTGTCGCAGAAATCGAAGTTGTCCATGGCCCGAGACAGGTAGAGGTAACTGCAGGGGTCGAACTGGCCGACGAACTTGCGTGCATGGGTCTCCAGGTAGGACTCGACGGCGAAGCGCATGCCGAACAGGGTCGGCGGGAAGTAGTCCTGGCTCTGGCGGCCGAAGCGCTGCTGCCATTCGGTGGCCGAGCGATACGAGATCATGCCCAGCTTTCGGGCCAGGCGCATGCCGACTTCCGGCCAGTCGTCCTCGGTGTAGTTGCCGTCGCGGAAATTGCGGTCGGTGACGATCGCTTCGCGCTGCAACGAGCGAATGGCAATGGCCATCGGCGTGGCCGAGCAGGCCGTCGAGATCAGCGCCAGCTTGCGCGCGCTCTGCGGGTATTGCTTGAGCCAGGCCAGCGCGGTCAGCCCGCCCATAGACGGGCCGATCACCGCGTGCAGGGTCTCGATGCCCAGGTGTTCGACCACCAGGCGCGTGGCGCGCGCGATGTCCTCGATGGCCAGCTCGGGAAAGGCCAGGCGCCAAGGTTTGCCGGTTTCGGGATTGATGCTGGCCGGGCCGGTCGAGCCCATGCAGGAGCCGAGCGAATTGACGCAGAGCACGAAGTGCCGGTCGGTATCGATGTACTTGCCAGGCCCGATCATGCCTTCCCACCATCCCGGCTCGGGGTCCTGCGCGCTGGAGGCGGCGTGCGCCCCGGGCGACAGCCCGGTGAAGATCAGCACGGCGTTGGACTTGTCGGCGTCGAGTTCGCCCCAGGACTCCCAGGCCAGGCGCACGTGGGGCAGGCGCCCGCCGCGGTAGAGCGGGAACGGTTGCTCGAGGTCGAAATAGTGGGTGGCCGGACCCATGCGCGTTCTCTGTCGTCGAAAACGCCCATTCTATAACGCATTCCCGATTCGGGCAGGGCGGCGGCATGACGGTCCGGCCACGCGTGCCGTGCTAGCGTGCGCGAGTCTTCAATACGGGAAAATCGGCATGGGAATCCGTCTCGGCCTGATCTGCGGCGACCAGCTGCACTGGCCCAACCCGGTCTGCGAGGCGCTGGATCCGCGGCGCGACCGGCTCATCATGGGCGAGCTTGCCGACGAGACCGGCTATGTCTGGCACCACGCCAAGAAGATCGTGCTGGTGCTCTCGGCCATGCGCCACTTCGCCGAGGCGGCCGGAGAGGGCGGCTGGACGGTCGACTATCACCGATTCGATGCGGACAGCGCAGTCGCCAGCTTCTCGGACCTGGTCGAGCGCGCCTGTCGGAGCCACGAAGTCGACGAAATCGTCGTGAGCTGGCCCGGGGAGTGGCGGGTGCTCGAGGAGATCCAGGGCTGGTCCGCGCGCTTCGGCGTGGACGTCACCATCCTGCCCGATGCGCGCTTCGTCTGCGGCCTGGAAGAATTCAACGACTGGGCCAGCGACCGGCGCCAGCTGCGCATGGAATTCTTCTATCGGCGCATGCGCAACAAGACCGGCTACCTGATGGAGGGCGACGAACCGGCCGGCGGCGACTGGAACTTCGACAAGTCCAACCGCAAGGCCTGGAAGGGCGATCCGCCGGCAGCCAGCCCGATGTCGTTCTCCCCCGATGCCATCACGCGCGAGGTGATGGATACGGTATCGCGGCACATCGACGCCTTCGGCGAGATCGGGGGCTTCGACTACCCGGTGACGATCGCGCAGGCCCGCCGGGCGCTGGCCCACTTCATCCGTTCGGCGGCCGCGCAGTTCGGCGACTTCCAGGACGCCATGCACAGCGATTCCGACTGGCTGTTCCACAGCCGGCTGTCGTCGAGCCTGAACATCGGCCTGCTCACGCCCGTGGAAGTCTGCGATGCCGTCGAGAACGCCTGGCGCGACGGCGACATCCCGCTCAACGCGGCCGAAGGCTTCATCCGGCAGATCATCGGCTGGCGGGAGTTCGTGCGCGGCATCTACTGGCGCGAGATGCCGGGGTATGCCAAGCGCAACGGCCTGGGCAACGAGCGCGACCTGCCGGACTTCTACTGGAGCGGCGAGACCGGCATGAATTGCCTGCGAGAGACCATCGATGCCACGCGCCGAAACGCCTACGCGCATCACATCCAGCGACTGATGGTCACCGGCAACTTCGCGCTGCTGCTGGGGGTGGTGCCGGAGCAGATCTGCGACTGGTACCTGGCCGTTTACGCCGACGCCTTCGACTGGGTGGAACTGCCCAACACCCTGGGAATGGTGATGCACGCCGACGGGGGGCTGCTGGGTTCCAAGCCGTATGCCGCCAGCGGCAAGTACATCGACCGCATGAGCGACTACTGCGCCGGCTGCCGCTACCGGGTCAAGGAAACGACCGGCGACGATGCCTGTCCGTTCAACGCCCTGTACTGGGACTTCCTGATGCGCCACCGGCGCCGCCTCGAGTCCAACGGCAGGATGAAGATGATGTACCGCCACGTCGACCGGATGAGCGAGGAGCGGCGCCGAGCGGTCGAGGATCGCGCGGCATTCGTCAAGCGGGAAGTCGACAGCCTGTGAGTGCCGCCGTGTTCAGACCGGATCGGTGAACTGCGCGGTGCCGATGCCACGATCGGGCAGCAGGACCGGGATGCCGTCGATGACCAGGTAGATGACCTTGTCGTCGCGGGTGATCAGCGCCTCGCGCGGTTTTTCTTCCACCGGGCTGTGATCGACGTACTGGACGTCGCCTGCGGCGATTCGGTCGGCCAGCTTCTTCAGCCGGCTCTTCTCCAGCGGCCGCAGCGGCTGGTGGCTCACCGGGCAGCAGAGAATGTCGAGAAGGGGGTCAGCGATAGCCATGCCGGTGATTGTAGCCGCTCTGCGCAAAGGCTGGAAGCGCGTTTACTCGGGGAGGCGGCGCTGCTAGTATTCCCTGTTTTCCTCATGCGGAGGCACCGCACATGGCCCAAGCCCCCCTGATCGGCATCATCATGGGCTCGAAGAGCGACTGGGAGACGATGTCTCACGCCGCCGAAGTGCTCGAGGCCCTGGACGTCCCGCACGAGGTCAAGGTCGTCTCCGCGCACCGCACACCGGATGCCATGTTCGAGTACGCCGAAACCGCCGAAGAGCGCGGCCTCGAGGTGATCATCGCGGGCGCTGGCGGTGCCGCCCACCTGCCGGGCATGGTCGCAGCCAAGACCGTGCTGCCCGTCCTCGGCGTGCCGGTGCAGTCGCGCACGCTCAATGGCCTCGACTCCCTGCTGTCGATCGCGCAGATGCCCGGCGGCGTGCCCGTGGGCACCCTGGCCATCGGCAAGGCGGGGGCGATCAATGCCGGCCTGCTGGCCGCCTCGATGGTCGGGCAGTCCCATCCCGAGATTCGCGAGCGTTACCGCCAATGGCGCCGCAGCCAGTCCGAAGCGGTGCTGGCGGCCACGGATCCGCGCCAGTCATGAAGGTCGGTATCCTCGGCGGCGGCCAGCTCGCGCGCATGATGGCTCAGGCGGGCCTGCCGCTGGGCTGCGAGTTCGTGTTTCTCGATCCCAAGGCCGATGCCTGCGCCGGGCAGCTCGGCGAACTGGTTGTCGCCGACTGGGAGGACGCGGACGCACTGGATCGACTGTCGGCCTGCGATCGCATCACCTGCGACTTCGAGAACGTCCCCGCGACCGTGCTCGAGCGCCTGGCCGACGCCGGGCACCCCGTGCGTCCGGCGGCCAATGCCTTCGCCGCGGCCCAGGACCGCCTGACCGAAAAACGCCTGTTCGAGTCCCTCGATATCGAGGTTGCGCCTTTCGCGCCGGTCTCGGGGCGCACCGACCTGCTCGAGGCGCTGGACCGCATTGGCTATCCGGCCTTGCTCAAGACGCGACGCATGGGCTACGACGGCAAGGGGCAATACCTGCTGCGCACGCCCGAGGATCTCGAGCCGGCCTGGGCCGAACTGGGCGACTACGACCTGATTCTCGAAGGCTGGGTCGACTTCGATTTCGAGTGCGCCATCTCGGTGGTCCGCAATGCCGAAGGCGAAATGCGCTGCTATCCGCTCTCGCGCACGGTGCACGCCGACGGCATGCTGAGGCTGGCGGCCGCCCCCGCCAATGTGGATGCGGGCCTGCGCGAGCGCGCCGAGGCCTGTGGGCGCTTGCTGGCCGAGCACCTGGATTACATCGGCTGCCTGACCCTGGAGCTGTTCGTGGCCGGGGACCGGATCCTGGGCAACGAGTTCGCGCCGAGGGTTCACAATTCCGCCCACTGGACCATCGAGGGCGCGGTCTGTTCGCAGTTCGAGAACCACATCCGCGCAGTCTGCGACCTGCCGCTCGGCGCCACCGACTTGCGCGCGCCCGCCATGATGTTCAACTGGATCGGGGCGATGCCGTCGACGGACGAATTGCTGAAAGTGCCCGACCTGCACTGGCACGATTACGGCAAGCAGCCGCGGCCGGGCCGCAAGGTTGGTCACGCCACGCTGCTGGCCGAGACCTGGCCGGCGCTGGTGCCGGTTGCGCTGGAGCTGAAGGAAGACCTGCCGGATCCGCTCGATCGCCTGCTCGAGAAGCTCGTCTCGATCTGAGCGTCTCTCATCCTTTCGTGCCGCGTGAACGCCATTCGGCGATCGTGCGGCGCGGAATCGGGAAGTAGCCGTTGGTGACTTCCGGCTTGCCGGCCTCGGGGTCGGCTTCCAGTGTCACGTGCCAGTTCCCGGCCGGCTGGACCTCGAGCACATCATCGATATCGTAGAGATCGTCGCGGTGGACCGACTCGCGGCCCACCAGCAGTTCCTTCCTGGCGCGTGCCTTGACTTCGGCCGGCGAGCGAGCCGGGTAGAGCGCATAGGCATGCCGCTCCCACAGCTCGCCAGGCGCATAGCCGCCGATGTTGACGAAATACAGGCGCATGCCGTTGTCCGGGGCTTCGCGCGTCAGGTGCACCCGGTAGCCCGGCACTTGCTCCACGCGCGCCCAGGCGTCGACGTGCAGGCCGTCGGGCAGGCCGAACCACTGGTCGAGCAGCTGCTCGTGCGTGGATTCGAGATCGGTGCCCACCGCGAAAACCACGTCGTGCAACTCGACGTTGCTGCCGGCGGCGCCGCCGCCGAGGCAGACGACGAACAGCGCGGGATCTGGGGAGGACTCAGTTGCCATTGCCGTTCGTCGGAGTGATGAAGGGTTCGGCCTGCGCGGTCGGGAACAGCACCAGGTGGCGCGCATCGAGCGTCACGCCGATGGTCTGGTCGACCGCGTAATCGTCGTGGCTTGGAAACAGCGCGGCGATTTCCTCGCCCGAGTCGAGGACCAGGCGGTAGAGGATCTGCGCGCCCTGGAACTGGCGGGCAATGACCCGCGCCCGCGGGCCGTCGGCGTCCGGGCGAATGTCGTCGGGGCGGATCAGCAGGGCCAGTTCGTCGCCCTCGGGCCGATCGGCCGGCACCGGTGAGCGTCCCAGGCCGTGGACGAGCGTGTCGGCCTCGACGTGCGCCCTCAGGTAGGAACCGCGGCCGGTGAAGGCCGCCACGTAGTGGCTCGCCGGCCGGTGGTAGAGCTGGTAGGGCGAGTCCCACTGCAACATACGGCCGTCCTTGAGCAGGCCCACGCGGTCGGCCAGGGCGAAGGCTTCCTGCTGGTCGTGCGTGACCATCAGCGTGGCCGTGCCCCGGGCCTTGAGAATGTTGCGTACTTCCTCGCCGACGTGACGCCGCAGCCGCGCGTCCAGGTTTGAGAAAGGCTCGTCCATGAGCAGGACGTCCGGCTCGGGCGCGAGCGCCCGCGCCAGGGCCACGCGCTGCTGCTGCCCGCCGGAGAGTTCGTGCGGGTAGCGGTGGGAGTAGCCGCCGAGGCCGGTCAGATCGAGTAAGTCGTCGATCCGACGTGACCGTTCCTTCTTCGACAGCCGGCGCAGGCCGAAGCCCACGTTGCCGGCCACGTCCAGGTGCGGGAACAGGGCGTGATCCTGGAACACCATGCCGACGCTGCGCTTCTCCGGCGCCAGGCGGAAGCTGGGCGTGGAGGCCACCTTGTCGCCGATGCGGATTTCGCCGGCGCGCAGCGGCTCGAATCCGGCGATGGCCCGCAGGGCCGTTGTCTTGCCGCAGCCCGACGCGCCCAGCAGGCAGCCGATCTCGCCGGTGTCCAGGCCGAAACTGAGGCCGCGGATGACGCTGGTCTCCTCGTAGCCGAGCCAGATGTCGTCGACTTCGAGGATCATGGGCAGTAGCGCTTGCGGATGCAGCCGACGACGACCTCGGCGATGCGGTCGACTTCGTCGTCGCTGACGATCAGGGGCGGCAACAGGCGAACCGTCCGCCCGCGGGTGACGTTGATGATCACGCCGGCTTCGAGTGCGTCGGCCTTGAGTTCGGCGCAATCGCGATCGAGTTCGATGCCCACCATCAGCCCGCGGCCGCGGATCTCCCGCACCGGCGCGAGGCCTTCCAGCCCTTGCCGTAGCCGGTCGACGAGGCGACGGCCGGCTCGAGCGGCCCGCTCGCCGATGTTTTCGTCGCGCATGAGTTCGATGACGGTCAGCGCGGCGCGGCAGGCCAGCGGATTGCCGCCGAAGGTCGTGCCGTGGCTCCCGGGCTTCATCAGGGCGGCTACCTCTTCGCGCGCCAGGCAGGCGGCGACGGGGACGCCGTTGCCGAGCGCCTTGGCGACGGTCACCACGTCGGGTTTCAGGCCGGCATGGTGCTGGAAGGCGAACCAACGGCCGGTGCGGTTCATGCCGCTCTGGATCTCGTCGAGCATCAGCAGGGCGCCGTGCTCGTCGCAGGCTCTCCGCAGTCCCGGCAGATAGTCGTCGGGCGGCACGTGCACGCCGCCTTCGCCCTGCACCGATTCGACCAGCACGGCGACGATATCCGGGTTGTCGGCCAGGGCGCGTTCGGCAGCGGCCGTGTCGCCGAAGGGAACGCGCACGAAGCCGTCGACCAGTGGCGCGTAGCCGGCCTGGATGGCCGGGTTGCCGGACGCGCTGATGCCCGCCAGCGTGCGGCCGTGGAAGCCGTGTTCGGCGACCAGCACGGCGGGCCGCTCCACGCCCTTTTCATGGGCGTGCAGACGCGAGAGCTTGAGAGCGCACTCGATCGCCTCGGCGCCGGAGTTGGCGATGAAGGCGCGTTCCAGGCCGCTGATTTCGGACAGGGCCTCGCCGAGCTGCTCCTGCAGCGGCAGTTCGACGATGTTGGCGGTGTGGATGAGCTTGTGCGCCTGATCGGCGATGGCGTCGGCCAGCTTGGGATGGGCATGGCCCAGGCTGCATACGCCGATGCCGGAGATGGCGTCGAGATGACGCCGCCCCTGGTCGTCGATCAGCCAGGCGCCTTCGCCGCGGACGATGCGCACCGGCATGCGCGCATAGGTGTTGAACAGATGCGTCATCACACCCGTCGGGGATTGGAAAGAGCGGCCATTCTACCGCTGAAAGTCGACCGGCGGCGGTTGCACGCCGCCGGTCGGAGCTCGGGGCGCGTCGATCAGCCCTTGAGGCGCGAGGCGACGAAGTCCCAGTCGACGATCTCCAGGAAAGCCTCGACGTACTTCGGCCGCGCATTGCGGTAGTCGATGTAGTAGGCGTGTTCCCAGACGTCGCAGCCGAGCAGGGCGGTGCTGTCGCTGAGCAGGGGGTTTTCGGCATTGGGCGTGGAGGTGACCTCCAGCTTGCCGTCCGGCGTCTGCACCAGCCAGCCCCAGCCCGAGCCGAAGCGCTTGACGCAGGCCTGCGTGAATTCGTCGACGAAGCGGTTGTAGTCGCCGAAGTCGCGCTGGATCAGTTCGCCCAGCTTGCCTTCCGGCTCCTTGCCGCTGTCGGGCGACATGCAGCGCCAATACAGGTTGTGATTCCAGATCTGGCCGGCGTTGTTGAACATCGGGCCGGAGGACTTGCGCACGATGTCCTCGAGTTCCATGTCGGCGAACTCGGTGCCGCCGATCATGTCGTTGAGCGTGTTGACGTAGGTCTGATGATGCTTGCCGTAATGGTATTCCAGCGTTTCGCGGGAAATGTTCGGCGCCAGGGCATCCATCGCGTAGGGCAGGTCGGGAAGCTCAAAAGCCATTGTGCGGTCCTCCATTGCGTGCGGATGTAAGAAAGTAGATGGGAATGATAAACCCTTCGTTTCAAGGGCGTGCAAAACCTCAGGATATCGGATCAGCCGCTGTCTTCCTCGATTTCCTCGAGGTGGCGCCAGCGGTTGACGATGTTGCAGAACAGAGTGGCCGTGCGTTCGGTGTCGTAGGCGGCCGAGTGGGCGCGGCTCTTGTCCCAGTCGAGTCCCGCGGCGCTGACCGCCCGGGCCAGTACCGTCTGTCCGTAGGCCAGGCCGCCGAGCGTGGCCGTGTCGAAGCAGCTGAACGGATGAAAGGGATTGCGCTTGTAGTTCGTGCGCTCCACGGCTGCGTTGAGGAAGCCGAGATCGAAATGCGCGTTGTGGCCGACCAGGACGGCGCGCTTGCAGCCGGTCTCGCGCAGGCTCTGGCGAACCGGCAGAAACAGGTGTTTCAGGGCTTCGCGTTCGGTCACCGCGGGCCGCAGCGGGTGATCCGGGCGGATGCCGTTGAATTCCAGCGCGGCCTCTTCGATGTTCGCGCCCTCGAAGGGCTTGATATGCTGCATCATGACTTCGCCCGGGGACAGCCAGCCGTCAGGGTCCATTTCGATGATGCACATGGCCAGTTCGAGCAGGGCGTCGGTGCGGGCATTGAAACCGCCGGTTTCGACATCGACGACCACGGGCTGAAAACCGCGGAAACGGTTGACGATTGAAGGCATGAAGAACGCAAATGGGCAAAAGAAGCAGGATAATGCACCGTCACCGGTTTGACCACCGACGTTCGTGGGCCCGCGGCGTGGTGTTCGCGCTGGTGCTGCTGCCGGGCCTGGCCTCCGCGGCGGTTTTCTGGTCGGTCACCGACGAGGCCGGTCGACAGAACTGGTTGCTGGGCACCATGCACAGCGAGGATCCGCGTCTCCTGGAATGGCCGGCCCCGCTGGTGGATGCGCTGACCCGGGCCGACCGGATCGCGCTGGAGCTGGTGCCGGACGCGGGCATGCTCGATCGGCTGCGGCAGGCGATGGTCTCGAGCGAACAATCCCTCGACGAGGTGCTGGAGCCGGCGCTTCATGATCGGGTCGTGAGCGTGCTCACCGACAAATACGGAATGACGGAGCCGGCCGTCAACCGCATGAAGCCATGGGCCGTGGCCCTGACCCTGGCGACCCGGCCGCCCGAGACCGGCATGTACATGGACCTGATGCTCTCCTACCGCGCGCAGGGTGCGGGTCTGGACGTCGTCGCGCTGGAAACCGTCGACGAGCAGGTCGATTTCCTTGCCGGCATGCCGCTCGTCGACCAGGTCAGCCTGATTCGGGCGACGGTCGACGATCACGACGCCTACGAGGCGGTCTTCGACGAGCTCGTGTCGGCCTACGTGGACGGTGACCTGGATCGACTGGACGCAGTGGCTGAAGAGCAGATGGCCGGCCTGGAAGAGCACATCGTGCGCTATTTCGACGAGCAGGGCCTCGAGGCCCGCAATCGCCGAATGCTCGAGCGGGCGGAATCCTGGTTGGCCGAAGGCGGACTGATCATCGCCGTCGGTGCGCTGCACCTGCACGGGCCCGACGGGCTGGTCGCCCTGCTGCGGGACCGCGGCTGGAAGCTCGAGGAGATCTACTGAGGGAGGGTGCCGAGCACGATCCCCCGGTCGCGCAGGCGCTCGAGCATGGTCGCCCCGGAACGCACGATGGTCGCCGAATCCGGCGCATGCATCTCCTCGGCGATGTTCTCCAGTACCGAACGCCCGGTCAACTCGGGTTGCCGGTCGATGAGCTCCAGAAGTCTTGCGGTGACGGCATTGAGCTTCATGAAGCCGAGGCGATCGTCGATCTTGCGCCAGGCCGCCAGGATCAGGGGCTGTTCGAGCGGCCGTTCGGGGCGCTGCTCCGGCGCGATTTCGTGAACCGGCCAGCTGTACTGCGCCAGGCGCAAGGTGGGATTGAGAGCGATTCGCGCGGCCAGAAGGTCGCCTTCGACGTCGCAGGCAACCGCGCCGGGGTCGGCTTCGGCCAGCCGCACGCAGGTCTCGAGAAACTCCCAGTGGGCCAACTCCAGCGCGAAGGGCGGCAGGCCGTCGGGCTGTCGTTCCTCCAGGAAGCGTACGAATTCTCGCCCGATCTCGGTGAACATCGGGGTGGTCGAGCGGTGATCGACCATGAACTCGCGAATCAGCGACTGCCAGCGCTCCCGGTCGACCAGCTTGTAGAGCACCGGGAAGTTCTTCGAAAACAGGTTGTTGAGGTTGCCGAAGAACAGACGGCGGTAGATTGCGAGCCGTCGCTCCTCGAGGCCCTCGGGCGCCGCCACGCGGCTTGGATCGCGGAGATGGCCCGCGAACTGCCGCTGCAGGGCCAGCAGGCTCTCAGGAGGCGAATTGCCGTCGCGCTGCGGGGGCATGGTCGTCCTGGAGTCGGCGGATCTGCGAGACCTCGGACAGCAACTCTTCCACAGGCGGAAAATTGAAGTCGCGCTCGAGCAGGGTCGGAACGGCGCCCAGTCGCCGGTAGGCCTCGGCCAGTAGCCGCCAGACCGGGTCGATGACCGGTGCGCCGTGCGTGTCGATGATCAGGTCCTCGGCTTCGTTGTGGTGGCCGGCGACGTGGATGTAGGCGACGCGATCGGCGGGCAGGCCGGCGAGAAATTCGTGGGGGTCGTAGCCGTGGTTGACGCTGTTGACGTAGATGTTGTTGACGTCGAGCAGCAGCCGGCAGTCGGCCTGTTCGAGCACGGCGTTGATGAATTCCAGTTCGCTCATCTCCGCGCCCACGGTCGCGTAGTAGGAGATGTTCTCGACCGCGATCCGGCGCCCGACGATGTCCTGGGTCTGGCGAATACGCGAGGCGACCCATTCGACCGCATCCTCGGTGAACGGGATGGGCATCAGGTCGTAGAGGTGGCCGTGCTCCGAACAGTAACTCAGGTGTTCGGAGTAGCCGCGGATCTCATGCCGGTCGAGAAAGCGGCGGACGCGTTCGAGAAAGCCGCGGTCGAGCGGCTCGGGGGCGCCGAGCGAAAGCGACAGGCCGTGGCAGACGAAGGGGAAGCGTTCGGTGTATTCGGCGAAGCGGCGGCCGAGGCGGCCGCCGACGCCGATCCAGTTTTCCGGGGCGACTTCCATGAAGCCGACCTCCGAGAGATCGGCTTCACGGAGCGGCTCGAGCAGGCCTCGCCTGAGACCCAGCCCGGCCCCGCTCAGGTCGAACGTCGATGCTTGCGGCATCGGTCAGTCGATTCAGACGCTGCCGCAGGATCCTTCACCGCAGGATCCCTCGCCACAGCTGCCTTCCTCGCCCTTGTCTTCGTCATGGTGTTCGTCGTCGCCGTGCCCTTCACCGCAGCTGCCTTCGCCGCAACGGCCTTCTTCATCCTTGTCCTTGTCTTCGCCGCAGCTGCCTTCACCGCACTTGCCTTCCTCGTCCTTGTGGTCGTCGGCGGAGACCTGGAATCCGGCCGGCAGATCCTCGGCCTGGAAGGGGTCGATGCTGGCGTCCTGGGAAGCCAGCGCGCTCAGGGAAAAGGAAGCGGCGGCAACGGTGCTGATGGCGGTCAACAGGTATTTCTTGTCGGACATGACTGGTTCCTCCACGGATCGGAATTAACAGGGAACACCGAAACTTGATGTTCGTCAATACTCTAGCACTGTTGCGTTAAATATCTGCTAGATGGAATCACCTATCGAAGTCAGTTACCCGCCGGCTGCGTTTCTTCGAAATGCCGCTTTTTCTGTCGCCATCGGCACAGGTCGTAGACCGGGCACTGCCCGCACAGCGGCTTGCGAGCCTTGCAGGTGTAGCGCCCGTGCAGGATCAGCCAGTGGTGGGCATCCTTCAGGTAGGCCTCCGGCACGCGCTTGAGCAGGGCCTTTTCCACCGCCAGGGGCGTCTTTCCAGGCGCCAGTCCCGTGCGGTTGGCGACCCGGAAGATGTGGGTGTCGACGGCCATCGTCGGCTGGCCGAAGGCGGTGTTGAGGACCACGTTGGCGGTCTTGCGGCCGACACCGGCCAGTGCCTCCAGCTCGGCCCGGCTGTCCGGTACCACCCCGTCGTGATGGTCCACCAGGTCGCGGCAGGTCTTGATGATGTTCCTGGCCTTGGAATTGAACAGGCCGATGGTCTTGATGTAGTCCTTCAGGCCGTCCTCGCCCAGTTCGAGAATCTTCTGCGGTGTGTTGGCGAACGGAAACAGGCGCCGGGTGGC
Source organism: Wenzhouxiangella sp. (assembly GCA_036351755.1). Lineage (GTDB taxonomy): Bacteria > Pseudomonadota > Gammaproteobacteria > Xanthomonadales > Wenzhouxiangellaceae > Wenzhouxiangella. The sequence goes on along the minus strand of JAZBPT010000114.1, from coordinate 7,363 downwards.
CTTGTTGACGCCGACGTCCGTGGCCTGGGCGGACAGGATCACGGCCACCAGCAACTCGAAGGGCGTGTCGTACTCCAGTTCGGTGGTCGGGTGCGGGTCGAGCTCCCGCAGCCGGCGAAAGAACTCCTCGCGATCAGTCTTGTTCATGGCGTGGTCGGGTCGGCGGTCGATGGGGCAGGGCGGGATTTTACGCCGGCTTCCCGCGAACGATTGACCAGGTACTGCCGTCCGGCCACCAGCAGGCCGAGGCCGATGAAAGCGCCTGGCGGAAGCACGGCAAGGAGCAGGCCCTGTTCGAAGGGGAGAACCGGGATGGACCAGCCCGCGGCCGAATCGCCGAAAAGCATTTCCGCTCCATCCAACAAGGTGCCGCGACCGACCATTTCGCGGCCGGCGCCGAGCACCACCAGGACGGCGGCGAAACCAGTGCCCTGGGCCAGGGCGTCCACGAGACTGGAGCCGACCGGCTGCCTCGAAGCAAAGGCTTCGGCCCGGGCCAGGATGGTGCAGTTGGTGACGATCAGCGGCACGAAGATCCCCAGGCTGCGGCTGAGCTCGTGCAGCCAGGCCTGCATCGACAGGTCTATGGCGGTGACCGTCGAGGCGATGATCAGCACGAAGGCCGGGATGCGGGTTTCCGGCCGCCAGGTGTTGCGCAGCGCAGAGACCAGCACGCTGCTGGCAACCAGCACGATCAGCGTCGCCAGTCCCAGCCCAAGGCCGTTGACGGCCGTGTTGGAAACCGCCAGCAATGGACACAGGCCGAGCAGTTGCACCAGGCCGGGATTGTTGTCCCATAGCCCGTCGCGCCAGATCCGATTCATGTCAGTCATTCCGCTCCGGTGGTCACTTGGCCTGGGTTTCCCTGAGCAACACGTCTCCTCGCGACTCGAACGTTAGCAGGACGCGCTTGATGGCGTCGACTACGGCCGACGAGCTTATGGTGGCGCTGGTGACCGTGTCGAAAGCGCCGCCCCGTCGGTCGGGCGCCCACTCTTCGGCAGGCGGGCGGCCCAGGGACTTGCCGTCGAACTGCGCCAGCCAGTCGCTCTTGTCGCGCTCGATCCGGTCGCCCAGGCCGGGTGTCTCCCTGTGTTCGAGGATGCGCGAGCCGAGCACGACGCCTTCGGCGCTTACGGCGACCAGCAGCCTGATGTCGCCGCTGTAGCCGTTCGCTGTCACGATGTCGAACACGAGCGCCGTCGCACTTCCCGACAGCCGGGAGGTGTAAGTCGTTGCTTCCTCGAGACCGCGGATTTCGATTGGCTCTGCCGTGTCGAGCAAATCGTTGTCGTAGCTGCCCGCCAGCAGCATGGCTGAGACCGCCCGGAGGGCGTGATTGCGGCGCTCGTCTGTGATGCGTTCCTCGGTCAGGGCATTCAGGCCGGCCAGCAACAGGGCCGCGACCAGGCCGAGCCCGGCGAAGACGGCCAGCGCCGGTGCGAGGGTGCTGCTCTCCTTCATGAATTGCCCAACTCGAAAGACACCCGTCCGATTGTACGGAAGCGTCGACGAATGCGGATGCGTACCGCGTCATTAGAAGTTGCGAATTTATTGATCTACGTCACCGGGTTCGGTTTGGCTGGATTCTAGACTTTCAGTCCAGAGTTGTATGGGTGCAGGCGTTTGATCGGCGGGCTTTACGGCCGCCGAGCTTTCATCGAAACCCGAGATACCAGTCTTTATTTGCCATCCGGCGCTCAGGAGGGTTTTCAATGATCAATTCAAGGTTTTCGGCCGTGATCCTGGTGACCGCTATTGTCGGCGCGTTGTCGCCTTCGACGGTGTTCTCCCAGGCGGGCGATTCGATCAACCGCGACATCAACCAGAACATCACCCTGGATGCGGGGCTTCTCGAAATCGACGGAGTCCAGCATTCTCCGGAAGCCGAGCACGTTTTCGTCAAGTACCTGAGGGAATATGTGCCCGCACAGGCATCCGACGGAACGGCGAGCAGCGTGCCCTATACGACCGACGACGAAGCGGTCACGGTCAAGACGCGGACCGTGGCCAAGCCGGTGGTCAGCGCGTTTCTCTACGGCGCGGTGGCCGGTGCGGAGCCGGTCGGCGACGAGAATGCCGGCGGATTCACCGGCAAGGGCAAGCGCGACGCCTATGCCGGCATCAGCCTGGACGACGGCCAGACCTGGAAGACGACCAACCTGTCCGAATCCGCGGCGGAATTCGCCACTTCGGTGCCCGCCTACCCCGGGGACGTCACCAACATCGTTCACGCGGTCGCCGGCCGGCATATTGCGGTAGCCTGGCAGAGCCGCTACTGCTCGTCAGGTTCGCCTGCATACACGCTCGATGACGGCACCACGCCCACGCTCGGCGCCGTCGCGACCGAGCTGGGCATCGATCCCGAGACCGATCTGTACCTGACCGATGTGTTCGGGGTCGCCGGCTCCCAGGGGCTGGTCGACTACGGCGCCCAGGGCTACCCCACGGTCGGTGTCGTGCCGTATCACTGCCTGTGGACGGCTCGCGGCGTCCTCGTGGAGGGCGACGATCCCCGCACCAGCGAAGCCACGGAGGCCTTCCACGTGGTCTGGTACAAGCCCGAGCGCCTGACCTCCGGCCGCCGGGACGTCAACCGCGTGGAAATCGCCTTCGTTCAGGATGCGGGCGTCGTGCTCACCTGGCAGGAGGATCCCGGTGGCTTGCTGCCCGGTGCCGGGGAGGGCCCCGGCGAAGGCTGGAGCGGCGCCATCGCCAACAACCAGACCGACATCTGGTACAGCTTCCTGCCCGATGCGCACTTCGAGACGGTCGACGACGAAGGCACGCCGGTCGACCTGCCGACTTACTGGCCCGCCAATACCGAAAAGCCGAAACCCTTCGTTCCCTTTGCCGTGCCCATGCGCATGACCAATAACGCCCGCTGCACGGGCAGCGGCGACGGCACCGGCGGGGTTCCCCTCTACTGCACCGCCGATGCACTGGATTTCGGCCTCAAGAACCAGTGCGTTGACACCGTCGTGATTCCGACCGGGCAGGGCAGCGGCACCACCGAAGTCTGCGTCAGCGAGGACGGGCTTCCCAATGTGGCCAATACCGCAGCGACGCGGCCGCGGGTCTCCCTGCAGGCGCGTACGGACGAACTCGGCAATACCATCGGTGCCTGGGTCGTCGTGATCGCCGAGGAAAGCAAGGGACTGGGCCGCTTCTTCTTCAAGGTCGGCGAGACCGGCGTCGAGACCGCCACCCCCTGCAACGAGGGTGAAGCCGACTGCGAGACGGCCGACATCGGCAAGAACGTCTGGTACTTCTCCTTCGAAATGGGGCAGCCCCAGACCAGCGCCGATCTCAGCGAAACCGGCCTGGTCAAGAACCTGGTCGCCCAGGGCAACATGCTCAACCAGCCGGAGATCGATTGGCGCACGGGCGAAACCTTCCCGAGGATGAGCACCGTGGACATGTGGGACTTCACCGGCGTGACCAGCGGTACCGATTACAACTTCGACCTCTACCGGACCGAAATCGCCCGCCGAGGCAGCCTGCTGGTGCAGCCCCGCTCGGGCGCAGACGCAGCCGGCAGCAACCTCACGGCACTGCCGCTGTTCAAGCAGGGTCTGATGCAGCAGGGCGGTCCGGCCGACATCATGGCCCGTCGTATCGTCGACGCCGGGGCGTCCGCCAACCCGTACGACTTCGACAACCTGGTCTGCGCGGAGCGTCTCTACATCGACGACTCGAATCCCTACTATCCCAAGGGCATCTGCAACGACCCGGCGATCAATCTCTCGGGCGTGACGCCGGAGAACTGCGCGACCGGCGGTGGCGGCGACAACGACGCCAGCGACGGTGTGTGCCCGACCATCGACGAGAGCGGCATCGCCAGTGATACGCCGGACGACCAGACCGTCTTCGACAAGATGGAAACCTGGGCCCAGTGTCCGGGGTCCCCGCTGTGCGGCACCTTCCCCGAGTCGGTCGCGCTGGGCAGTAACCTGGACGATCAGAGCTGGTACAACCCGCTGGATGTCGCCAAGGGTCACCGCGGCTACATCTGGAACGACATGATCGTCGTGATGTATGCCTGGTCGCCCAACTGGAAGCGAAACACCAGCGGCAGCGATCGCTACGAGCTCTACATTCGCCGCTCCTTCGACGGTGGCCGGACCTGGACGACCACGCCCGCAGCCTGGGGCTCGAACGAGAGCGGGTTCGGCATCGGGACCACGACCTGCGAGTTCATGCGCGATGGCGCAACCGCGCCCGAGTCGACCCAGCGCTGCACCTACTATCCGCCGGGTGCCCCGGAGCAGGCGCGCAACGTCTCGCAGCTGCAGGGCTCGGAAACCGGTACGTCGACCTACAAGTTCACCATCCTCGATCCGCGCTATGCGCCCGATCCGCCCACGATGAAGACCATCGGGGTCGACGGTGACGGTGCTTACGACTACGACTCCGACGAGTTCAACCCGACGCGCTTCTTCGTCGTCTACGAGACCGGAGACAACACGACGGTGGAAGAAGGCGAAGCCGAGGCCCTGGATCTATTCTTCGGCCGGGCCGTTCGCTACGGCGATCACTACCAGGTGACGGCTGACGAGTACGACATGGAGAAGACTTGTCTCCCGGGGCCGACTGCCAGCGGGATTTTCTGCAACGAGTTCGAGCGCCTCACGACCGGCTCGGACGTTTCCGCGGAAGAATCCAGCCTGACGATGAGTCCGGCCGGAGACACGCTCTACTCGACCTGGGCGCAGTTCACGACCGCCGAAGTGACTTACCCCGATCCGCTGTCGGATGCCAGCTATGCCCGCGTCTGGTACACGGATGAAAACTTCGACTGGTTCTGGGAAGCCGCCGATCCGGTCGACGATCCGGTGATGGGCGACCCGCCGCCGCCCGCGGACCTGATCTTCTCGGACCGCTTCGAGCTGCTCAACAGCCAGTTCTGAGGCAGAGCCTTGCGGTTCCAGGGCGAAAGCGTGCAGCGGACTTCCGCTGCACGCTTTTTTGCTGTTGATGTCCTGGCAGGATGCTTGTCCACCGCCAGAGGATGGAGGAACCACCATGTTCTCTCTTCGATTCGTTCCTGCCCGTGTCGGCATTGGTCTCCTTGGGTTGGCGGCATGCGCAACGGCTTGGCCGCATTCTGCCGGTGAGTTCGGAGGGACGCTTCGTCCGGGCGATGCCGGCAACGGGTGCGGCGGGTGCCACGGCGTGGCGGGCGGCGTGACCACGCAAACTGCGGGACCGGAGGCTCTCTTGCCGGGGGTGACCGCCGAATATCTGATCACCGTATCGGGGATCGACATTGCCAGCGCGGAAGTCGGATTCACCGCCGCGATCAGCGAGGACGCCCTGCGGCAGCCTGTTTTCGACAATGTCGCCGGCGAACCGACCAAGACAGGCGACGGCGATACCCAGATCACGCATACGAATCAGAGCCAGGCGCTCAAGCTGCCGCAAGACGGTGCCGCGAGTTACGTGGTGACTCTGACCATCCCGGCCGATGCGCCGCTAGGGACCGGCTACACGCTCTATGCCGTCGGGGATGCCGGCAAGAACGCGACGCAGGACGGATGGGCGCACGCGCCAAATTTCAGCATCACCGTCGCGCCACCGGTTCCTTTGAGTATCACCGCGGACCAGGGAAATGCCACCGACTCGGAGATTCCGCTTTCGTGGAATGGCAGCGAGGGCCAGGGCGAGCATTTTCGCATTCTCGCGCGCGTCGGCACCGCGCCTTCGGGGCCCGACGACTCCGACGCGATCCTGGTCTACGAGGGGCCGGCCGAAACCGCCACGGCGATCGGGCTGGGTGCGGATTCCACCTACTTCTTCGCCGCCTGGGGCAAGGCGCCCAGCGCTGACTACTATTCCAGCGATGCGGCCCGGACCAGCGCGTCGACGTTGCCGTCGGCAACCAGCGTGATCTTCGCCGATCGCTTCGAGGGGACCAGCATCAGCCAGTTCTGAAACACAGGCTTGCCGGTCCGAGTGTGCAACTCAGTGCCCGTAGGTCCGGGACTTGGTCAGCCGGTCGATCAGCGGGGCGGCCATGTTCATCAGCAGCACGGCGAAGGCCACGCCGTCGGGGTAGCCGCCCCAGCGACGGATGACCAGGGTCAGGACGGCCACGCCGGCGCCGAAGACCAGTTTTCCGCGCGGCGTGCTACAGCCGCTCACCGGGTCGGTGGCGATGAAGAAGGCGGCCAGTACCAGGGCGCCCGAGAAAATGTGCTGGAGTGGGGAAGGGTTGGTATCCGGGCCCAGCAGCCACAGCGGTGTGGAGACGATGATCGTTGTGGCGATGACTGCGACGGGGACGTGCCAGGAAATGACCCGCCGCCATATCAGGTAGAGGCCGCCGAGGGCATAGAAGTTGGCGATCCACTCCCAGCCCAGGCCCCCGAAGTCGCCGAAGACCGGCGCATTTCGAATCTCGCCGATCGCCAGGTTTTCGGTCACGCCCGTTCGAAGTCTGTCGAGCGGCGTGGCGCCCGTGACGGCGTCCCAGTTCAGTGACTCGGGCAGGCTTCCGGTCAAGATCGCCTGTGCGGTCTCGGCCAGGCCGGGCAGCCCAGGGGAGAGTTGTCGGGGCAGCAGCCAGTGGCTCAGCTCCAGAGGAAAGGCGACGATGACGGCGGCGAAGCCCACCATCGCCGGATTGAACAGGTTGTAGCCGAGGCCGCCGTAGAGGTGCTTGGCGATGACGATGGCGAAGACCATCCCCACGGCGGTGACCCACCAGGGTGCCAGCGGCGGCATGCACAGAGCGAAGAGCATGCCCGTGACCACCGCGCTGTAGTCGGACAGGAAGGGCTTGAGCGGCCGATCCCGCAGCTTGAGCATGACGGCTTCGAGCCCGACGGCGAAGCCGACCGCCAGGACGAGCTGGAAGACAATGCCGTAGCCGAAGAACCAGACGTGCGCGACCACGGCCGGTATCAGGGCATAGAGCACCTGTCGCATGATCCCGCCCACCGTGGTCGCGGGCGGCTGGAAGGGCGCGCCGGAGGTCGCGAATTTCAAGAGAGCCTCCACCGGTGCGAGTGCGATCGCCCTGAAACCTGAAACCTGAAACCCGAAACCGCTTCCATCCCCGGCTTCGGCCCCTCGAACCGCCGTGATCGCTCAGTCATTGCCGCCCTCCTTCTTGCGCTTTGCCCGCTCGATGGCGGCCTGGATCTCGCTTTTGGCGTCCGTTTCCGATCGCTTGAGCTTCTCTTCGCGTTCTCGTCGTTTGGCCCGGCGCGCTTGTCTTTCGCGTTCGAGTCGCTCCTCGCGCGCTTCGTAGCGGCGCTTGGCCAGGGCGGCGCGGCGGCGATCGAGCCGGCGGCGGGTCAGCTCGTCCTTGCCGTGCTTGTAGAAATCGACCAGCGGAATGTGGCTGGGGCAGACGGCT